>NZ_VCKZ01000241.1 GCF_005889745.1 Actinomadura geliboluensis
CTTGTCGGCCTCGTGCTCCGCCGTCTCCTCCTCGTCCGCCGGCTCGGGCTCGGGCGCGGGGAGCACCTTCAGGTAGGCGCGCAGCGTCTCGGCGGCGATCCGCTCCAGCGAGTAGCGGGAGCGGGCGCGGTCGGCGGCGGCGATCGAGTAGCCGTGCAGCGTCGTCTCCTCGGCCAGCAGGTGCCGGACGGCGCGGCCGATCACGACGGGCCGCCCCGCCGGGACGTGCAGCCCGGTGATGTGGTCGAGGACCTCGTCGGCGTTCCCGCCGGCCGGGGTCGCGACGACGGGCACGCCGCACGCCATGGCCTCCAACGGCACCGACGGGCACGGCTCGTGCGGCGCGAGGCAGAGCACCAGGCTCGCGGTCCGCAGCAGCTTCGGCAGGTTCTTGTGCGGCAGCCGGCCGAGGAAGATCACCCGGTCGGCGACGTGCAGCTCCTTGGCGAGCAGGCGCAGCCGGTGCACGCCCTGGTCGCTCTCCAGGTCCTCGCGCTGCGGGCCGCCGGCGACGGCCAGCTCGGCGTCCGGGACGTGCACGAGGGCGCGCAGCGCGGTGGCGACGTCCCCGGTCTCCAGGTCGTCGCACACCATCACCAGGCGGGGCCGGCCGCCGTGCGGCATCGCCGGGCCGACCTGGGCGAAGTGGTCGCCGTCCACGCCGTAGGGGACGACCGCGACCGACGGGCGCGGCACGCCCATCCGCACGACCTGCCCGGCCTCCTCGGCGTGCCCGGCGAGGACGAGGTCGGCGTCCCGCCCGATGGCCTTCTCCAGCCGGTCGCGGTGCGGGTGCACGCGGTGCCCGGCGCGGCGCTCGGTCGCGGCCACCCCGTGGTAGCTCTGCGCGAACGGGATGTCCAGCTCGCGCGCGACGGCGCAGGCGGCGAGGCCGCCGATCCAGCCGTGCGCGTGCACGATGTCGGGGCGCCCCGCACCGGACCAGCGCCGGCGCAGCCCGTCCGCGAAGTCGCGGATGTGCGCCAGCAGCTCCTCGTCCGGCAGCGGGCGGGCCGGCCCGGCGTCGAGGTGGACCAGGGTGGCGCCCGGCGCGAGCCTGGCCCGGCCGCGGGCGGCCTTGTCCTGGCGCCGCGCGTAGACCGTGACCTGATTCGGCTCCCCGTCCGAGACGAGCGGGCGGGTGAGCGAGCGAGCGAGATCCCGGACGTGGATTGACTGCAGGTGTTCGCCGTCGAGGTCGGAGGCGGACACGAGTGCGATGTTGAGCGAGCGATGCATGACGGATCCTCCGGGACAACACAGGGGAAGCACGGAGGTATCTGCGTCGTAGACACCTGCTCGGCCAGTTTCATTTCCGCCCGCACTCACTGTCAAACCTGGCGAAACGGCATCGGGCCCGGCTCGACCCCATGAAAACACCACCGACCTGCGGGAATACTGGACCAGATGAGTGACGAACCGATCTGGTACGTGGCCTACGGCTCGAACCTCTACCGGGAGAGGTTCCACTGCTACCTCGCCGGCGGGCGTCCCCGCGGCGCCGCCCGCCGCTACGCCGGCTGCCGCGACCCCCGGCCCGCCCGCGCCGAGCAGTCGATCACGGTCCCCGGCGGGATCTACTTCGCGCACACGTCCCTGACCTGGGGCGGCGGGATGGCCTTCTACGACCCGGAGCTGCCCGGCCGCGCCGCCGCCCGCGCCTACCTGCTCACCCGCCGCCAGTTCTGCGACGTCCTGTCCCAGGAGATGCACGGCGACGCCGGAACCGACCACGACCTCTCCGAGGCGCTGGCGAGCGGCCGCCAGTGCCTCGGGCCCGGCCGCTACGAGACCGTCCTGAAGGTGGGCGAGCGGGCGGGCCGCCCCATGCTGACCTTCACCGCGCCCCGTCCCGCGCCGCCGAACGCGCCGACCGCCGCCTACCTGGCCATGCTCGGCAACGGCCTGCGGGAGGCCCACGGCTGGCCCGCCGCCCGCGCCGCGTCCTACCTGGCCGGGCGGCCGGGCGCCCGCGGGGCCTGGGCCCCCGGTGCCATCGCGGACCTGCTCCGCTAGGTTCCTGCCATGAACGTCGGTGACGTCGTTGACGATTTCGAGCTGCCCGACGAGACGGGCGAGCCCCGCACCCTGACCGGCCTCCTGGAGAAGGGGCCGGTGGTCCTGTTCTTCTATCCCGCCGCGCTGACCCCCGGCTGCACCGCCGAGGCGTGCCACTTCCGCGACCTGGTCGCCGAACTCGCCGAGGCGGGCGCCCACCCGGTCGGCGTCAGCGCCGACCCGGTCGCCAAGCAGAAGGAGTTCGCCGACCGGCACTCCCTCGGCTACCCGCTGCTGTCGGACCCGTCCGGCGAGGTCCGCGCCCGCTTCGGCGTCAAGCGCGGGGTGGCGCTGCTGCCCACCCGGCGCCAGACGTTCGTCATCGGCACCGACCGCCGCGTCCTCGCCGTGGTCAAGAGCGAGGTCCGCATGAACGTGCACGCCGACAAGGCCCTCGCCGCCCTCCGCGCTCGCTAGGGGCTCGCTAGGGGCCCGCGCCCGCTAGGGCCGCCGGGGGCCGCGCCCGTCAGGAGACGACCGGGAGCGTGATGGCGGACGGCCGGCCGGGGTCGTGGAAGATCTCCTGGTCGGCGGTGAGCATCTCGGTGGCGGTGCCGATGGGGGCGCCGGTGCCGGAGTTGCGGGCGACGCGCGGGTAGGCGCCGCTCGCGACCTGGACGCGGACGCGGTGGCCGCGGCGGAAGCGGTGCCCGGCGGGCCAGAGCTCGACGGCGACGCGGCGCACCCCGTCAGCGCCGGCCTCCGGGGTGCCGGGGACGAGCCGCCGCATGCCCTCGCAGAGGTTGAGCGACGCGCCGTCCGGGGTGACGTCGCAGAGCCGGACGACGAAGTCGGTGTGCTCCCGGTTCGAGCGGATGTGCAGGTCGGCGGTGACCGGGCCGATGATCTCCAGGTCGTCGTCCAGCACGGCCGAGGTGTAGGTGAGGACGTCCCGGCGGCGCTCCAGCCGCTTCTGGTCGGTGGACGGGCGGGTCTCCCCGAGCAGCGTCGGCCCGCCGAGGAACGGCGTCGGGTGGTTCGGGTCGTAGCGGTAGGCGTCGGGGTCGGACTCGGGCGGGGCGTCGGTCGACAGCGCACCGGCGGGTTGCAGGTGCCAGCGCTCCTCGCGCATGCCGGGGACGGGCCAGTCGGGGAACTCGCGCCACTCGTCCGCGCCGGTGATGTAGAGCCGAACGGGGTTCTCGCGCAGCCCGGACGGGTCGTCGAGGAGGTGGGCGCGGAACCAGGCGATGGAGTCGGCGACCGAGCCCCGCATCATCCGCTGGTCGGCGTGGAACCAGGGGCCGATCGTCAGGTACGGGCGGCGGCCGGCGGCGCGCAGGGCCGCGTAGTCCTTCATCTGCCAGGGCAGGAAGATGTCGTACCAGCCGCCCGTCATGTTCACCGGCGCGGTGACCTTCGACACGGTGGGGCTGAAGTCGCGCTTGTCCCAGAACGGGGTGTCGGGCCCGTTGACGAGGAGGTCCTGGAAGAAGCGCTGCTGCGCGCCGGTCGCGAGCCGGTCGAGCTCGGCGATCGGGCGCCCGGACAGGGTGGCGCGGCGGGCGCGGCGCGGCGACATGATGCCGGTCGTGATGCCGGAGAGGGAGTTCTTCATCCGCGCGGTCAGGTCGACCCAGATCAGCGCGGACTCCAGCGCGAAGGTGCCGCCGACGTTGACCGCGTCCCGGAACGTGGAGGCGGTGACCTGCATCGACAGGGCCTTCAGCTCCGGTCCGGCCTCGGCGGCGACGGCCCACTGCACGTAGCCGAGGTAGCTCGGGCCGTGCATCGCGAACGTCCCGCCGAACCAGGGCTGCGACTTCAGCCACTCGATGGTGGCGAGGCCGTCCTCGCGCTCGTCGAGGGCCTCGAAGACGCCGCCGGACCCGAAGCCGCCGCGGACGCTCTGCACCACCGCCTGGAACCCGTGGGACGCGAACGCCTGCCCGCACATCAGCCCGAACGGGCCGCGCCGCCCGTAGGGGGACCGGACGAGCACGACGGGCGCCCCGTCGACGCCCACCGGGGCGTACCGGTCGGCCAGCAGCGTCACTCCGTCGGCGGCGGGGACGGCGAGGTCGCGCTCGACGGTCACCCGGTGGGGGCCGTTGCGCAGTCCCAGCGCCGTGACCCCCAGCCGGCGCATCATTCCCACGGCTACCACGTGATCGATCGTATCCGCCACATCCGGCGACCCCGCGGCCACATGTCCCGCGATACGCCGCGGAGCACACCGCGGCTTCACTACGATCGGGACACGCAACTCGGCAAATCGGGATCTTACGGGCCGGATTCGGCCGGCTCGGCCGGTGATGGCCCCCGTTGGGAGAGTTACACGCGTCATGGGTGACCTGGGCGACCTGAGCTGGACGCGCGTCATCGCCGCCGCCGTCGTGATGGCGGCGGCACTGGCGATCGCCGTCCTCCTGCGGCTGCTGACCGGGCGGCTGACCCGGCGGGCGGGCGACACCCGGTGGGCCTGGGACGACCTCGCCGCCCGCCTGATCCGCGACCTGGCGATGCCGCTCGCGGTGCTGCTCGGGCTGTGGACGGCGGCGAAGGTGCTGGAGCTGCCGCGCGGCACCCTGGACGTCACCGCCAAGATCCTCACCGCGGTGACGATCCTGGTGGTGTCGCTGGCGCTGGCCCGGCTGATCGCCGCGTCGGTGACCTCGATCGCGCTGGCCCGGCAGGGCGTCGCCGCGAACGTCACGATCTTCGCGAACATCACCCGGGTGATCGTGCTCGGCGTCGGCGTCCTGGTGATGCTGCAGAGCATCGGGGTGTCCATCACGCCGCTGCTCGGCGCCCTGGGCGTCGGCGGTCTCGCGGTCGCGCTGGCCCTGCAGGACACGCTCGCGAATCTGTTCGCGGGCGTGCACGTCCTCGCGTCCAAGACGATCGAGCCCGGCGACTACATCAAGCTGGCCACCGGCCAGGAGGGGTACGTCGTCGACATCAACTGGCGCAACACCTCCATCCGGACGCTGTCCGACAACATCGAGGTCATCCCGAACCAGCGGTTCTCCGACACGATCCTCACCAACTACCACCGGCCCGCGCAGGACATGTCGGTCATGGTGTACGCGAAGGTGCCCTACGAGGTCGACCTCGACGCCGTGGAGGAGATGCTCGTCAAGGTCGGCCACGACGTCATGAACGACGTGCAGGGCGGCGTCGCCGACTGCAACGTCCTGGTGCGGTTCGACGACTTCAACGACGCCTCGGTCGGCTTCCACGTGATCCTGCGGTCCAGCGAGTTCGGCGACCAGTTCGCGATCAAGCACGAGTTCCTCAAGCGCCTGCACCGCACGCTCCGCGAGGAGGGCATCGCGCCGCCGTACTGGCACCACCGCGTGGTCGTGGACGAGCCGTCGCCCACCGCCGCGGCCGCCGCCAACGGGATCGCGCCGCGCTGACTCACGCGGGCGGGGGCGCGACCTCGTCGAACCAGGCGAGGAACTCCGCGTCGCCGAACATCCGCGCGGTCTCGGCGGCCGACGGCGACCCCGCCCGCGGGTCGGCGCCCGCGTCCAGCAGGGCCCGCACCACGGCCGTCTCCTTCTTGAACACCGCGCCCGCGAGGGGCCGCTGGCCGCGGTCGTTGGCGCGCTCGGGGTCGGCGCCGCGCGCGGCGAGGGCCCGGACGGTCTCCGGGTGGCCGTGGTACGCGGCGAGCATGAGGAGCGTGTCGCCCCGCTCGTTGGCCAGGTTCACCGGCGCCCCGGCGTCCACGTAGCCGACGAGCCGCCCGGTGTCGCCGGCCCGCGCCAGGTCGAACATCCGGTCGGCGAACTCGTCGCCCTCCGGGAAGGCGTCGGCGAGGACGCTGTCCGCGGTGAGCAGGCCGCCGAGGCTGTCCTCGCCGTAGGACAGCCGCTTCTCCAGCGCGACCAGCGCGCCGTCCTCGGGGAACGAGCAGAACCGCACGTCGTCGGCCAGCGACCGCATGATCAGCAGTCCGCGGCCGTGCTCGGCCGACGGGTCGGGCAGCGGGACGCGCCCGGCGTCGAACCCGGTGCCCGAGTCGATGACCTTGATGGTGCAGCGGCGGTCCTGGATGGTGGCGCGCACCGTGTAGCGGGCGCCGTGCTCGGCGTGCCTGATCACGTTGCTGCACGCCTCGGTCAGCATCATCTCGATGTCGTCGCGGATGTGGTCCTCGACCCCGAGTGCGGCGAGCGCCGCGTCCAGGAGCCTCCGCGTGGCCGGGACGCTCGCGGCGTCCCGGGGGAGCAGGAGGTCCAGGCTGATTTCCACATCATCTCCGTCGGTCCCCCTGAATCGTGCCCTTTCGGTCGCGCTCAAACATGCGGGGGACGGCCGGGCCGTCACGCCGGCTCGGTGGGGCGGGGCGCGTAGTCGTCCACGTACTCCTGGCCCGACAGCGCCTGGATCGCCTCCATGATCTCGTCGGTGACCTGCCGGGCGGCCTTGCCGCGCGGGACGCCCTCGTCCCGGCCCCGGAAGTCCATCGGCGGGCCGACGCGCAGCCCGATCCGGCCCGGCCGCGGGACGGCCCGCCCGCGCGGCTGCACCCGGTCGGTGCCGGTGATCCCGACCGGGACGACGGGCGCCCCGGTCCGCATCGCGAGCCGCGCCACCCCCGTGCGGCCCCGGTAGAGCCGCCCGTCGGGGGAGCGGGTGCCCTCGGGGTGGATGGCGAACACGCCGCCGCGCGCCAGCACCGCCGCCGCGGCGTCGAGCGCGTCCAGCGCCGCCCGCCCGCCGGACCGGTCGACCGCGATCGCCCCGACGCCGCGGAAGAACGTCGCCGTGGCGCGCCCCTTCATCCCCGCCCCGGTGAAGTACTCGTGCTTGCCGAGGAAGTGGACCCGGCGCGGCAGGATCAGCGGCACCGCGAACGAGTCGAGGAACGCCAGGTGGTTCGCCGCGATGATCACCGGCCCGGTCCGCGGGACGTGCCGCACCCCGCTCACCCGGGGCAGGAACGCGACGCGCATGGCGGGTCCCATGACGACGTACTTCATCAGCGGATAGACAAGGCGCTCGGGGTCCATGTCCGAGAAGGCTATGGGCCGCGCGGCCCCCGCCGCCGGTGGGGCCCGATACAAACCGGGACCCCCGGATCTTGTAGGAAACCGCAATGGCGCGCCGGTCAGCCGGCGGCGGCCGCCGCGTCCATGCTCCGGATCAGCTTGCGGACGGCGGGCGCCGCCGGGCCGCTGCGCGCGGTCAGCTCCGCGATCCGCCGCCGGTAGCGCCGCCGGTCGGGGCGCGGCAGCACCGAGCCGAGCCCGCCCGCCGCCGCGAGCGCCACCGCCGCCGCGTCGTAGCTGTTGACATGCGCCACCGGCCGCCCCCGCAGCGCCGACGACGCGCCGCCCCACAGCTCCTTCACGACCCGCGGGTCCTTCACCGTGACCTCGTGCCGCGGGACGAGCCCGAGCACCCGGGTGCGGCGAACCCGGATCCAGCCGTCCCGCTCCAGCTCGTCCCGGACCGTCTCCACGATGGCCTTGGCGTCCGTCCGCACCCAGTGCTGCCAGGACCGGGGCCGGGACGCCGCGATCTGCGCCGCCACCCCGTACGGGTCGTCGCCCGGCGTGCCCGGGACGGGGCGGCGCCGCTCCTCCTGCAGCCGCCCGTCCAGGTACAGCTCGGTCAGCGCGGCGCCGCGCAGCACGTAGCCGAGCCGCGCGCCCCCGCTGGTCATCTTCTGCTTCCTCAGGTCGTACGCCAGCAGGTACATGCGCGCCGGCAGCGACTCCGGAACCTCGACCATGGCTAGTCCTCGCTCCCGCCGCCCGGCGGGTCGTCCTCGTCCGCGGGCCAGCGCCCGTCCCCGTCCCCGTTTCCGTCACCGTCCGGGGGCCGCGGCCGCCTGCGCGGCCGGCCCGGCCCCCGCATCCGCTCCGCCGACCCCGGCATCCGGCCCGCGTCGGCGAGCGCCCGCCGCAGCAGGAACTCGATCTGCGCGTTGGTGCTGCGCAGCTCGTCCCCCGCCCACCGGGCCAGCGCGTCGTGCACGGCCGGGTCGAGCCGCAGCAGGATCTTCTTCCGCTCCGCCACTGCTACGCGCGGTCACTGGTAGAGGCTGCCGGCGTTGACCACCGGCTGGGCGTCCCGGTCGGCGCACAGCACGACCAGCAGGTTGCTCACCATCGCCGCCTTGCGCTCCTCGTCCAGTTCCACGACGTTCTCCTCGTCCAGCCGGTCGAGCGCGAGCTGCACCATGCCGACCGCGCCCTCCACGATCCGCTGCCGCGCCGCCACGACCGCGCCGGCCTGCTGCCGGCGCAGCATCGCCTGCGCGATCTCCGGCGCGTACGCCAGCCGGGTGATCCGGGACTCGATGATGTCGACCCCGGCGGACGCGACGCGCTGCGCCAGCTCCTCCGACAGCTGCGCGGTGATCTCGTCGGCGTTGTCGCGCAGCGAGGTGCGGTCGGCGGCGTCGTAGGGGAAGCTGCCCGCGATGTGCCGGACGGCCGCCTCGGTCTGGAACGCGACGAACTCCACGAAGTCGTCCACCTCGAAGACCGCCCGCGCGGTGTCGGCGACCTGCCACACGACCACGGCGGAGATCTCGATCGGGTTCCCGTCCAGGTCGTTGACCTTGGCGAGCCCGGTCTCGTGGTTGCGGATCCGGGTCGAGACCCGGCGCCGCTCGGTCAGCGGGTTCACCCAGCGCAGCCCGTCGGTGCGGACGGTCCCGGAGTAGCGCCCGAGCAGCTGCAGCACCCGCGCCTCGCCCGGCGCGACCGGGGTGAGCCCGGCCGCGAGGACCAGCCCCGCGACCACCAGCAGGCCGCCCACCGCGCCGCCGACCGCGATGGCGGCGGCCCCGCCGGCCGCCACCCCGACGGCGATCGACGCGCCGCCCACCGCGACCCACAGCAGCGCGACGCCCAGCATCAGCCACCCGCCGCGGTCCCGCGCCGCCCGCTCCTCGATCTTCGGCCTCGGCATCTCCACCCGGGCCACCGCGTCCGCCATGCCGTCCTCCCGTTCCTCGGTTATCACCATCATAGCAAAGTGATATCATATTTCCAGGCATGGAGGACGGCGGGGCGCCCGCCCGGCTCAGGGGAGCGGGACGAGGTCGGGCTCCTCGGCGTCCTCGATGACCTTGGGCACGTTCCGCAGGGTCACCAGCGCGAAGACGGCGACCGCGGCGGCGAACCCGGCGCTGCACACGAGCGCGGCGTGCATGCCGTCCACGAAGGCCTCGCGGGCGGCGGTGGCGATCTGCGCCCCGAGCGCCGCGGGGAGGTCCGCGGCGGCCTGGAGGGCGGCGGCCAGCGAGTCGCGCGCGGCGGCCGCGGCCGGCGCCGGGACGCCGGCGGGCAGGTCCAGGACGTTGCGGTACACGGCGGTCAGCACGCTGCCGAGGACCGCCATGCCCAGCGCGCCGCCCAGCTCGGTCGCCGTCTCGGCGATCGCCGACGCCGAGCCCGAGCGCTCCTTCGGCACCGACGCGAGCACGGTGTCGGCGGTGACCGTCATCGCCAGCCCCATCCCGAGCCCGGCCAGCAGCATGGACGGGAGCATCAGCCAGTACGAGGTGTGCAGGCCGATCACCAGGTAGAGGGAGAACCCGCCGGCCGAGACCAGCATGCCGGCGGCGACGACGCGGGCCCGGCCGAGCGCGTTGATCAGCGGCGGGGCCAGCACGGCGCCCCCGATCATGGCCCCGGCCGCGCCGGGCAGGCCCGCCAGGCCCGCCTTGAGCGGCGACCAGCCGAGCGCGAGCTGGAAGAACAGGGAGAAGATCAGCGACTGGGCGACCAGGGTGAACATCGCGAACATGTTGGTGGCGACGGAGCCGGCGAACGCGGCGCGGCGGAACAGCCGGACGTCGATCAGCGGCTCGGCCGTCCGGGTCTGCCGGACGACGAACGCCGCCAGCGCCGCCAGCCCGATCGCGAGCGAGACGTAGACGCGGGTCTCGTCCAGGCCGTGCGCGGCGGCCTCCTTGATCGCGTACACCGCGCCGAGCACGCCGGCGATCGACAGCGGCACGCTCGGCAGGTCCAGCCGGCCCGGCACGGGGTTGCGCGACTCCGGCAGCACGATCGCGCCGGCGACCAGCACCACGGCCATGATCGGCACGTTGATCATGAAGACGGAGCCCCACCAGAAGTGGTTCAGCAGCGCCCCCGCCAGGACCGGGCCGAGGCCGACGGCGAGACCGGCGACGCCGCTGAACGCGCCGATGACCGCGGTCCGCTCCTTCGGCTCGGGGAACGCCCGGCGGATCAGCGACAGGCCGGACGGCATCAGCGTCGCCCCCGCCACGCCGAGCAGCGCGCGGGCCGCGATCAGCAGCTCGGCGCTCGGCGCGTACGCGGTCACCGCGGACGCCGCGGCGAACACCGCGGTGCCGATCAGCAGCAGCCTCCGGTGCCCGACCCGGTCGCCGATGCCGCCCATGGTGATCAGCAGGCCGGCGAGCGTGAACCCGTAGGCGTCGGCGATCCACAGGATCTGGGTGGCCGAGGGGTCCAGGTCCGCGCTCAGATGCGGGACGGCCTGGTTCAGCGCGGTCAGGTCGATGTTCGGCACGAGCGCTGCCAGCAGGCAGATCGCGAAGGTGCCCCACTTGCGGGCTGAGGAGTTCATGACCGCAACGGTCGCGGGGCGCGCTGACCGTTCCCGCACCGTCCGCTGACGGCCGGGCGCGCGGGCCGTCAGCGCCCGTCAGGGGCCGCCGGCGCCCGCCGGCGCTCGTCAGCCGGTGCCGGTGAGGATCGCGCCCGCCCGGTCGCGGGGGAGCGCGGCGGCCGCCGCGAAGGCCCGCTCGAAGGCGGCGTCGCCCAGCAGGCCGCGGGCCGCGTCGGCGGCGCGCTCGGCGTCGGGGCCGCCCGCGGCGTGGACGCCGCGCAGCGCCTCCGCCACGCCGAGCAGCAGCGCCGCGCGCTCCCCGTCCCCGTCGGCGGCGGCCGCCCCCGCCAGCCCGGTCGCCACGGCCGTCCGGTAGACGAAGATGGGATGGTCCAGCGACATGTCGAGGGCCTCGCGGAACAGCGCGCGGGCCCGTCCTGTGTCGCCCTCGGCGACCGCCAGCCAGCCCAGCCCGACGAGCGCCGAGCCGCGCGTCGCGGCGGCGATGAACCGCTCGGAGGCGAAGCCGGTGAGGGCCGTCTCGTAGAGCCGCCGCGCCTCGCCGAGGTCGCCGCGCAGCCGCGCCACCTCGCCGAGCCCGTAGTGGCCGGCGGCGACCTTGTCGGGCGCGCCGGCCCGGCGGCCGAGCTCGATGCCGCGCTCCAGGTCCGGCCGCGCCGCCTCCGGCCGCCCGCCGCGGATCAGCACGTGCGCCCGCTGGTAGAGCAGGTCGGCGGTGTCCTCCAGCGCGCCGAGCGGCGCGAGGACGTCCAGCGCCTCGTCCAGCAGCGCGATGGCGCGGGCGTGGTCGCCGCGCCAGCCGGCCGCCTGCGCGAGGGTGTCGAGCACGTTGGCGATGCCCCACCGGTCGCCGCGGGACCGGAAGAGCCGCAGCGCCTCGCCGCAGTGCCGCTCCGTCGCGGCGACGTCCCCGGCGTGCTGGGCGAGGAACCCGTCGCTCATCGCGACCAGCGCCCGCGTCCACGGGTCGTCCCCGATCTGCCGGGTGAACGCCGCGTAGTCGGTGCGCTCGGGCCCGGCGGTGAGCGCCCACAGGACGATCACGACCGGGTACCGCACCGCCCGGTCGACGCGCTGCAGCTGCACTGCGGCGCGGTCGAGCCACGCCACCGCCCGCTCGCCGGCGATCCCGCCCGCCACCGCGTTGGTGACGCAGAGGACGTACTCCTCCTCCATCCCCGCCGGCGGTTCGGGGCCGAGCGCGTCGAGCAGCTCCGACGCCAGCGCCGCGCCCTCCACCCGGCCGCGCAGCCACCAGTACCACGACAGCGACGCGACCGTCCGCAGCGCGAGCGCCGGGTCGGCGCGCACGCCCCACCGCAGCGCCGCGTGCAGGTTCCCGTGGTCGGCGGCGAGCAGCTCCAGCCACTCCAGCTGCCCGGTCCCGCGCAGGTGCGGCTCGGCGCGCGCGGCCAGCCCGGCGAAGTACTCGGCGTGGGCCCGCTCGAACCGCTCCCGCTCGCCCGCCTCGGCGAGGCGCTCGGCGCAGAACGCCCGGACCGTGTCGAGCATCCGGTACCGCGACCCGTCGCTCTGCACCAGCGACTTGTCGGCCAGCTCGACCAGCAGCTCGTCGGCGTCGTCCAGGTCGCAGACGCCCGCCGCCGCCTCCAGCGCGAGGCCGCCGGAGAACACCGTCAGCCGCCGGGCGAGGGTGCGCTCCGCCTCGTCGAGGAGGTCCCAGCTCCACTCGACGACCGCGCGCAGCGTCCGGTGGCGCGGCGCCGCCGCCCGGTCCCCGCGCGACAGCAGCCGGAACCGGTCGTCCAGCCGCGTCGCGACCTCGGCGACCGGCAGCGACCGCAGCCGCGCCGCCGCCAGCTCGATCGCCAGCGGCAGCCCGTCCAGCGCCCGGCAGATCCGCAGCACGGCCCCGGCGTTGCCCTCGTCCACCGCGAAGCCGGGACGGACGGCCTCGGCCCGGTCCAGGAACAGCCGCACCGCCGGGTAGCCCTGGAGCGCCTCGGCCGGGACGCCGTCCGGCGGCAGCTCCAGCGGCGGCAGCGGCCGCAGCGCCTCCCCGGTGATCGCGAGCGCCTCCCGGCTCGTGGCCAGCACCCGCAGCCGCGGGCACGCGCCGAGCAGCCGGCGCGTGATCCGCGCGACGGGCGCCACGACGTGCTCGCAGTTGTCCAGGACGAGCAGCAAGTGCCGCCCCTCCAGGGCCGTGACCAGGCGCTCCACCGCGTCCGGCGACGGCTCGCCCGGGGCGGGCAGCATCCCGCCCTCGCGCAGCCCGAGCGCGCCGAGCATCGCCTTCGGCACCTCGTCCGCGACGACGGGCGCCAGGTCGACGAAGCAGACCTCGCCGCCCTCGCGTCCCGCCGCCTCGATCGCGAGCCGCGTCTTGCCCGCGCCGCCGGGCCCGAGCAGCGTGACGAGCCGCCCGTGCGCGAGCATCTTCCGGACGCGCCGCAGCTCCTCCTCGCGCCCGACGAAGCTGGTGAGCTGCGCGGGCAGGTTCGGCCGGACCGCCTCGGGGGCGGCGTCGCCGCGCAGGACGGCCAGGTGCGCCTCGGCGAGCTCCTTGGACGGGTCGGCGCCCAGCTCCTCGGCCAGCGCCCGCCGCCCGTCCTCGAACACCGCGAGCGCCTCCGCCTGCCGGCCGCCGGCGTGCAGCGCCCGCATCAGCAGCGCCCGCGCCCGCTCGCGCAGCGGCTGCGCGGCCACCAGGTCGCGCAGCCGCTCGACCGCCGGCTCGGGGTCGCCGCCCCGCAGCCGCGCCTCGGCGAGGGCCTCGACGGCCGCGGCCCGCGCCTCCTCCAGCCGCGCCGCCTGCGCCGCCGCGAACGGCGCGCTCACGTCGGCCAGCGCGGCGCCGCGCCACAGCCCGAGCGCCTCCTCCAGCAGCGCGGCCGCCTCCCCGGCCGTCGCCGCCCGCCGCGCGTCCGCGGCGAGCCGCTCGAACCGGTGGGCGTCGACGTCGTCGCGCTCGACGGCGATCCGGTAGCCGGCGGGCAGCCCCTCGACCGGCGCCGCGTCCCCGAGCGCGCGGCGCAGCCGCGACACCTGCGACTGGAGCGCGTTCGCCGCGCCGCTCGGCGGGTCCTCCCCGTAGAGCCCGTCGATGAGCCGCTCCGCCGGGACGAGCCGTCCCGCGTCCAGCAGCAGCATCGCGAGCAGCGCCCGCACCCGGGGTCCGCCGATCGGCACGGCGTCCCCGCCGGCCCGGGCCTCGACCGCTCCAAGGATGGCGAACTGCATGTCCGGATTCTCCCGCACTACCGTGGTGGTCCCGACCCTGGAGGAGCGCCATGACCGAGATCCAGATCGTCACCGACTTCCTCTCCGCGCTCGAGAACCTGGACGTCGACCGCGCCCTGGCCCACGCGGCGCCCGGCATGGTCTACCAGAACGTCCCGCTGCCGCCCGCCCGCGGCCTGCCCGCCGTGGAGAAGACGCTCCGCTCCATGACCCGCTACGGGACGGGCTTCGAGGCCCGCGTCCACAACATCGCCGCGAACGGCCCGGTGGTGCTCACCGAGCGCACCGACGTCCTGGAGCGCGGGACGTGGCGCGCCGAGTTCTGGGTCTGCGGCACCTTCGAGGTGCACGGCGACCGCATCACCCTCTGGCGCGACTACTTCGACTGGACGACGTTCCTGGCCGCCTCCGCCAAGGGCCTCGGCGGCGTCCTGCGCGCCGCCCTCGGCCCCCGCCCGCACCGGCGGCCCACTCCCCGCTGACGCGGCGGGGCGGCCCGCGGATCACACCCGCGCCTGTTCCGGACAACCGCTGGTG
>NZ_VCKZ01000242.1 GCF_005889745.1 Actinomadura geliboluensis
GCCTTGGGGCACGACCGCACGGCGTGCCGGACGCGGTCCTGCTCCTCGGCCGGGACGTCCGGCTGGAGGATCTGGAGCTCGTCGTCGTCGTTCAGGTCGAAGACCTCCGGTGCGAGCCCGACGCACACGGCGTTCGCCTCGCACACCAGCGGGTCGACTCGTACTCTCATCGTTTCTCCGTTCCGGGGTTCGCCGTGACCGCCAACCTACCGAACCAGGTTCGGAAAAGGGCGGCCACCCCGAAAGTAGAACACGTTCCAGTCTGGCTGGGCAAGACTGGCGTCTCGCGGTCCGGAGCACGGATAGTAGGGTGCCCCGACGGAGGAGATCGATGACCCACAGCAAGGCGTCCACCGACCCGGGGACGACCCCCCACGCCGCCTGCGAGATGCCCTCGGACCTGCTGCGCGCCGCGCGCACGGCCAAGGGCTTCATGCCGGACGACGAGGGCCGCGCGCTCTACGAGACGGCCCTCGCCTACGGGGCCCGCCTCGCGGCGACCGGCCCCCTGCTCGAAGTCGGCACCTACTGCGGCAAGTCCGCCGTCTACCTGGGCGCCGCCGCCCGGGCGGCGGGGACGGTCCTGGTCACCGTCGACCACCACCACGGCTCGGAGGAGAACCAGGCGGGCTGGGAGCACCACGACCCGTCCCTGGTCGACCCGAGCACCGGCCGCATGGACACGCTGCCCACCTTCCGCAAGACGATCGGCGCCGCCGGCCTGGAGGACGAGGTCGTCGCCATCGTCGGGCAGTCGCGCACCGTGTCGGCCTTCTGGCGGACGCCCCTGGCGCTGCTGTTCATCGACGGCGGGCACGCCGAGGAGCACGCGCGGGGCGACTACGAGGGCTGGGCCCCGCACGTCGCCGTCGGCGGAGCCCTCGTCATCCACGACGTCTTCCCCGACCCGAAGGACGGCGGGCAGGCGCCCTACCACCTGTACCTGCGGGCGCTGGAGAGCGGCGCCTTCGAGGAGCGCCGGGAGGTGGGGTCGCTGCGCGTCCTGGAACGCGTCGGCGACGCCGACCCCCTCGGCGCCCCCTAGCCGGTCAAGCCGCGGTCGGCCGCCTCAGCCGCGGCCGGCCGCGGGAACGAGCGCGCACCCGCACGCCAGCGGATCGGACGCCTCCGAGGGCCCGAGGGGCCGTCCCGCGACCTCCTTGAAGATCCGGGAGCCGGGGGAGGCGTCCGCCAGCGCGTCGGCCGCGAGGATCACCGCCGCCGCCGTGTAGGTGGAGCGGTCCCCCGGGAAGTGCCGCTCGTTCTCGAACTGCCAGCCCGTCCAGTACGAGCCGTCCTCGTGCCGCAGGTGCTGGATCGTCGTGAACAGCTCCAGCGCCCGGTCGCGGTCGCCGGCCGCGTCCAGCGCCAGCACCAGCTCGCAGCTCTCCGCCGCCGTCACCCACGGCTGGTCCGACACGCACCGGCAGCCGAGGCCCGGCACGACGAAGGTGTCCCAGCCCTCGGCGAACCGCCGCGCCGCGTCCGCGCCGCGGACCGGGCCGCCGAGCACCGGGTAGTACCAGTCCATCGACCAGCGGCTCTTGTCGGCGAACGCCTCCGGGTGCGCGGCCACCACGTGGCCGAGCTGGTCGGCGGCGAGCTCCCACTCCGGCTGCGGCTCGCCGAGGTGCTCGGCCAGCGCGACCGCGCAGCGCAGCGACTGGTAGATCGACGAGCAGCCGGTCAGCAGCGCGTGGTCGGACGGCTCGCCGCTCTCGTGCCGGATCCAGATGATCTCCCCGCGCCGGGTGCGCAGCCCCAGCGTGAAGTCGATCGCCCGGCGGACCGCCGGCCACATGTGCCGCACGAAGCCCTCGTCGCCGGTGGACAGCAGCTCGTGCCAGACGCCCACCGCGAGGTAGGCGGCGTGGTTGGACTCCCCGCCCGGCTCGGTGACCTCGCCCAGCACCCACTTGGCGGGCCAGGACCCGTCCGGCCGCTGGACGCTCCGCAGCCACTCGTAGGCGCGCCGCGCCTCCGCGCCGAACCCGGCGACGGTCAGCGCCATCGCCGCCTCGACGTGGTTCCAGGCGTCCACGTGGCCGGGCACGCCGCCGGTCGGCGAGAACCACGGGATGGCGCCGGACGCCTCCTGCTGCGCCGCGATGCTGCGCGCCGTGGCGACGATGTCGTCGGAGGTGAGGACGCCGGGGACCGAGGGCGGGACGGTCTCAGACCGCATCCGCCGTCTCCTTGGCCGGGGCCGCGGGCGTGCCCGGCGTCGCGGGCTTGGCGAAGTACACGACGACGCTCTTGCCGATCAGCGGGTTCATCACCCGCTCGGCGAGCCGCGTCGCCAGCGGGCGCTTCATGATGTCCCACACCAGGATCTGGTGGTAGGCCTTGGCGAGCGGGTTGCCGTCGTTGTCCACGCCGACCGCGCACTTGATCCACCAGTACGGGGCGTGCAGGCCGTGCGCGTGGTGGTGGCCGCCGACCCGGAAGCCGACCGACTTCAGCTTGGCCTCCAGCTCGGCGCGGGTGTAGATCCGCACGTGCCCGCCGGGCGCGGTGTGGTAGTCCTCCGAGAGCGCCCAGCACACCCGCTCGGGCAGCCAGCTCGGCACCGTCACCGCGAGCTTCCCGCCCGGCTTCAGGACGCGCAGCAGCTCCCGCATCGCCCGCATGTCGTCGGGGATGTGCTCCAGCACCTCGGACGCGATGATCGCGTCGAAGTGGTCGTCGGGGAACGGCAGGTCGAGCGCGTCACCCTGCACGGTCTCGGCGGTCGCGTCGGCGGGCACCTCGTCGGCGAGGCGCATGGCCCCGAACATCGTCTCGACGCCCGCCAGCTCGTCGGCGTCCATGTCGAAGGCCACGACGTGCGCACCCCGGCGGTACAGCTCGAAGGCGTGCCGTCCGGCACCGCATCCCATGTCGAGGACGCGGTCTCCGGGGGTGACGCGGAACCGCTGGAAATCCACGGTCAGCAGGGTCGTGCTCCTTCCGTACAGGGGCGCCCGGCGGGCGTCCCCTACTTGCCCTTCGCGGCCAGCCGCAGGTAGTTCTGCTGGGCGATGGCCGCCCGGTAGTGCTCGACGGTGGCCTGTGCCACGGCCGGCCAGGCGAAACGCCGCTGGACGCGGGCGAGCCCCGCCGCACCGGCCTTCGCCCGCTCCTCGGCGGAGTCGTGCAGGCGGTGCAGGGTCGCGGCCAGCTCCTCGACGTCCCCGGGCGCGACCAGCACGCCCGCGTCGCCGACGACCTCGGGCAGCGCGCCGGCGCGGCTCGCGACCAGCGGCGTCCCGGACGCCATGTGCTCCACGGCGGGCAGCGAGAACCCCTCGTACCGGGAGGGGACGACGGCGATCTCCGCCGACGCGAGCAGCGCGCCGAGCTCGTCGTCGCTGATGCCGCTGACGAACTTCACGCGGTCGCCGAGGGCGAGGTCGCGCACGAGCTTCTCGGTCGGGCCGTCCTTCTGCGGCTTGCTGACGACCACGACGTGGACGTCCCGCTCGGTGGCGACCTTCGCGACCGCGCGCAGCAGCACGTCCACGCCCTTGATCGGCGCGTCCGCGCTGGCCATCGCCACGATCCGGCCGGGGACGCGCTCGCCGCGCGGGTGGAAGATGCGGGTGTCGACGCCGAGCGGCAGGATCTCGATGTCGCGCGGGTCGACCTTGAAGTCCTTGACGATGTCGACCTTGGACGACTCCGACACCGTCAGCACCGGGCCGATCCGCCGCGACACCTGGGCCTGCATCCCGACGAACCCGTACCAGCGGCGCTTGCCGAGCTTCTGCTTGATGCCGCGCGCGGCCTCCAGCTCGATCCGCCGGTCGACGCTGATCGGGTGGTGGATGCTCGTGACCAGCGGCAGCCCGAGCCCGCCGATGCCGAGGTTGCCGAGCCCGAGGACCTGGTTGTCGTGCACCACGTCGAAGTCGCGCCGGCGCCGCTTCAGCAGCCGCAGCGCGCGCAGCGAGAACGTCAGCGGCTCGGGGAAGCCGCCCGTCTTCATGTGCGCGAACTCCAGGACGTCGACCCAGTCGCGGAACTCGCGGAGGGCCGGGGTGCGGAACGGGTCCTCGTCCCGGTACAGGTCCAGGCTCGGGAGCTTGGTGAGGACGATCTCCTCCCGGTCCAGCTCGGGGTACGGCTGGCCGGAGACCACCTCGACCGAGTGCCCGAGATCGACCAGCTCCCGGCTCAGATGCCGGAGGTAGACCCCCTGGCCGCCGCAGTGCGGCTTGCTCCGGTACGAGAGCAGGGCGACCCGGAGCGGTCCGTCCTGCGCTTGACCGCCCGCCTCGCCTGCCTCACCCACGCCAGCCCCTGCCCACGCACCACTCCCGTCAGTCGAGGGACGCCGGACGCACACGCACCGGCATCTCCTTTATGCCGTTGATGAAACTAGACCTTAGCCTGCGAACGTTACCGCTGAGTTCAATATTGGGCACGGCGTCCAAAAGTGTTTCGAAGAGCACACTCAGCTCGAGTCGGGCGAGGTGGGACCCCAGGCAGAAGTGGGGCCCGCCGCCGCCGAACCCGATGTGGGGGTTCGGGTCGCGGCCGATGTCGAAGGCCCAGGGGTCGGCGAACACGGCCTCGTCGCGGTTCGCCGAGGAGTAGAAGACGACGACCTTGTCGCCCTCCTTGATCTTCTTGCCGCGCAGCTCGGTGTCCCGGACGGCGGTCCGCCGGAACAGGTTGACCGGCGTGACCCAGCGGACGATCTCGTCCGCCGCCGTCCGCACCAGCGACCGGTCGGCCTTCAGCCGCTCCCACTGCTCCGGGTGCTCCAGCAGCGCGAGCATGCCGCCGGTCGCCGCGTTCCGGGTCGTCTCGTTCCCGGCGACCGACAGCAGCATCACGAACAGCTCGAACTCGTCGCCGGTGAGGACCTCGCCGCCGGCGTCCGGCTGGAGAAGCTTGGTGACGATGTCGTCGCGCGGGTTCTCCCGCCGGTCGGCGGCCAGCACGTTGGCGTAGGCGTACAGCTCCGTCGCCGCCGCCTGGCCCTCCTCCGGCGTCCGCTGGAACTCCGGGTCGTCCCCGCCGATCAGGGTGTTGGACCAGGTGAAGATCTTCTCCCGGTCCTCCGGCGGGGCGCCCAGCAGCTCGCAGATCACGTACAGCGGCAGCGGCGCCGCCAGGTCCCGGACGAAGTCGGCCCGCTCCCCGCGCTCGAGGGTCTCCCGGACGAGCCGCCGGCAGATGTCCCGGATGTGCTCCTCCAGCGCGCCGATCGCGCGCGGCGTGAACCCGCGGTTGACGATGCTCCGCTTGCGCGAGTGCTCCGGCGGGTCCTGGTTGAGCATCATCATCCGCTGCAGGACGAGGTGCTCCTCCGCCGGCTCGTCGAACAGCGCGAGCCGGCGCCAGGACGAGAACACCTCCGGGTGCCGGGACACGTGCACGACGTCCTCGTGCCGGGTGACGGCCCAGAACGGGGGGTAGTCCCGCTCCGGGTCGCCGTGGTGCCGGTGGACGGGGTCGTGCTCGCGCAGCCAGGTCAGCTGCTCGTGCGGGATGCCGCCGCGCTCGTACGCGCCGGGGTCGACCAGTTCGATGTCGGGGGTGGTCTCGGGGGTGGTGGTCATCGCCTCGAACCTCCTCGTCCGGAGACGCCGTCAGCCCCCGAGCGGGGCGGACGGTGTGAAGCTCACCGGGATCTCCTTGTAGCCGTTGACGAAGTTGGAGCGGAGCCGGCGGGGCTCGCCGGCGAGCCGGATGTCGGGCATCCGCTCCAGGATCGTCTCAAAGATGATGCGCAGGTTCAGCCGCGCCAGGTGGGTGCCGAGGCAGTAGTGCGGGCCGCCGCCGCCGAACCCGATGTGCGGGTTCGGGTCGCGGCCCACGTCGAAGCTGAACGGGTCGTCGAAGACCCGCTCGTCCCGGTTGGCCGACCCGTAGAACAGCACGACCTTGTCGCCGGCCTTGATCTCCTTGCCGCCGAGCTCGGTGTCGACGAGGGCGGTGCGGCGGAACTGGTTGATCGGGCTCACCCAGCGGACGATCTCCTCGACCGCCGTCGGCAGCAGGCTCCGGTCGGCGCGCAGCCGCTCCCACTGGTCGGGGCGCTCGAAGAAGGCCAGCATGCCGCCCGCGGTCGCGGTCCGGGTGGTCTCGTTGCCGGCGATCGACAGCATGATCACGAACAGCTGGAACTCCTCCAGCGTGATCTTGCTGCCGTCCGCGTCGGGCGCGAGCAGCTTGGTCACGATGTCGTCGCGCGGCGTGGACTCCCGGGCCGCCGCGAGCTGCCCGCCCCACTCGGCGAACTCGGCCGCGCACAGCGTCGACTCCTCGCGGCCCCCGATGAACTCGGGGTCGTTGAACGCGACCAGCTTGTTCGACCAGTGGAAGATCTTCTCGCGGTCCTCCAGCGGCGCGCCGAGCAGCTCGCAGATCGTGTAGAGCGGGAGGGGCGCGGCGAACCGCTCCACGAAGTCGCACTCGCCGAGCGGGGCGGCCTCGTCGATCAGCTCGTTGCAGATCCGCCGGATGTGGTCCTCCAGCCGGCCGATCATGCGCGGGGTGAAGCCCTTGTTCACCATGGACCGCAGCCGGGTGTGGTCCGGCGGGTCCTGGAACAGCATCATCTGCCCGTACATGGCGATGTCGTCGGAGGAGAACTCCTCGAACATCGCGGTGCGCTCGTGCGAGGAGTACGGGTTGGCGCGCCGCGACACCGACACCACGTCCTCGTGCCGCGTCACGGCCCAGAACCCGGGGACGCCCTCGTTGGGGTCCTGGTGCCAGTGCACCGGGTCGTTGTCGCGCAGCCACTGGAACTGCCGGTGCGGGATGCCCCCGCGCTCGTACACGCCCGGATCGATGACGTCGATCTCGGGGGCGCGGAACACCCGATCGTGCGGGGCGATGGACGTCGCGAGTGCCATGGAAGACCCTTCGTGCCGGGACGGTGCCGAGATCGCTCGACTGAGCGCTTGCTTGGCCGCAGACCTAGAACAGGTTCTAACATGAGACTGGAGTCTCATCAAGGGGCCGACGGGCAAAGGTGACCTGGCTCGCACCCGCTTCTTCCGCCGCGTTCCGGCTGCTAGCGTGGATCCGTGCTTCAGCAGCTCCTGTACCTCTGACAGGTCTCCGGACGGCCCGCCGCTCGCGTTGAACGAGCCGCGGGCGGTCTGACGTTCGTCATCGGGCCCCCTTCCGCGGGGCCGTCAGTTCGAAGGCACCCACTTCACCCCTTTCCGGGGACAGGCGTGCCTCCGTCCGGAGGAAGCATGAACACCACCATCACCCTGCCCGCGCGCGCCCGCGCCCAGCTCGCCGCCGAGGGAATCCGCGTCGTGCGCGGCGGGCGAACCGTCCTGCGGGACGTGCACCTGTCGGTCTCGCCGGGGGCCCGCTGGGGCATCGTCGGCGAGAACGGGCGAGGCAAGACGACGCTCCTGCACGTGCTCAGCGGAGCGCTGGTCCCCGACGAGGGCACCGTCAAGCGCGTCGGCACGTTCGGGATCGCCGAGCAGGCCATGGCCGCCGACGGGGACGCCACCGTCGGTGACGCCGTCGACCGGGAGCTCGCGGACGCCCGCGCCGCGCTGGCCGCGTTCGACGAGGCGACCCGCGCCATGGCCGAAGGGCGCCCCGGCGCCGACGACGCCTACGCGGCGGCGCTGGACGCCGCCGAAGCCCTCGACGCCTGGGACGCCGACCGGCGCGTCGACCTGGCCCTGGAGGCCCTCGGCGCGGTCACCGACCGGGCGCGGCGGCTGTCCGAGCTGTCCGTGGGGCAGCGCTACCGGGTGCGGCTCGCCTGCCTGCTCGGCGCGGAGCACGACTTCCTGCTCCTGGACGAGCCGACGAACCACCTGGACGCGGCCGGCCTCGCCTTCCTCACCGCGCGGCTGCGCGCCCATCCCGGCGGGGTCGTGGTCGTCAGCCACGACCGCGCGCTGCTGTCCGACGCCGCGACGACGATCCTCGACCTCGACCCGAGCCGGGACGGCCGCCCGGCCGTGTACGGGGACGGGTTCGCCGGCTACCGGCAGGGCCGCGAGGCGGAGCTGCGCCGGTGGGAGGAGGAGTACGAGCAGCAGCGCGGCGAGCACGCGCGCCTCACCCGCGACCTCGCGGAGGCGCGCAACCGCCTGGTCACCGGGTGGCGGCCGGACAAGGGCACGGGCAAGCACCAGCGCGCCACCCGCGCGCCGGCGCTCGTCCGCGCCGTCCACCGCCGTCGGGACGACCTGGAGCGGCACGCCGTGACCGCGCCGGAGCCGCCGCAGCGGTTCCGCATGCCGGACCTGCCCGCGCGGCCGGGCGCGACGCTGCTGAGCGCGGAGGGCGTGTGCGTGGCCTCCCGGTTGCCGCACGAGGTCACGCTCGCGCTGGAGTCGGGGGCGCGTGCGGTCGTCACCGGCCCCAACGGGGCCGGCAAGTCGACCCTCCTGGCCGTACTGGCGGGACGGCTGGCGCCGACCCGGGGAACGGTCCGGTGCGCCCCTGACGTGCGCGTGCAACTGCTCGCCCAGGAGTCGCCGCACGCGGAGACCGGACGTGCCCACGAGGTGTTCGCCGCCCACGTCGGGCGCCTGATCACCACGGGGGTGCTCGCCGAGGGCGAGGCGGTCTCGCTGGCGTCCCTCGGCCTGCTGTCGTCCGCGGACGCCGGCAGGCCGGTGCGGGAGCTGTCCATGGGACGGCAGCGCCGGCTCGACCTCGCGATGGCCCTGGTGGCGCGCCCGCAAGTCCTGCTGCTGGACGAGCCGACGAACCACCTGTCGATCGCCCTGGTGGACGAGCTGACCGAGGCCCTCCAGGCCACGGAGGCCGCGGTCGTGATGGCCAGCCACGACCGCCGGCTGCTGCGGGACACCGCGGACTGGCCGAGCCTTCCCATCGGCGAAGGGGACGTCTCCCGCGTTTGAGGCTTTCGGGCGCTGTCACCTGGTGGCAGCGCCCGAAGCTTCACCCGTTCTTTCAAAGATACGATTCAGACACATGACTCAGAAGATCCGGGACTTCGTGCCCGCGTCATGTGAACTGCTGGCGCTCGGCGAACCGGCCCACCCGTCCCAGGAACCGGCGTTCGGGGACGTCCGGAACGCCCTGTTCGCCGCACTCGCGGACCAGGGTTTCCGCTCCCTCGCCCTGGAGACCGACCGCGTGGCCGCGCTCGCGGTGGACGACTACGTCCAGCACGGAACGGGCACCCTCGACACGGCGATGGCCGGAGGCTTCTCGCACGGCTTCGGCGGCCTGGACGCCAACCGCCGGCTGGTCGCCTGGATGCGCGAGTACAACGAGGGGCGTCCCGCCGGAGAACGGCTGGCCTTCCACGGCTTCGACGTCCCGGCCGAGAACATGAGCGCCCCCAGCCCGCGACGCCATCTGGAGTACGCGCGCGACTACCTGGGGCTCGACCTCGATCTCGCGGCCCTCCTCGGCCCCGACGACAGGTGGAGCCGCCAGGAGGCGATCCTGGACCCGGCGGAGTCGCTCGGCGACGGCCCCGAGGCCGCGCGGTCACGGGCGGTCGCCGACGCCATGCTCACCTCGCTCTACGCGCGCGCACCCGAACTGATCGCGGCGACCTCGCGCGCCGCCTGGTTCCGCGCCCGCACCCATCTCACCGCGGGCCTCGGCCTGCTCCGTTACCACGCGCAGGCCGCCCGGCGGATCGAGGAGAGCGCGCGGATCTCCGGCCTGATGGCGACGCGGGACGCGCTCATGGCCCAGAACCTCCTGGAGATCCGCACGATCGAGGCGGAACGCGGCCCGACCCTGGTCTTCGCGCACAACAGCCACCTGCAGCGCAACCCGAGCAGCATGAGCATGGCGGGAATGGAGGTCGGCTGGTCCTCCGCCGGAGCCATCGCGGGCTCCCTGCTGGGCGGCCGGTACACGGTCATCATCGGCAGCATGGGACGCAGCGAAGCCCTCGGCCTGGGCGAACCAGAGCCCGACACCTACGAGGGCTTCCTGCAGCGCAACACCACCACCTGGAGCCTGACAAGCGCCGCCGAAATCCCTCCCGCGCGCACACGCGCCGACATGACGCCAGGCCGCCACTACGCCGCCCTAACGCAGACGACCGTCGCCGCGGCCGATGCGGTCCTGCACGTCGGCGTCGCGGGCGTGCAGGCCGCGGACGGCTAGCGGGACGCTCAGCGGAGGACGTAGCGCAGGGGGTCGTCGGTGCCTTCGCGGCGGGCGACTCCCCGCGTTTCGAGGGTGCGGAGGTGGGCGGCGGCCTCGGCGGCGGCCATGCGGCGGGCCTGCTGGGACATGTCGGCCCACGCGTGCCGCCACTTGAGGCCCGCCGTCAGGTCCCACAGGGTGGTGGCGGACGGGGAGAGCAGGGCCGTCACCTCGGCCAGCCGCTCCTCGTGGTGCCCGATGATCTCGCGGGCGCGGTCGGAGAGGCCGGTGAAGCGGTACTGGTGGGCGGGGAGGACCTCCTGCACGCCCATGGCCGAGACCTTGTCGAGCGAGCCGAGGAAGTCGCTCAGCGGGTCCACGTCCGGGGTGTCGTACGGGTAGAGGCCGATGTGCGGGGTGATGCGGGGCAGGACGTGGTCGCCGGTGAAGATGCGGTCGCCGTCCTCCAGGTGGAGGCAGATGTGGCCGGGGGAGTGGCCCGGCGTCCAGATGGCGCGCAGCCGGCGGCCCGGGACGTCGGCGAGGTCGCCGTCCGACAGCTCCCGGTCGGGGATCGCCGGCGGCGACACCGACACCTGCCCGCTCGGGCCGGTCAGCTCGGACTCGGCGGCGCCGGCGCGGCGCAGCGCGGTCAGCTCGAACCGGCGGCGGTCGCCCCGCCCGGCGGCGTGGAAGAGGCGGACGACGTCGGCGTCCGCGTGGTGCATGGCGATCCAGGCGCCGGACGTCTCGCGGACGCGCCCCGCGAGCCCCGAGTGGTCGGGGTGGAAGTGCGTGACGACCACGCCGTGGACGTCCGACATCTGGATCCCGAACGTGCCGAGGCCGTCGCGGAGGGCCGCCCAGGCGTCCTCGTGCTGCCAGCCCGCGTCGATCAGGACGGGCCCCTTCGGGCTCTCCACCGCGTACACGAGCGTGTACGCGAGCGGGTTGTCCGGAATGGGGACGGGAACGCTCCACAGCCCGCCGCCGAGGTCCTCAGGTTCCGGCTGCACCGAGACCGCCTTTCGCGCCTTTTCAGAACATGGGTACGCCCCGGCCACGGTAGCCGGGGCGGACGAGTGGATCAGAGCCGGTCGAGGATGGTGGCCGTGGACAGGGCGCCGCCCGCGCACATGGTGATGAGGGCGGTGCCGGCGTCGCGGCGCTCCAGCTCGTGGAGGGCGGTCGTGATGAGCCGCGCGCCGGTGGCGCCGACCGGGTGGCCGATGGCGATGGCGCCGCCGTTGACGTTGACCGTGTCCATGTCGGGCTCGTGGACCGACGCCCACGACAGCACGATCGACGCGAAAGCCTCGTTGATCTCGGTGATGTCGATGTCGTTCATCGTCATCCCGGCCCGCTTGAGCACGCGCTCGGTCGCCTGCACCGGGCCGTCCAGGTGGTAGTACGGCTCGCCGCCGACGAGCGCCTGCGTCCGGATCTTCGCGCGGGGGCGCAGGCCGAGCGCGGCGGCCTTCTCCTCCGACATCAGCAGCACGGCGGCGGCGCCGTCGGAGATCTGGGACGAGGTGCCCGCCGTGTGCAGCGCGTCCGGCATGACCGGCCGCAGCTTGCCGAGGCCGTCGGCGGTCGTCTCGCGCAGGCCCTGGTCGCGGGTGACCTCCCGGGTCTCCCCGGTGGGGCTGCCCTCGGCGTCCAGGACGGGCGCGGTGACGGGCGCGACCTCGCGGTCGAAGCGGCCGTCGGCCCACGCCTTGGCGGCGAGCTGCTGCGAGCGGGCGCCGAACGCGTCCAGGTCGGCGCGGGTGATGCCGCGCCGGGCGGCGATCCGCTCGGCGGCCTCGAACTGGTTCGGCATGTCGAGCGACCAGTCGTCCGGGCGCGGGTTCGCGGGCATCACGTTGGTGCCGAGCGGGGCGCGGCTCATCACCTCGACGCCGCAGCCGATCGCCACGTCCACCACGCCCGCCGCGATCTGCGACGCGGCGAGGTGGACGCCCTGCTGGGAGGAGCCGCACTGCGCGTCGAGCGTGGTGACGCCGGTCTGCCACGGCAGCCCCGCGTACAGCCAGGAGTAGCGGCCGATGTGCCCGCCCTGCTCGCCCGCCTGCGTGACGCAGCCGGCGAAGACCTGCTCCACCTCGGCGGCGTCGATGCCGGACCGCTCGACCAGCGCGTTCAGCGCGTGCGCGAGGACGGCCATCGGCTTCATGCCCGCGAGCCATCCGTTGCGCTTTCCGAGCGGCGTGCGCACCGCCTCGACGATCACCGGGGTACCCATGCGGTCTCCTTCTAGAACACGATTCAGCTTTGAATGTAACGTGTTCTAACTTTCTCCGGCCAGGGCGGGTCCCGGTGAGAGGGATCGGCCCCCGGTCGGCCCCCGGTCGTCCGCCGGAGCGCTCAGTACCGGACGCGCAGCTCCTTGATCCCGTTCAGCCAGGCGGAGCGGAGTCGGCGCGGCTCGCCGACCCGCGCGATGTCCGGCATCTGGTCGGCGATCGCGTTGAACATGAGCCCGATCTCCAGGCGGGCCAGGTTCGCGCCGATGCAGTAGTGCGCGCCGGTGCCGCCGAACCCGAGGTGCGGGTTGGGGGAGCGGGTCACATCGAACGCCATCGGGTCGGCGAAGACGTCCTCGTCGAAGTTGGCGGAGCTGTAGTACATCGCCACACGGTCGCCGGCCTTGATCTCGACGCCGCCCAGCTCGGCGTCGCGGACGGCCGTCCGCTGGAACGCGGTGACGGGCGTCGACCACCGGACGACCTCGTCCGCCATGGTCTCGGGGCGCTCGGCCTTGAACAGCTCCCACTGCTCGGGGGCGTCCATGAACGCGATCATCCCGTGCGTGATGGCGTTGCGGGTCGTCTCGTTGCCCGCGACGGCGAGCAGGATCATGAAGTAGCCGAACTCGTCGTCGGACAGGGCGTGCCCGTCCACGTCGGCCTGGACGAGCTTGGTGACGATGTCGTGGGCGGGGCAGCCGCGGCGCTGCTCGGCGAGCCCCATCGAGTAGCCGATGATCTCGGCGGCGGCGCAGGCCGGGTCGTCGTTGTACTCGGGGTCGTCGTAGCCGAGCATCTTGTTGGACCAGTCGAACAGCCGGCGCCGGTCCTCCTGCGGGACGCCCATCAGCTCGGCGATCGCCTGCAGCGGCAGCTCGGCCGCGATCTCGGAGACGAAGTCGCCCTCGCCGCCGCGCCGGCGCGCCTCGGCCACGATCCGCTCGGCGCGGTCCTGGAGCGCGTCGTGCAGGCCGTTGATGACGCGCGGGGTGAAGCCGCGCGACACGATCTTGCGCAGCTTGGCGTGCTGCGGCGGGTCCATGTGCAGCAGCAGGTTCTCCCGCTGGACGTCCAGCTCCTCCGGGCTGAACCGCTCGTTGAACCGGATCACCGCGCCGTTGGCGTTGGACGACCACTGCTCGTGGTCGCGGGAGATCTCCTTGATGTGGGCGTGCCTGCTGATCACCCAGAAGCCGTCGTCGGCGAAGCCGGTGGCGCCGCGCGGCTGCGCGTTCCACCAGGGCGCGCCGGTCCGGCGCAGCAGCGCGAACTCGGCGAGGGGGATGCGCTCGGCCATCAGGTCCGGTGAGGCGAAGTCGAAGCCGGCGGGGACGGCGGCGGTCTCCGAGACGGTGGCGGTCATGCGGCGGTTCCTCCCGATAGGACGGCGCTTGCGCCCACCGTAGAACCCGTTTCAGGGCCGGTTCAAGAGCAAATGAGACTCAAGTCTGAACTTCTGTCTCCATCAAGTGCTTGATTGGTGACCGGGTAGTCATGATCAGCTCCAACTGGTCGGACGTGGGCCGCGCAGTCGCATGCCACAACGGCGGATCCGCATCAAGGAGGCGGCCGGTGAGCTTGCTCACCCGAGCGTCGAGGTTTAGGTAGAACACGTTCTAGAAATGCGACCCTGGAGGGACCGTCGGAGGGGTCGACTAGCCTGGGCGTCCGACCTCCCCCGTGCCGGAGAGCCCCCATGGCCGCAGATTTCGACGAGCCCGTCTTCGACGAGGAATTCGTGCGGAGCGCCGCGTTCACCGAGCCGTCGGCGAGCGAGCGCGCCCGCCCGCCGAGCCGCCGGGAGCGGCGGCGCGCCCGGCGCGCCGCCGGGGCCGGCCGGTTCCGGCGGCGCCGCCGCGGCGAGCCGAGCCACCGCCGGGCGGTGCTCCAGCTCATCGGCGGCGTGCTCGTGCTGTTCGCGATCTCGTTCGGGCTGTGGTGGTGGAACTCCGCGCCCCGCGACCCCGAGCCGGTGCGCCCGGTCAGCCCGACGATCACGCACTCCCCGGCGCCCGCC
>NZ_VCKZ01000243.1 GCF_005889745.1 Actinomadura geliboluensis
CCCCTACCCGCGTCGCGGGCGGCGACACGGGCCGCGACACGGGCGGCGAGGGTCAGCGGACGACGAGGGTGCGCCGCTCCCGCGCGACCAGTTCGCCGATCACCGGGGCGCCCGGGACCTCCCCGGCGACCAGCAGCCCGCCGGAGGTCTGCGCGTCGGCCAGCAGCAGCCGCTCCTCCTCGCCGATGCGGCGGAAGTCGGTGTGCGGGGACACCCACGCCAGGTTGCGCCGCGTCGCGCCGGGCACGAACCCGTCCCGGACGGCGGCCCGCGCCCCGTCCAGGTAGGGGACGGCGGCGGCGTCGACGACGGCCGTGACGCCGCTCGCCCGCGCCACCTTGTACAGGTGGCCGAGCAGCCCGAACCCGGACACGTCGGTCGCGCACGCGGCGCCGCGCTCCAGCGCGGCGATCCCCGCGTCGGCGTTGAGCCGCGTCATCGTCTCCACCGCGTCCGGGAACACCTCGCCGGTCGCCTTGTGCCGGGCGTTGAGCACGCCGAGGCCGAGCGGCTTGGTCAGCGACAGCGGGACGCCGGGTCGGCCGGCGTCCAGCCGCAGCAGCCGGTCCGGGTCGGCGATCCCGGTGACGGCGAGCCCGTACTTGGGCTCGGGGTCGTCGATGCTGTGCCCGCCCGCGATCGCGCAGCCGGCGAGCGCCGCGGCGTCCCGGCCGCCGCGCAGCACCTCGCGGGCGAGTTCTGCGGGCAGCGCGTCGACGGGCCAGCCGAGCAGGTTGACGGCCATCAGGGGCTCGCCGCCGACCGCGTAGACGTCGGAGAGGGCGTCGGCGGCGGCGATGCGGCCCCAGTCGTAGGCGTCGTCGACGACGGGGGTGAAGAAGTCGGCGGTGGAGACCACGGCCCGGCCGCCGTCGATCCGCAGCACGGCCGCGTCGTCGCCGTCCGGCCCGCCGACCAGCAGGGCGTCGTCGCCGCCGGTGAGGCCGGTCACGACCCGCTCCAGCACCCCGGGCGGAATCTTGCAGGCGCAGCCGCCGCCGTGCGCGTACTGCGTCAGGCGGGCGACGGGGGCGAGGCTGGTCACCCGCACGATTTAACGCACAACTATCGCAAATGATCAAGAAACGGACAGTACGGGGGCGGTCACCGAACGGCGAACATCCCGTCCGACCAGCGCGGAAAACCGCGAACCCCTTGTCCGAACCCCGTTCGGCATGATGCGATTCCCCCTCTGCAAGTCATCACTTACTTCAAGGGGCGACATGGGGATTCCAGACAAACCGGCCGAGCGGAGCTCGTCGTCTGAACGGCGGCGGGAGGGGGCTGGAGGACGGGAGGCCGAGTCGGATCAGGCCGTAGCGGGGCAGACGGTCTGCACGAACCTCGCGGCGACCGTCGAGCGGCACGGCGGCCGGCCCGCCTACGCCGACCGGATCGACGGCGAGTGGCGCACCCTGACCTGGGCCGACACCCGGACCCGGGCGCTGGAGGCGGCGGCCGGGTTCGCCGCGCTCGGCCTGGAGCCCGGCGACGTGGTCGCGCTGATGATGCCGAACCGCTCCGAGCACGTCCTCGCCGACCTCGGCGCCGTGCACGCCGGCGGCGTCCCGACCACCGTGTACGCGACGCTCGCGCCCGACCAGATCGCGTTCGTGGCCGGGGACTGCGCCGCCAAGTACGCCGTCCTGGACGGCAGGGCCCAGCTCGACCGCTGGCAGCCCGTCCTCGACCGGCTGCCCGACCTGCGCAAGGTCATCGTGGTGGACGCCGCCGCCTGCCCGGACGGCGACCGCTACCTCAGCTGGGAGGCGTTCACCGCGCTCGGCCGCGAGCGGCTCGCCGCCGACCCGGCCGGCATCGAGCGCCGCTGGCGGGCGGTCAAGCCCGAGGACACCGTGACGCTCCTCTACACCTCCGGCACCACCGGCGACCCCAAGGGCGTGCTGATCACCCACTCGATGGTGCTGCACGAGGCCGAGATGGTGGAGCGCAGCTCCGTGCTGCCCGAGCACCCGGCCGGGGTCTCCTACCTGCCGTTCGCGCACATCGCCGACCGCGTCCTCAGCTACTACCTGCCGATTCGGCTGGCGTCCCACGTCCACTTCTGCCCCGACCCCGCCCAGCTCACCAGCGTCCTCGCCGAGGTGCGGCCGCACTCCTTCTTCGGCGTGCCCCGCGTCTGGGAGAAGATCATGGCGGGCATCCAGGCGGTGCTGTCGGCCGAGCAGGACGAGGCCAAGAAGCAGGCGGTCGCCGCCGCCCTGGAGGCCGGCCGCGCCTACGTCACCGCCCAGGAGTTCGGCAACACCCTCACCCCCGAGATCACCGCCGCGTTCGAGCGGGCCGATCGGGCCGTCCTCACCCCCATGCGCGCGCTGCTCGGGCTGGACCGCGTCCGGCAGGCCTCCAGCGCCGCCGCGCCGCTGCCGGTGGAGGTCGCCCGGTTCTTCTCCGGCCTCGGCCTGAAGATCTTCGACGCCTACGGGATGACGGAGACGACCGGCGCCATCACCGCCAACCTCGCCGACTCCTTCAAGCTCGGCACCGTCGGCCGCCCGTTCGCCGGGGTGGAGCTGAAGCTCGCCGAGGACGGCGAGATCCTCGTCCGCGGCGCCACCTGCACCCCCGGCTACCTGAACCGGCCGGACGCCACCGCCGACCTCATCGACGCCGACGGCTGGGTTCGCACCGGCGACGTCGGCCGCCTGGACGCCGACGGCTTCCTCACCGTCGTCGACCGCAAGAAGGAGCTGATCATCACCGCGGGCGGGGAGAACATCGCCCCGTCCCTGATCGAGAACCACCTCAAGGAGCACCCGCTCATCGGGCAGGCGCTCGCCTTCGGGGACCGGCGCCCCTACGTGGTCGCCCTCATCACCCTGGACGGCGAGGTCGCCCCCGTCTGGGCCGCCGCCCACGGCATCGACACCACCGACCTCGCCGCCCTCGCCGAGCACCCCGTCGTGCGGGAGGAGGTCGCGAGGGCCGTCGAGGACGCCAACGCCCGCCTCGCCCGCGTCCAGCAGGTGAAGAAGTGGCGGCTGCTGCCCGCCGAGTGGACCGCCGAGAGCGAGGAGCTCACCCCGACGCTCAAGCTCAAGCGCCGCGTCGTGCACACCAAGTACTCGCCCGACATCGACGCCCTCTACGCGGGCTAAGATCATCGGCGGAGGCGTGTGAGCGCCTGGTGGCCTCCCCGGCCTTCAAAGCCGACGGTCCCGAGGATCTCGGGACGGCGGGTTCGATTCCCGTACGCCTCCGCCACCCGGCGTCCCCCCGCCCGCGGGCGGGGGGACGCGGCGGCACGTGGGCACCGGCGTAGCGTGGGGGGTATGAGGCGCCGGAAGATCGCCTACGGGATCATGATGGGGACGTGCCTCCTGCTGTTCGTGCTGGCCTGGGCCGTCGTCCGGCACTGGTCGCACGCCGCCGCGATCGCGATGTCGGTCGCGGCGCTCATCATCCCGCCGTTCGCGGCGATCGTGGCGAACTGGAACATCGACCGCCGCGACTGACCTCCCCCGGGCCGCGCCTGCGCGCCCGGCGCTACTCGGCGCCCTTCGGCTGCGGCGGCTCCTTCATGCTGAAGCGGACCTGGTCGCCCTCGACCGCGGTGACGGTGACGATCAGCGGGTAGGCGCCGCCCTTGGCGTCGTGGACGACGCACTCGATCGTGGTACCGATCTCGCCCTTGAGGTCCTCCGGGCAGTCGGCCGTCGCCGGGCCGATGCCGCCGTCGTCGAAGGGCGGGCCGAACTTGGCGACGATCTGCTTCTCCACCGCGTCGGCGGAGACGGTCTTGGTCACCTCGCAGGCGGCGGTGGTCAGCGCCAGGGCGCCGATGAGGGCGGGTACGGCAAGGTACTTGCGCATCGGTGTCGTGCTCCCCGTGTTCCTGTGCGTGGCTGTGCGTACGCGGTCGTGCGTACATGGCTGTGCGTACATGGCTGTGCGTACGTGGTCGTGCGCGTGGCCGGCCGGCGCTCCGGTCCCCTGTGGGGCGCCGTTGGTACGTTCCGATGGTCGGTCCCCGGCCGCCCCGGGCACCAGGGCGCCCCGTCCCGAGGAGAAAGGGACCAAAAAGGGGACAGAGCGGATCGAACTTTTCGTTACTCACGGGTATCCGGGGTACGGTCACGGCATGGGGCGGATCACCGTGCGCAAGCCCGTGCTGCGGGTGAGCACGACCGGGGCGCGGGGCCGCCGGCCGGACACGCTCGCGGTGGAGGAGCCGCTGGAGATCCGCGTCGCCGGCAAGCCGCTCACGATCACGATGCGCACCCCGGGCCACGACTTCGACCTGGTCGCCGGGTTCCTGGCGGCCGAGGGCGTCATCGGGGACGCGGGCGACCTCGCCGCCATGCGCTACTGCGCCGACACCGCCGAGCAGAACACCCTCGACGTCGCGCTGGCGCCCGGCGTGGCGCCGCCGGACGACTCGATGACCCGGGCGTTCACGACGACGAGCGCGTGCGGCGTGTGCGGGAAGTCCAGCATCGAGTCCCTGCGCGCCGACCGGCCGTACGAGGTCGGGGCCGACCCGCTGCGGATCGCGCCCGAGGTGCTGGCGGTGCTGCCGGAGCGGCTGCGGAAGGCGCAGCGGGTGTTCGACCGGACGGGCGGGCTGCACGCGGCCGGGCTGTTCGGCGCCGGCGGCGAGCTGCTGGCGGTGCGCGAGGACGTCGGGCGGCACAACGCGGTCGACAAGGTCGTCGGGTGGGCGCTGCGGCAGGGGCGGCTGCCGCTGGCCGGAACGGTCCTGATGGTGAGCGGGCGCGCGTCGTTCGAGCTGACGCAGAAGGCGATGACCGCGGGCGTCCCGGTGCTGGCCGCGGTGTCGGCGCCGTCGTCGCTGGCGGTGGAGCTGGCCGAGGACGCCGGCATGACCCTGGTCGGCTTCCTGCGCGGCGAGACCATGAACGTGTACGCGGGAGCGGAGCGAATCGCCCTGTGAAGGGCGCCACTTGTCATCACGGGGCTAAAACCAAGCGGTAACTTGTTGGTTCGGACCCAAGAAACCGCACCCTCCGCAAGAGTTGACTGTCGCCTCAACGCACACACGCGCGCGCGGAGAGCGAGGACGGCATGACGAGGCCCCTGACAGGCGGCGCACCGGCGACCGGAATCGACGAGCGCCACCCGCCGATCAAGCCTCGGCGGGTGAGCTTCGACTGGTCGGCGACGCCCCTGCACTGGGTGCCGGGCGACCCGGTCGCCACGCACATCATCAACTCGTTCCACATCGTCCTGCCGGAGGGCGAGAAGTGGTTCATCCAGTGCGTCAAGGACGCCCGTCCCCATATCAAGGACGAGCGGCTGCTGGAGGAGATCAAGGGGTTCATCGGCCAGGAGATGGTGCACGCCCGGTCCCACCAGGGCGTGCTGGACCAGATCCTGGAGGCCAACGGCATCGACGTCTCCCGGATCACGGACGCGGCCGCCAAGGGCAACGCCGAGCGGCCCGCGCAGATGGCGGCGCTGAAGGAGCGGAACCCGCGGGCCTGGCGGCGCCGGCTGCGGTTCGAGCTGGCCGCCGTCGCCTCGATCGAGCACTACACCGCCGTCCTCGGCCAGTGGATCATGGACAACGAGCGGTTCGAGAAGGCCGGCGTGGACCCGACCATGCTGGACCTGCTGCGCTGGCACGGGGCCGAGGAGGTCGAGCACCGGTCGGTGGTGTTCGACGTCTACAAGGCCATGGGCGGCCGCTACCCGACGCGCGTCGCGGCCTGGGTGGTGTCGCTGTTCTTCCTGTACTGGGCGCTGATCGGCGGGTCGCTGTACCTGCTCAAGCAGGACCCGACCATCAAGAAGCGGGTGACGCCGCTGCGGGTGTACCGCTCCTACCGGCGGTCGGTCCGGCTGGGGCACGTGCCCGGCATCTTCAAGCTGCTGCTCGGCGAGGCGCCCGTCTACCTGAAGCCGAACCACCACCCCTCGAAGGTGTGCTCGACCCCGCGCGCGCTTGAGTACCTGATGCAGTCCCCGGCGGCGAAGGCCGCGGGCTACGACCCGTACTAGGCGCTCCGCCCACTCCCCTGCCGTCCCTGCCCGAGGGCCCGTACCGCCGCGCCGTACGGGCCCTCGTTCTCCGCGGGTCCTTCTTCTCCATGCGTGGCGGGGCTCACGCCGCGTCCCCTTGACCCCGGGGCGATTCGGCGATTTATTACCAAGATGTCTAATAAAGCGGTCGGCGGCCCCCCGGCCCGCAGGCGCCGGGTCCGCGGCGACGGCGTCGACCTCGCCGTCTACGAGCAGGGCGACCCCTCGCGCCCCACGGTGCTGCTCGTCCACGGCTACCCCGACACCCACGCGGTGTGGGACGAGGTGGCCGAGCTGCTCGCCGGGCGGTTCCACGTCGTCCGCTACGACGTGCGCGGCGCGGGCGCGTCGTCGCGGCCGTTCGGCCGCAGGCGCTACACCTTCGACTACCTGATGTCCGACATGAGGGCCGTGCTGGACGCCGCCGCGCCCGAGCGCAGGGTGCACCTCGTCGGGCACGACTGGGGATCGATCCAGGGGTGGGAGGCGGCGTGCACCATGCCGGACCGCTTCGCCTCCTTCACCTCCATCTCCGGCCCCTGCCTGGACCACGTCGGGCACTGGATGCGGCGCAACCTCACCCGCCCCACCCCGGCCAACCTGCGCCGGGCCATGGGCCAGGGCCTGCGGTCCTGGTACATCTACGCCTTCCAGACGCCGGTCCTGCCGGAACTGCTGTGGATGGCCGGGATGACCAAGCCGTTCAACCTCGCACTGGCCCTGGGCGAGGGCGTCCCGCCGCGCCCCGGGCACCCCGCCCGGACCATGGCGCGCGACGCCGCGGCCGGCGTCGGCCTGTACCGGGCGAACATGCTGCGGGGGCTGCGCGGGCCGCGCGAGCGGCGCACGGACGTCCCGACGCAGGTGATCGTCCCGACCAGGGACCTGTTCGTCTCGCCGCACCTGGTGGGCGGCCTCGGCGAGCGCGTCCCGAACCTGTCGCTGCGGCCCGTCGCCGCCGGGCACTGGGTGCCGCGCAGCCACCCCGGCCTCGTCGCGCGGTGCGTCGCCGAGCACGTCACGTCCGTCGAGGGCGGCCCGCTGACGGCCGCCGAGTCCCGGGCCCTGGAGCGGGCGCGGGTCCGGCCGGGGCGGTCGCCGTTCGGCGGCTCGCTCGTCGTCGTCACGGGCGCGGGCGGCGGCGTCGGCCGCGCCACGGCGCTCGCGTTCGCCGAGCGCGGCGCCGAGGTCGTCGCCGCCGACCTCGACCTCGCCTCCGCTCAGCGCACCGCCGAACTCGCCGGGCTGGCCGGGCCGCGCGGGCACGCCCACCGGGTGGACGTGTCCGACCCCGCCGCGATGGAGGACTTCGCCAAGGCCGTCCTGCACGAGCACGGCGTACCGGACGTCGTCGTCAACGCCGCGGACACCGCCCTGGCCGGCTCCTTCTTCGACCACTCCACCGAGGACTGGCGCACGCTGCTGGACGTCAACCTGGGGGGCGCCGTCCACGGTTCGCGGCTCTTCGCCCGGCAGATGGCGGAGCGCGGCCAGGGCGGCCACATCGTCAACACCGCGTCGGCCGCCGCGTTCACGCCGTCGCGCGCCCGGCCCGGCTACGCCACGAGCAAGGCGGCCGTGCTGATGCTGTCGGAATGCCTGCGCGCCGAACTGAAGGGCAAGGGCATCGGGGTCACCGCCGCCTGCGCCGGCCCCCGGGCGCGGCCGGAGCGGGTCGCCGAGCGGATCGTCGCGGCCGTCCGCGCCGACCGGGCCGTCGCCGTGACGCCGTCGGCGCGGCCCGCCCGGCTGGCCGCCCGCGCGGCGCCGGGGGCGGTGCGGCTGCTCGCCCGCCGCGAGCCGGGCGGCGCGCGGGGCTGACCGCCGCCCGCCCGGACACCCCCTAGGGTGATCACCGGGAGGGATGCCGCATGGCGGACGCCGTGGTCATCGGGGCGGGGCACAACGGGCTCGTCGCGGCCAACATGCTGGCCGACGCGGGCTGGGACGTCGAGGTCCTGGAGGCGCAGCCCGAACCGGGCGGCGCGGTGCGCAGCGACCGGGGCGTCCACCCCGACTACGTCAGCGACCTGTGCAGCGCGTTCTACCCGCTCGGCGCGGCGTCGCCCGTCATGCGCGCGCTGGACCTCGAACGGCACGGGCTGCGCTGGCGGCACGCGCCGGCCGTCCTCGCGCACCCGCTGCCGGACGGGCGCTCCGCCGTCCTGGAACGCGACCGCGACGCGACCGCCGCGAGCCTGGAGGCGCTGGGCGCGGGCGACGGCGAGGCGTGGCTGCGGCTGTGCGCCATGTGGGACGAGACGGGCGACGACGTCCTGCGGGCCCTGTTCACCCCGTTCCCGCCGGTCCGGGCGGCGCTGCCGCTGGCGGCGGCGCTGCGCCGCGCGGGCGGCCTGCGGGCCGTGCGGCGGCTGCTCGCGCCCGTCCGCACGCTCGGGGAGCAGGAGTTCACCGGGCCGGGCGGGCCGCTGCTGCTCGCCGGGTCGGCGCTGCACACCGACATGTTCCCCGAGTCGACCGCGGGCTCGGTGTTCGGCTGGCTGCTCGCGATGATCGGCCAGCGGGACGGCTGGCCGGTCCCCGAGGGCGGGGCGGGCGAGCTGACGGCCGCGCTCGTGCGGCGGCTGGAGTCGCGCGGCGGGCGGGTCCGCTGCGGCGTCCTGGTCGCGTCGGTCGTCGTCCGCGGCGGGCGCGCGCTCGGCGTGCGGACCGCGTCCGGGGAGGCGGTGCGCGCGGCCAGGGCCGTGCTCGCGGACGTGGCCGCGCCCGCGCTCTACGGCGGCCTGGTCGGCTGGTCCGACCTGCCGGGCTCGCTGCGCGACGACATGCGCCGCTTCGACTGGGACCACGCCACCTTCAAGGTCGACTGGGCGCTGTCGGGCCCCATCCCCTGGGCGTCCCCGGACGCCGGGCGGGCCGGCACCGTCCACCTGTCCCCCGGCATGGAGGCGCTGACCGACTACAGCGCGGACCTCGCCACCGGCCGCGTGCCGGCCGAGCCGTTCGCGCTGCTCGGCCAGATGACGACCGCGGACCCGGCCCGCTCCCCCGCCGGGACCGAGTCGGTGTGGGCGTACACGCACGTCCCCCACCGCGTGCGGGCCGACGCGGGCCCCGACGGCATCACCGGCGCCTGGGACGAGCGCGAGCGGGACGCCATGGCGGCCCGCCTGGAGGGCGTCGTCGAGCGCCTCGCGCCCGGCTTCCGCGCCCGGATCACCGCCCGCCGCGTCACCGCGCCGCCCGCCTTCGCCGACCACGACGCCAACCTCGTCAACGGCGCCCTCAACGGCGGGACCGCGCTGATCCACCAGCAGCTCGTGTTCCGGCCCGTCCCCGGCCTCGGCCGGGCCGAGACCCCCGTCGCGGGCCTGTACCTGGCGTCCGCGTCCGCCCATCCCGGCGGCGGCGTGCACGGCGCCTGCGGGGCCAACGCCGCCCGCGCCGCGCTCGCCCACGCCGGGCCTGCCGGCCGCGTCCTCACCCCCGCCCTGCGGGGCCTGAGCCGGCTCCTCGCGCCGTAGGTTTACCGGCGCGGGGTTTTCCTCGGCGCCGGAACATGCGACCTTGTCAGGACGACGCGGGTGGCGGCCACCCGGCGACCGGCAGCGGAGCGTGAGGCATGCGGATTCGCGACATCCTTCGACGGAAAGGGGACGCGGTGGCCACGGTGCGGCCCGACGCCACCGTGCGGCACCTGCTCGCCGTCCTGGCGGAGCACAACATCGGGGCGGTGGTCGTCTCCCCGGACGGCACGTCGATCTCCGGCATCGTGTCCGAGCGCGACGTCGTGCGCAGGCTGCACGACCGCGGCGCGGCGCTGCTGGACCGGCCCGTCACCGAGATCATGACCGCGGAGGTCCGCAGCTGCGGCCCCGGCGACAAGGTCGAGGACCTGCGCCGCACCATGACCGAGCACCGGTTCCGGCACGTGCCCGTCGTCGAGGACGGCCGGCTCGCCGGGATCGTCAGCATCGGCGACGTCGTCAAGAGCGCCATCGACGAGCTGGAGAACGAGCGCGAGCACCTGGTCGGCTACATCCAGAACGTCCCCTGACGCCCGTCGACGGGCGGGGGCGCGGTCACACGTAGGCGGGCAGCGTCCGGGCCGCCGGGGCCGCCATGACCTCCCGGTGGGCCACGGCGAGGCGCTCGACGGCCGTGCGCAGCGCGTCCGGCGGCAGCACGTACGGCAGCCGGACGTAGTCCTCCAGGACGCCGTCCGCGCCGAACACCGGCCCGGCGACGACCCGGACGCCGAGCCGCTCGGCCGCCTCCGCCAGCGCCGTCGCGACGGGCGCGCCGATCCGCGCCCACAGCGACATGCCGCCGGCGGGCAGCCGGAACTCCCAGCCGGGCAGCAGCTCGCGCAGCGCCCCGGCGAGCGCGTCCCGGCCGCGCAGCAGGGTCCGCGCGCGCTCGGCGCGGACCTCCTCCACCCGCAGCAGCAGCTCCCGGACGATCAGCTGGTCGAGCACCGGGCTGGCCATGTCGAACGGCTCCCGGGCCAGCACGAGGCGGCGCGCCAGCGGCGCGGTCGTGCGGACCCAGCCGATGCGCAGCCCGCCCCACAGCAGCTTGGACGCCGACCCGATGGTGATGACGCGGCCGCCGCCGTCGTAGGCGGCCAGCGGCGCCTCGCGCGGCGCGTCCAGGTCGTGGGCGAGGTCGGCGAACGTCTCGTCGGCGACGAGGAAGGCGTCGGCGCGGCGCGCGGCGTCGACGAGCGCGGCCCGGTCCGCGGCCGGCATCAGGTACCCGGTCGGGTTGTGGAAGTCGGGGACGGTGTAGGCCATCCGGACGGCGGCCTGCCGCATCGCGCCCGCCGCGAGCTCGATGTCCCACCCCTCGTTCACGCCGACCGGGACGAGCCGGGCGCCGCGGCGGCGCAGCGCGCCGAGCGCGTGCGGGTAGGTGGGGCGCTCGACCATGACGGCGTCGCCCGGCTCCACCAGCAGCTGCGTCAGCAGCGTGAACGCGTGCTGGGCGCCGGTGGTGACGACGATCTGGTCGGCGCGGGTCGGGACGCCGCGCGCGGTGTACCCGGCGGCGACGACCTCGCGCAGCCCGGCCAGCCCGGCGGGCTCGTAGCCGGGCCCCGAGCTGTAGCGGGGCAGCTCGGCGACGGCGGCGGCGACGGCCTCCTCGAAGATCGCCGGGGCGCCGGGGGTGGCGCAGCCGAGGTCGATGAAGGACCCGTCGTCCGGCACCGGGTACGCCTTGCCGTACAGCCCGCCGGGGGGCGCGTCGGTGCGCCGCTCGACCGCCGACATCCGCACCGGGGGCAGCGCCGTCCAGCTCCCCGCGCCCTGCCGGCTCTCGATGTAGCCCTCCTCGCGGAGCCGGTCGTAGGCGGTCGTCACGGTGGTGCGGCTGACGCCGAGGGCGGCGGCGAGGTCGCGTTCGGCGGGCAGCCGGGTGCGCAGGGCCAGCCGCCCGTCCAGGACGAGGGCGCGCACCGACCGGGCCAGCGCGGCGTAGACGGGGCGGTCCCGCGAGACGTCCCCCAGCAGCCGGGCCAGGTGCGGGCCGCTCACATAGCGGGTGCTCATACAAGCCACTTTCGCATAATTGGCCCTACAAGTACCAGTCCACTTCACGCCAGAGTGGGTCCGGAAGATGGCCACTCATGGTGTTGGAGGCGGATAATGGCCTTGATGGCGCGACGGCTCGTGCAGCTCTACGTTGGATTGGCCTTGTACGGGCTCGGGATCGCCCTCCAGGTGTCGTCCGGCCTCGGGAACGATCCATGGGACGTCTTCCACCAGGGGCTCTCCCGCCGCTTCGGACTGTCGATCGGCGCGTGGATCATCATCGCGGGCGCGGTGGTGATGCTCGCCTGGATCCCGCTGCGGCAGCGGCCCGGGATCGGGACGATCAGCAACGTCGTCCTCGTCGGCGTGTTCGCCGACCTGTTCCTGTGGCTGCTGCCCGCCCCGGACGCGCTCGCGTTCCGCTGGGGGTTCCTCGTCGTCGCGGTGCTCGTCGGCGGCGTGGCGACCGGCTGCTACATCGGCGCGGGCCTCGGCCCCGGCCCGCGCGACGGGCTGATGACCGGGATCGCCGCGCGCGGCCACTCCCTCCGCGTGGTCCGGACCGGGATCGAGCTGGCCGTGCTCGCCGCCGGCTGGCTGCTCGGCGGCACCGTCGGCCTCGGGACGGTGCTGTACGCGCTGGCGATCGGCCCGCTGACGCACGTGTTCCTGCCGATGCTGACGGTGAAGGCTCCGGCGGCGGAACCCGCGCCCGAGCCGGAGCCGGCCCCCGCCTAGCGGGCGAACAGGCGGACGGCCTGCTCCGCCGCGGCGGCCAGCAGCGGCGCGGCGTCCGCCTTCAGCTCCGCCAGGGTGCGGGGCCCGTCGGCGAGGCTGAACGCGGCGGTGAGGCCGAGCGCGTGCAGCTCGTCCAGGGGCCCGGCGACGCCGCCGGCCAGGGCCAGGCAGGGGACGCCGCGGTCGCGCGCGAGCGCGGCGACGGCGGAGACGACCTTGCCGCCGGCGCTCTGCCCGTCGACCCGGCCCTCGCCGGTGACGACCAGGTCGGCGCCGGCGAGGGCGGCCGGGAGTCCGACCGCCGCGGCGACGAGCTCGGCCCCGGCGGCCGGCTCGGCGCCGAGCACCCCGACGAGGCCGCCGCAGGTGCCGCCGGCCGCGCCCGCGCCGGGCAGGTCGTGGACGCGGGGCCCGCCGCGCGCGGCGAGCACGTCGGCGAAGACGGTGAGGGCGGCGTCCAGCTCGGCGACCTGCGCGGGCGACGCGCCCTTCTGCGGGCCGAACACGGCGGCGGCGCCGGCCGGGCCGACGAGCGGGTTGGTGACGTCGCAGGCGACCCGGAACCGGGTCGCGCGGACCGCGTCCGGCAGCGCGGAGTCGTCGATCGCGGCGAGCCGGGCGAGGGCCGCGCCGCCCGGCGGCAGCTCCGCGCCGGCGGCGTCCAGGAAGCGGACGCCGAGGGCGCGCAGCAGCCCGGTGCCGCCGTCGGTGCTGGCGCTGCCGCCGATGCACACGAGGACCTCGCGGGCGCCGCGCCGCACCGCGTCCGCGATCAGCTCGCCGGTGCCGTGGGTGGCGGCGTTCAGCGGATCGGGCGGGACGTCCTCGACGAGCGGCAGCCCGGACGCGGCGGCCAGCTCCACCACGGCGGAGCGCCCGTCGCCGGACAGGGCGTAGCGGGCCTTGACCGGGCGGCCCAGCGGGTCGGCGGCGGCGACCTCGACGGCGTCGCCGCCGCGGGCGGCCAGGAAGCAGTCGAGGGTGCCCTCGCCGCCGTCGGCCATCGGCACCGCCGCGACCTCGGCGTCCGGCACGGCCCGGCGCGCGCCCGCCGCGACGGCGGCGCACACCTCCGCCGCGGACAGGCTGCCCTTGAACGAGTCGGGCGCGACGACGATCCGCATCAGTGCTCGGCCGCCAGCGTGGCGAGGACGGACGCGAACTCCTCCGGCAGCACCATCGTGTCGCCCTCGTAGCGGGTCTCCAGGTAGGTCAGCTCGCCCGCGCGCCACCAGTACAGGTGCGGGCTGAGCGAGCCGGGGCCCTCCTCGTAGGCGCGGTGGGCCTGCGCCTGCAGCTCGGTCGCCGCCGCCACGGCCGCCCGGTACCGCGCCCGCGGGTGCCCTTCGGCGATCCGCAGCGGGTGGGCGACGATCAGGCTGCGGTTCGGCGCGATCACCAGCGCCCCGTACGGCCCGATCGGCAGGTACTCCTCCAGCCACGCCAGGTGCGTGACGGCGTAGAACGTCCAGCCGTGCAGGACGGAGACGCGGACGCCGCCGAGGTCCTGCTCGTCGAGCTGGAGGGGCCCGTCGGCGCGGACGTTGGCGCGGCCCAGCATGAACAGCGCGTCGCCGGAGACGGGCCAGCCGTCCATCTCGTCGGTGGTGACGGTGCGGACCGTGGTGGGCGTGTCGACGACGACGGCCTCGATCAGGCCGGGCGCGAACGGCCGGGCGGCGAGGACGCCGTTGTCGGCCTCCGCCGGGTAGATGCGGGTGCGCAGCAGGTGCTGGGCGAGGTCGAAGTCGCTGAGGTCCAGCGGCTCCTCGATCGCGGTGACGATCGTGGTGACATGGTCGGACACCAGCGCCGGCCAGTCGTCGCGCGGCACGAGGCGGGCGAGCTGCCGCAGGTCGCGCAGGCTCACGTGCAGCCGGTTCGCGCCCTCCAGCAGCATCACCTCGCCGGGCGCGGGGGTGCAGCGGTAGCCGAGGCTCTCGGCGACCAGTACCAGCAGCGAGTCGAGGGTCCCGTCGTCCCAGGGTTCGGGACGGGCATGGCGGCCGCTCATCGCGCACCTCCCGAGGGCGCTTCGAGGGTGAGCGCGCCGGGTTCCGGCACGGCGGGGTGCGGATCTTGCGGGGAC
>NZ_VCKZ01000717.1 GCF_005889745.1 Actinomadura geliboluensis
CACCGACAGATGGCACGGCAGCGCCCCAGCCGCCCGCACCCCGATCTCCCGCAGCCGCCCGCCGGACGCGTCGAACGCGACGACGCCGCCCTCGTCCTCCTCGCGCACCGCGTAGATGACGCCCTTCCCGGGCTGCGCCGCCAGGTAGGACGGGCTCACCGCCCCGGCCGCGAGCTCCGGCGCCCGCAGCGTCCCGTCGGAGCGCCGCGCCACCCGGTAGATCCCGGCGCCGGCGCCCGCCTCGCCGGTGTACGTGCCCACCCAGAACGCCCGCTCGCTCACCCGGTCCCACTCCGTTCGTGATCTTCCCGCCCGCCGACGGCCGAAGGCGAGCCTAGCCCCGGCGGGCCGGGGGATCCGGCGGGACGCCCGCCTTCCCCGCGCTCACCTGCGGAAACGTGATGTATCTCGCACACTTCGCAGGTTTGGAACGCCTCCCGCAGACCCGGCGTTGGAGGTCACTTGGTGTGACCTTTAGGGGGAGAAGACCTTGGCTATCCCGGTGATGCTGCGCTCGCTGCGCCACCACAACTACCGGCTGTGGGCCGTGGCGGACTTCGTCTCGATCACCGGCACGTGGATGCAGGTCCTCGCGCTGAACTGGCTCATCCTGTCGATCACCGGCTCGGCGACCAGCGTCGGGCTCGGCCTCGTCCTGCAGGCCCTGCCCACGATGCTGATCGGGCCGTGGGGCGGGGTGATCGCCGACCGGCTGCCCGCGCGGTACGTCGTGGCGGCGGGCCAGGTGGTCCAGGCGGTGCTGTCGGCCCTGCTCGCGGTGATCGCGGCGGGGGACCCGAGCGGCACCGGAGGGCTGTACGCGATCACGCTGGTCTCCGGCGTCGCGACCGCGCTGACCTCGCCCGCGCTCGGCCGGTTCGGCGCCGAGGTGGTCGGGCAGGAGGACCTGTCCAACGGCCTCGCGCTCGGCTCGGTGCTGAGCTCCGGCGGCCGCATCCTCGGGATGAGCCTCGCCGGGATCGTGATCCCGCTCGCCGGGGTGCCGGGCGCGTTCGCGGTGAACGCGGTGAGCTTCCTCGGCGTCCTCGCCGCCATCGCCCTGATGCGCGGCGGCGAGCTGCACCGGCTGCCGCCCGCCGAGCCGGGGGAGCGCGGCATCGTCGCGGGCTTCCGCTACGTGCTCGCCTCGCCCCGGCTGCTGATCATGTTCGGGCTGGCGTTCGTGCTCGGCAGCCTCGGCCGCAACTACCAGGTCACCATGGCCGCGATGAGCCAGGGGCCGCTCGGCGCGGGCGCCGCCGGGTACGGCGCCCTGTCGGTGGCGTTCGCGGTCGGCACCGTCCTCGGCGGCGTCTACGCCGCCTCCCGCACCCGCCTCCCGCTCCGGCTGCTGCTGGTCGCCGCGGCGCTGTGCGGCGCCGGGCAGATGCTGAGCGGCGGCGCCCCGGACCTGCTGCTGTTCGGCGCCGCGATGCTGCCGATCGCGGCCTGCGCGGTCGTGTTCGACACCACCGTCGCCACCCGCGTCCAGTTGGACAGCCCCGGCGGGCTGCGCGGCCGCGTGATCGCCGCGCAGGGCATGGTCGGCGCCGCGTCCGGCGCGTTCGGCGGCCCGGCCCTCGGCGCGCTCTGCGACACCGTCGGCCCGCGCGCCGCGCTGGTCCTCGCCGGGTCCGTCAG
>NZ_VCKZ01000244.1 GCF_005889745.1 Actinomadura geliboluensis
GAACATCCCGTCGCCGAGCAGCTCGTACAGCCGGGGCGGGCTGCCCGCCAGCGGCACGTCGGGGGCGCGGCGGCCGGCGAGCCGGTGCGCCCCGCGCGGCGCCGGGTAGGCGATGTCGATGCCGGAGACGGCGCCCGCCAGCCGCCGCGCCACCGGCCGGACGTGCGTCGCCGCCCACGCCGCGGCGCCGCGGGCCGCGCGCAGCCAGCGCGGCTCGGCGAGCGCGAACCGCAGCAGCGCGCCGCTGCCCCGCAGGACCTGCCGCCCGACCGGGTGCCGCTCCTCGTGGTAGCTGTCGAGCAGCCACGACGGCGCCCATCCGCGCAGCTCGGCGGCGAGCTTCCAGCCGAGGTTCGCCGCGTCCTGGACGCCGGTGTTCATGCCCTGCCCGCCCGCCGGGGAGTGGACGTGCGCGGCGTCCCCGGCGAGGAACACCCGCCCGACCCGGTACCTCGGGACCTGCCGTTCGTCGCTGTGGAACCGGGACGTCCAGCGCGGGTCGCGCATGCCGTGGTCGCTGCCGAGCGCGCGGCGGACGACCTCGCGCAGCTCGGCCATGTCGACGGGCTCGGAGTCGGGCGCCTGGTGCCGCCGGTTCCAGGCGATCACCCGGTACCAGCCGTCGCCGAACGGGGCGATGAACGCGAACGCGTCGCCGACGGCGCCGACGGTCAGGGTGGCGGCGGGCGCCTCGTCCAGCCGGACGTCGGCGAGCATCACCGAGCGCACCGCCGCGCGGCCGGGGAACGGCAGGCCGAGCTCCCGCCGGACGGTGCTGCGGACCCCGTCGGCGCCCACCACGTAGGAGGCGCGGCGGGTCGAGGTCTCGCCGCCGGCGGTGCGCACGTCGACGTCCACGCCCGCGGCGTCCTGGCGGAGGCCGGTGACCTCGGCGCCGTGCACGATCTCCGCGCCCGCGGCGAACGCCCGCTCCTTCAGGACGCGTTCGGTCTCGTACTGCGGGACGACGAGGACGAACGGGAAGCGGCCGGGCAGCCGCGAGAGGTCGAGGGCGGTCGCGCCGAGCAGCCGCAGCGCGCCTACCCGCGTCCCCGCGGCGATCAGGTCGGCGGCGGCGCCGCGCGCGTCCAGGGTCTCCAGGGTGCGGGCGTGCACGGCGAACGCCCGCGTCAGGGTGCTCGTCTCCTCGGCGCGGCGTTCCAGCACCGTGCAGCCGATGCCCGCCGCGGCCAGGTCCCCCGCCAGCAGGAGCCCGGTCGGGCCCGCCCCCACGATCAGCACGTTCCCGGTCGGCCTCCCGGTGGGCGCCATCACGCTCCCCTCTCGACGAACGGCCGGCGGCCCGGCCCTCGCGCAGGGAACACTTCCCACGAACGGCCCGTCCTCACCCTGACGGGAGGCCCGATGCGGCAGGGCTTCCCGGCTTCCGGATCACCCCTGGACACGGCTGTCCCGCCCGGCCCACTCGCGCTCCCGGAGCTGGAACTTCTGGATCTTGCCGGTGGACGTCTTCGGCAGCTCGGCGACGAACTCCACCGTGTCGGGCGCCTTGTACCGGGCGAGGCTCTCCCGGACGTGCCCGATCAGCTCGTCCCCGGTCGCGGCGTGGCCGTCGCGGAGCACGACGAACGCCTTGGGGCGCTCGCCCCATTTGTCGTCGGGCACGGCGACGACGGCGACCTCCAGCACGGCCGGGTGCGCGTCGATGGCCCGCTCGACCTCGACCGTCGAGATGTTCTCGCCGCCGGAGATGATGATGTCCTTGGACCGGTCGCGCAGCTCGACGTAGCCGTCCGGGTGGCGGACGCCGAGGTCGCCGGAGTGGAACCAGCCGCCGCGGAACGCGTGCGCGGTGGCCTCCTCGTCCCGGTGGTAGCCCTTCATGACGTTGTTGCCGCGCATGACGATCTCGCCGAGCGTCTCCCCGTCGGCGGGGACGTCGGCCATGGCGTCGTCGACGACGCGCAGCCCGTCCGTCTGGACCATGCCGACGCCCTGCCGGGCCAGCAGCCGGGCCCGGTCGCCGGTGGGCAGGCCCGGCCAGCCGGGCTGCGGCTCGCACACCGAGTACGGGCCGTAGGTCTCGGTCAGCCCGTAGACGTGCACGATGCGCGCGCCGAGCCGCTCCATCTCCCCGATGATCGTCGGGCTCGGCGGCGCGCCCGCCGTCGTGACCGTCAGCGGCCGCTCCAGCGGATGCGCCTCCGCCGCGTTCGCGATCGTGACCAGCACGGTCGGGGCGCCGTTGAGGTGGGTGACGTCCTCGGCGTCGATGAGCCGCCACACCTCGGCGGCGGCGACGGCGCGCAGGCACACCTGCGTCCCGCCGATCGCGGCGAGCGCCCACGGCGTGCACCAGCCGTTGCAGTGGAACATCGGCAGCGTCCACAGGTAGACGCTGTCGGGCGTGTGCCGCGAGTGCAGGACTTCGCCGAGCGCGTTCAAGTAGGCGCCGCGATGGGTGTAGACGACGCCTTTGGGACGTCCCGTGGTGCCGGACGTGTAGTTGATCGAGATGGCGGCGTTCTCGTCGGGGACGTCCCAGGGCGGCGGGTCGTCGGAGCCGCGCGCCAGCAGGTCGGCGTAGCCGGTGCCGCCGACCGCCGGGTCGGCGTCCGCGCCCGGCGCCGGGACGGTGACGACCTGCGGCAGGCCGTCGGCGACGGGCGCGATCGACGGGTGCAGGGCCGCGTCCACGACCAGCGCCTTCGCCCCCGAGTGGTCGAGGATGTAGCGGATCTCGCCGGGCGCGAGCCGCGTGTTGATCGCGACGAGCACGGCCCCGGCCAGCGGCACGGCGAAGTGGGCGACGAGCAGCTCGGGGACGTTCGGCGCCAGGTAGGCGACCCGGTCGCCGGGCTCGATGCCGGACGCCCGCAGCGCGTGCGCCAGCCGGGTCGCCTCGGCGGCGAACTCGGCGTAGGTGGCGCGGCGGTCCCCGTGGACGTAGGCGGTCTTGTCCGGGAACACCTCCGCCGACCTCTTGAGGAAAGCGAGCGGGGTGAGCGCCGTGTAGCCCGGGCCGTTGTCCATCGGGAGCCTCCGGTGCCGTCTGCTGAGCGCGTCCGGCGCCTCAGCGCGGATGGGACCCTTCATGCTCCCACGGCGGCGGGCTCAGCCCACGGCGTTGCGGGTCAGGATGGAGACGGCCTTGACGGTCTGATGGCCGCGCCATTCCAGCTCGGCGACCGGCGAGTAGCTGGCGAAGTCGACGCGCCAGCCGCCGTCGTCCTGCTGCTCCTCATCGAGGCGCCGCAACTCGGCTTGCACCACCTCGTCCTTGAACAGAGCCCTGGCGGGGCGTCCGGGGTAGGGCGCGAAGTCGAGGGGCCGCATCATCTCGTCCTCCAGGCCGCCTTGGACGTGCACGCAGCCGCTCTCCGGGATGTGCCTTCCGAGCGCCGCGATGGTCTCGGTGTCCTCGACGGCATCGGCCAGCCAGAGCGTGAACGCCAGCTCCAGCGCGTGCAACTCCTCCTTCGCCCGGACGGTGTCGAGGCAGTAGCGGGTCGCCCGCTCCAGCCACGGATGCCCGGCGACGGCCTTGTCGTGGACGCCGACACGGTGCGCCATCGCGGCGACCACTGCGGTGATCTGCAGCGAGGACGACCCGGTGTCGGCGCCCGCCCAGAACGGCGCGCACCCGGCCGGGTCGGGCACGGGCAGCGCGAACGGGACGCCGCCGTCCGGCAGCGCGACCGACTCCAGCCAGTCGCAGAGCGCGGCGGCCTCCGGCGCCGTGGCGGGCGCCAGTTCCTCGAAGACCTCGAAGGCGTGCAGGGCCGGGCCCAGCTGGCTTGTCCGGGACCGCAGGTCGGGCTCCAGCCCGTGGCCGTAGCCGCCGTCGGGGTTCCGGTAGGCGTTCAGCGCGGACAGCAGCGCGTCCCCGTCACCGTCCCCCGTCAGCTGCTCGAAGCGGCGCCGGTCGAGCAGGCGCGCGTGCGTGGCCATGAAGTCGGATGCCTTGTCGATGTCCATGGCTCCAGCCTGGCCGCCGCGCCGGCATCCGTCTTGTAGGTTTCGGCCATCACCGGGTAAGGAGCGGCCGCTACCCCTCCCGCAGCGCGAGGCCCAGCGCCCGGAACTGCTCGACCGGGCGGTGGTAGCCGCGCTCGATGTGGTGGACGCCCCGCAGCGTGGACGGCCCCTCCGCGACGGCCGCCGCGAGCACCGCCGAGAACCCGGCCCGGATGTCGGGCATGGTCACGTCCCCGCCGCGGAGCTTGGTCACGCCCCGCACCACGGCCGAGTGCAGCGCCGCCGTGTCGTGGTACCGGCAGGCGGGCCCGCCCAGGCAGGTGTCGTAGACCTCTATCTCCGCGCCCATGCTCTGCAGCGCGGGCACGTACGCGAGCCGGTTCTCGTACACCGTCTCGTGCAGCACCGACATGCCCTCGGCCTGCGTGAAGAGCACCATCAGCGGCGTCTGCCAGTCCGTCGCGAACCCCGGATGGGTGTCGGTCTGCACGGCCGCGGGGCTCAGCCCGTCCGGCGCGGACGCCATGATCCAGTCATCGGTGATCTCGAACTCGGCGCCCATCCGGGCCAGCGTCGTGATCGCGGTGACGAGCCGGTCCTGCGGGCAGCCGTGCACCCGCACCTCTCCCCTGGTCACCAGCCCGGCCACCAGGTAGGAGAACGCCTCGATGCGGTCGCCGTCCAGCCGCGTCTGCGCCCCGCTCAGCCGCTCGACGCCCTCCACCACGATCCGCCGGTCGGGGGCGAACGAGATGCGCGCGCCCATCCGCTGCAGGAACAGCGCCAGCTCGATGATCTCCGGCTCGGTCGCGGCGTTGCGGATGACGGTCTTGCCCTGCGCCCGCACCGCCGCCAGCAGCACCGTCTCGGTGGCGCCGACACTCGGGTACGGGAGCTCGACACGGGTCCCGACCAGCCGCGACGCCCGCGCGTGGATCCCGTCGGCCTCGTGCGTCACCTCGGCCCCGAACGCGCGCAGCGCGTCCACGTGGAAGTCGACCGGGCGCCGCCCGATCGGGTCACCGCCGACCAGCGGCACGAACGCCTCGCCCGCCCGGTGCAGCAGCGGCCCCAGCATCAGGATCGGGATGCGGTTCAGCCCGGTGAACGCCTTGCCGACGCTCGGGTCCGCCACCGGGCCCGGCACCACCGTGACGTCACCGCCGGAGCGCTCCACCGTCATCCCGATGTGCTCCAGCATGCCCGCGGTGATGCCGACCTCGCCGACGTCCGGCGCGTTGCCGATGGTGCTCGGCGTCTCGCCCAGCATCGCCGCGACCATGTGCTTGCTGACCGCGTTCTTCGCCCCGCGCACGGTGACGTCCCCGCGCAGCGGCCCCGACGGCTCGATCTGCCAAAGCTTCTCAGTCACCCGTGCAGCCTACGGCGTCTCCGCCGCCGACCCGCCGGGCATCGCGTCAGCCGCCGAACGCGCCGACCGGGGCCGCGCCGCGCTAGTTCTCGCCGGGCTCCCACCAGCTCAGGTTGGCGGTGGCCCGGGCCACCGGCTCGATGATCTCCCACGCCTCGGCGATCAGGCCGCCGTCGACGCGCAGGATGTCGACGATCGCGACCTCCGGGCCGCCGTCGGGGAGGCGGCGCCGGGAGTACATCACGACGTGGTCGCCGTCGGCGAGCACGTGCTCGATCTCGACCTGCATGCCAGCGAGCGGGACGAGCGCAGCGCGCACGTTGGCGAGCCATTCCTCCTTGGTGGACGTGGTCGCGTCGGGCCGGTGGTGGACGAAGTCGTCGCGCAGGAAAGCCCCGAAGGCGTCGACGTCGCCCGTCCCGATGAGTTCTCCCAGTGCCTGCTGAACCAGGTTCTTGTTCGCTGTGGTCATGGACGCAGTTTTTCCGGGGTTCGCGGCGCTTGTCGATGAACTCCCATTTCATGGCGTCCGGCGGCACGCTGAGTACCCTCGGTGATCGTGGAAACGTTCGGGGAGCTCTTGCGCGGGTGGCGGCACCACCGGCGGCTCAGCCAGCTCGACCTCGCGATCGCCGCCGACGTCTCGGCCCGCCACGTCAGCCTGGTCGAGACGGGCAAGTCGAACCCGAGCCCCGCCATGGTCCTGCGGCTCGCCGAGCATCTCGACGTGCCGCTGCGCGAGCGCAACCGGCTGCTGCTCGCCGCCGGCTTCGCCCCCCGGTACCCCGAACGGCCGCTCGGCGGTGACGCGCTGCCCGCGGCACGGGACGCGGTCGCCAGGGTGCTCAGCGCGCACGAACCGTATCCGGCACTGGTCTTCGACCGCCGCTGGAACATCCTGATGACCAACCGCGCCATCGAACCGTTCTTCGCGACCGTCCACCCCGACCTTCTGCGGCCCCCGGTCAACCTGATCCGGCTCGGCCTCGACCCGCGCGGGTTCGCTCCCCTGGTCGTCAACCTGGCCGATGTGCGCGCGGTCTTCCGCTCCAGGATCCTCCGGCAGTTGGCGAAGGCCCCCGACCCCGAGCTCACCGCGCTCTACGAGGAGCTGCTCGCGCCGGACGACCCGTCCGGCACGTCGATCGACGCCGACGTCGTCATCCCGATGATCATCCGCATCGGCGACCGGGAGGTGCGGCTCTTCTCGACGATCACCACGTTCGGCACGCCGATGGACATCACGCTGGACGAGATCGCCATCGAGTCCTACTACCCGGCGGACGCCGAGAGCGCCGCCTACTTCACCCCTCCGGACGCCCGATGACCGATGCGCAGCCGCCCGCCGGGGCCCTGGCATGGGCCGCCGAGGCGACCGGCGGGCCGGTCCGTGCCGTCCGCCGCCTCGCCGGCGGCACGCACGCCGCCACGCACCTGCTCGAAACGCCGCTCGGGCAGGCCGTCCTGCGCCGCTTCCCGTCCGGCGACACGGCCGCCGTGAACGAGGCCCACGTCCTCGAAGTCCTGGACGGCCTGGACGGCTGGGCCCCGCGCCTCCTCGGCTCCGACCCGTACGGAGCACGCTCCGGGCAGCCCACGGTACTGATCACCCGCCTCCCCGGCCGCGCCGACATCACGTCCGTCGACCCGGGCGCCGCCGCCGTCCAGCAGGGCCGCGTCCTGGCCCGCCTCCACGCCATCCCCACCGCGCGGCTCACCGGCTTCCGCGACGGCATGGCCGCAGCCGCCGCCTCGCCCCACCGCCCGGCCGGCTCCGCCCCCGGTGCGCCGCTCCTGGCGGCCCACGGCCACCGCCTCACCGAAGCCGACCCCGTCCTCACCCACTACGACTTCTGGGCGGGCAACGTCCTGTGGCAGGGCGACACCCTCACCGGCGTGGTCGACTGGTCGGGCGCGTCCCTGGCACCGCGCGGCTTCGACGTCGCCTGGTGCCGCCTCGACCTCGTCCTCCTCCACGGCGCGGCCGCTGCCGAAGCCTTCACCGACGCCTACGAGGAGGCGGGCCGCCCCGTCCCGGACCTGGCCCTGTGGGACGTCTTCGCCCTCACCAACTCCCACCGGTCCGTCGAAACGTGGCTCCCCAACTACCACGACCTGGGCCGGACGGACCTCACCCCGGACGACCTGCGCGAACGCCACACCGCCTGGACCGAGACCCGCCTCGCGGCCGCTTCCTGAGAGCCGTGACCCGACGGCCTGTCGCGGGCCGACCGGGCTCCGGTGACGACTCCGCCTCGGTGGCCGCGCCGGTGCAGATGTGTGGGTTGGCACCGACGCGACCATGATCCCGACCTGTGTCGAGCGGTCCAATTGTGCCGCATGGCAGGTTGCAGCACCGTTGCGGCCCCCGCGATCACGGCGGCGTACCCGCCACCGGCACCGGGCCCCTATCCTCACAAGCATGATCACCCCCGATTGGGAGCGGCGGATCGCCGATCTCTGGGCCGCGTTCGACGACCACGAGCCCGCCGGCTTCCTCGCCGAGATGGAGGCGCTGACCGGCGAGCTCCCGCCCGGCGACCCGGTCGCCGAGTACGAGCTGGCGTCGGCGCACGACTCGATCGGCGACGAGGCGCGGGCCGCCGTCCACTACGAGCGGGCGTTCGCGGCCGGGCTGGACGGGACGCGCCGGCGCGAGGCGGCCGTCCAGTACGCCAGCACCCTTCGCAACCTGGGCCGGGCCGAGGAGAGCGTCGCCCTCCTGACCGCCGAGCGCGACGCCTGCTCCGACTCTCTGGACGACGCCGTGACCGCGTTCCTGGCGCTGGCGCTCACCGACCTCGGCCGCGAGAGGGAGGCGGTGTCGCTCGCCCTCGGCGCGCTCTCCCGCCACCTCCCGCAGTACAACCGCTCGCTCGCCAACTACGCGAAAGCCCTCATGCCGGACGAGGCCGCGGGCTAGCTCCCCTTTCCGGCGGACGCCTTCGCGCGGACGTCCCGGCGGGCCCGCGCCAGCAGCCGGTCCGGGGCGTCCGCGTACGCCCATGCGCGGTCGGGGGCGCCGGTACGGCCGACCTGGACGAAGTGGCGCCGGGCCCGGTCGTGGTCACCGGCCCGGTAGAACGCCGCACCGAAGATGTGGTGGGCCTCCAGGTTCCGCGGATGGGGCCGCTCGGCGGACAGCCACCGGTCGGCGGCCTCCACCAGGGCGGCGTGCACCGAGGGCCGGGCCAGGTAGCCGTTCAGGTCGTCCCAGGTTCCGATCTCGACGCCGATTTCCAGATGCGCCACCGCGAGCACCGCGGTGACCGGGTCGCCGGGCTCGGCCGCGGCGACGGCCGTCTCGGCGAAGTCGAGCACCTCGGCGTCCGAACCCCACCATTTCTTGCAGAGGACCTGCGATCGGGAGATGTGACCCGCGTAGAGGGACGGGTCGCGCGCCGTGAGCTCCCGCCAGACGCGGTCGAGTTCGTCCCGTTCGAGCTGCATGCCGAGGCCGTGCCACTGGAGCCTGTCCCAGGGGACGGGGTCGGCGGGCAGCAGCTCGGCGGCACGGTGGAGCGGAGGGCCCGCGAGGGCCAGCAGCCGCCAGAACCGGCCGAACCGCTCCGCTTCGACGTACTCGGCGCGGTAGGCGCTGCGGGCCTTCCACGCCTCACCGACGCGGGTCGAGCCGAGCCACAGGCACAGATCCGGGTCGGCGGGGTCGGCCGCGGACAGCTCCGCCAGGCGCGCGCCCTGCCCGAGCGCGGCGTCGGTGAGGTTCTCCAGGTAGAGGCAGCGGGTCTCGGCGTCGTCGCGGGTGCCGGCCAGCAGTTCCAGGCCCGCGCGCAGGTCGCCGCCGCGCACCTTCGGCAGCGCCGCCGCGAGCACCGCGTCCCGCCAGGCGGGCTCACGCCGCCGAGCCCTGATCTTTCCGGGCAGCCCGAAGACGGTCGCCACCACTCCGGCCCGCGACGCGCCGGTCTCCGGGGCGTCCGGCTCGGCCACCGGCGCCCCGATGCGGGCCGGGACGCCGTCGGCGGGACGCTCCGGCATGCGCACGACCGCCTCGGCGGGCGCATACCGGTCGACGTCGGCGACCGCGTCGGGGCCCGCGTTCCAGATGTTCGGCTCGACCCTGACCATCAGGCCGTCCAGGCCCACCAGCACACGTCCCCCGTCCGGCCAGGCGAGTACGGCGGCGCACTGGTCGAACCGGACGGTGGCCATGGCCGGGCCGGTGAGCGAGGTGGCCCCGTCCCGGCCGACGATCAGCCCGCGCTGCACCTCGTCGGGACGGGTGTGGATCCGGCCGTCGACCGCGACCGTCGAGCCCACCGGCGCCGGGGCGAAGCGCGCGCCCTGCGGCTCCTCGTCCAGCGGGAGCATCAGCAGCGCGGTGTCGAGCATGGTCCGGCCGACCTCTTGGACGTCCTCCGGCCCGACCTCGTCCTGGGCGGCGAGGGTCTCCTCCAGCGTGCGCTGCGGCGCCCCCATCAGTTCGGCCACGCACGAGGCCATCGGCAGCGAGGCGCGGGCCTCGTCGGAGGCGCTCCGGGTGCGTCGCACCGTCACCAGTTCGGCCAGTTCGGCCGCGTCCACCGGCTCGGCGGCGAGGCGTTCGATCTCCGCCCGGAACCGCTCCGCCAGTTCCGGACGCGCCTCGGCGAGCCCGTCCGCGAACGCGAGTATCTCCGCGGTGTACCCGGGGCGCGCCAAGAACTCGACGCTCGTCGTGTAGCTCAGCGCGTTCTCCCGCCGCAGCACGCGGTGGAGGCGGCGGCCGAGGATCTCGCCGTAGATCCCGGCGGCGGGGCCGCGCGGCACGATGCCGGTCAGCGCGACGCCGTTGACGTCGGTGTTGAAGTACGCGGGCGTCCGGGGCAACGCGCTGGTCGGTTCCGGGCACGGTCGCCGCTCGCCCTCGGGAAGCGGCAGGGCCAGCCCTTCCGGCGGAGGCCCGCCGATGAGCGCGAGCGCCGCGTTGTTCCTGGTGAACCAGCGCGCCGTCCATTCCTTGACGTCATCGGACGTGACAGCGCCGAGACCGTACTCGGGATAGGCGGGCAAGCCGTAGGTGGCCGCGCCGTAACGCCACAGCAGCAATCTGCCCGCCAGGCCGGGGTCGCGGCTCTCGGCCTCGGTCCGCAGGATGTTCTTCTCCGCTTCGAGGCGTTCCATAGGAGGTGCGCCCAGCGAATGGCACACCGCCGTCAGGAAGGCGGCGACTTCGTCGGGCTCGCCATGCGTGACGAACGTCGTCGTGGTGGCGTCGACGGCGCCATTGTGGTGATAGTCGGCATCGCCGACGGCATGCAGCACCAGATGCTCCACCAGGTGGGTGAGGCCGCCCCTCGCGAGGGTCTCGTCCGCCCGCCCCACACGGAACACCAGCGCCGCCCGATAGTCATCGCCCGGCACGCCCTCGTTCCAGAACACGGGAACGCCGTCGATCTCGGTCCGCGTCACGTCCAAATGATCTCCCTTTCCAGGCCGCAAGATCGTACAATTCGCGGGTGCCGAAGAAGGTGACATATCGATATCGGGTGCCGTTCGCGACGTCCTGGCGCTCGTATCTGGTCCCGATCGGGCCGCTGGCCGTGCTCGTCCTGCTCACCGCGCTGTTCTGGGGAACGCACCACGCGCTGCTCACCGCCAGCACGGTCGACGCCGTCCGGCCGGGGAGCGTGCCCGGGGAACTCCGCCCGGTCCTCTGGGTGGACGAGGGCCTGCGCTACCGGGTCCACGTCGTGGCGGCCGCCGAGGACCCCGGCACCTGCACGCTGGCCGGGCAGAAGGGCACCTACCCGGTGAACCTGGACCGCGCACGGCACGACGGCGACGCCGCGGAGATCAAGGGATACCGGTGGGTCGGGGCGTTCCGCGCGCCCGCCACCGACTACGTCGCGGTCACCTGCGAGCGGTCCAGCGAGGCACTTCGCGTCAAGGTGGACGCGCCGGGAGCGAGCCTGCTGGTGGCCCTGCTCGTGTTGTGGCCGCTGCTCCTCATCTGGACGGTGGTCAAGCTCTGGCGGATCCGGCGGCAGAGCGCGGGGCGCACCCTCATCCGGCGCCCGCCCGACCCGCCGGCACGCGCGGCACGGGCTGCCCTCGCCGCGGGCGACCGGGCTCAGACCACGGTGTACTTCCGCAACGGCACCTTCGTCCCCGCCGGAACCCGCGAGCCGGATCCGGCGGCCGCCTTCGCCGAGGAGCGGCTGGCGGCCCCCCGCGACCCGAACGACTTCCGTACGGCCCCAGCCGACGACGGCGGCAAGCTGGTCATCTTCCCGGACCTCACCGTGTATCTCGCCCCCGGCGAGGTCAAGCACGCCGGGGCGGCGGATCTCGGCCGCCAGGCCCTCGCGAAGATCCGGCTGGACGCCCGGACGCCCGAGGTGGCACGCGTCCGTGCGGCCGAGGACCTCGCCGCCCGCACCTGACCCGCAGCAGGACGCCCGGCGCCGAATTCCTGACCACCGCGCACATCGCGCAGACGACCCTGGCCTACTCGCTGCGGCAGTTGCGTCCCATCGCCGTCGTCGGCATCTCCCCCTCCACCGGCGGCCCCGAGCGGCCGACCGCCCAGTGCGTCCGAAACCTGACGCCGACCAGCGCCACGTCCCGCTACCTTCGCGGCCAGACCCCGCACGGGACGGGCGGTGCCGACGCGATGCTCGACCTGATCCACCAGGTGATCGTGCCGTTCGTGGAGTCGACTCATCCGCTCGATCCCGGCGATCGGGGACTCGGCGGCTTCTCCCTGGGCGGACTGTTCACCTGCTGGGCCCTGACACGCCGTCCGGTGGGCCCTGACACGCCGTCCGGAAGGATCCCGCCGGTTCCTGGCGGTCAGCCCATCGCTCTGGTGGGACGACCAGCTGCTGCTCGACGGCCACCGGTCGCCCATCGCAGACCGGGCGGCCGGCGACGTCTACCTGGCCGTGGGCGAACGGGAGAACAACCCCGACCGTGCCTGGCCGATCCTGCCGGTCGCGATGCAGGAGACCTTATCCGGGCTCGACATGGTCACCGACCTGGCGCGATCTACCGCCCGGCTGCGCGAGCACCCGGCCCTCAAGACCCACAGCGAAGTCATCCCGGACGAACAGCACGCCACCGTCTGGCCGGCGGCCGTACCCCGTGGCCTCGTCCACCTCTACCGCACCGCCCCCGCTGACCAGCCGGGGTCACCGCCACCAGCACGGAGACGGCTGGCGTCTGGACCGCCAGGTCGGATTCAGGTCTGGTTCGCGTCGCCGCGGAGGGCGTGCAGGACGGCACTCTCCTGAGCTGGGTCGCGGAGGCCGGGCGGGCCCTGCGTGAGCGGGCGGAGCGCGGCGCGGGCGGCCGCGTGCGGCTCCGGCCACAGCGCGGCCCTCAGTGCCTCCGCGAACCAGCCAAGCAGGGACACCTCGGTCCGTTCGTCGTCGCTCATCTTCGAGCGGTCGAACGGAGCGTTGAGCGACCGCGCCGCCTGACGTGAGCGCGTCAGCCAGGACCGGACACGCATGCCGAGTTCGGACGTGGGTGAGACCTCGACCGGCTCGCCGCGCTCGGTTGCGGCGACCGCCTCGGCCAGGCCGGGGGTTCCGTCGACGCCGAGGACCGATGCCAGGCGCATCGCCTCGCGCGCGGCGACGGAGCGGAGCACGTGCGGCGGGGCGGCGTCGAGAGCCGCGATCATTTCGGGGTTCGTGGGCCCGTGGCCGAGCCAGGGCTCGGCTGCACTGAACCACGGTTCGATCTCAGCGGACAGGAGCCGCCCGGAGAAGGCGTCCCGATGCGGAAGCACGCCGGTGATCAGACCCGCGAGAAGGAGGGCGGGGACGTAGGCGCGCGACACAAAGTCGTCTTCGTCATCGAGGTCCGGGTCCAGGCCCGCCGTGCGCATCTTCCCCAGCAGGCGGTCAGGTTCGCTGCCCCAGCGGCGACCGGGCCAGGTGGGCTCGAATCCGGTGACCAGCGTCCCATCGACGGCATAACCGAAGCCATGGTCGGCGTAGTCGTGCCGCTGCACCGACACGGCCTCGGTGCCCCGGGACAGCGCCTTGAGCAGTTCAATGAGCGACCCCTGGTAACCGTCAGGCTCGATCAGGATCGTCCAGGCACCGAGGTCCAGAGCGAATGCGACGTTCGCATAACCCGCCTCGTAGGACGCGTACATTTCGCTCGCCTCCTGCAAGGTACGGCGGTGAAACGTGTCTTGGAGGCCGCCCAGACGCAACAACGCCTCGGTTTCCTCGACGCCTTTGAGGAAGGTGAAGCAGTAGATCTCGTTGAACGACTCAGCCCACTTGATGTCGTCGTACGAGACGTTGAGCATGGCTCCTCCGAAAGGGTCGGCGGCACGGCCCGTAGATCACCTCTGCAGCTTGTGCCGCGCGGGATCCGTGTGACGCCATCCTCCTGCGAGCCACTGACAAAAATGGCCCTCGCGATTCACCTCGTCGCGGGGCCACGCTCAACCACCCGGCCTCGATCTGCTGGGCCAGAAATGAGAAAGGCCCCGCCGAAAACGGCGGGGCCTTCCTGCAATATGAGTCCGGCGGCGTCCTACTCTCCCACACGGTCTCCCATGCAGTACCATCGGCGCTGAAGGGCTTAACTTCCGGGTTCGGGATGGGACCGGGTGTTTCCCCTTCGCCAAAACCACCGAACGTCTCAACGCACCACCCAGAAGGTGGGCAAATCAACGTCCAAGCCGGCAGGCTCAGAAATCTTCACTTATCTACTGCGGTTCCAGGTTGTTTCCTGAGAACCACACAGGGACGCGAACAAACTCTCACGCAGCGACTCACTTTGAACGTTCAGTGTGTTCAAGCCACTCGGCCTATTAGTACCGGTCGACTCCACACGTTACCGCGCTTCCATCTCCGGCCTATCAACCCGGTCGTCTACCGGGGGCCTTACACCCACAAAAGGGGTGGGAGAACTCATCTCGAGGAAGGCTTCCCGCTTAGATGCTTTCAGCGGTTATCCCGACCGAACGTAGCCAACCAGCCGTGCCCCTGGCGGGACAACTGGCACACCAGAGGTCCGTCCGT
>NZ_VCKZ01000245.1 GCF_005889745.1 Actinomadura geliboluensis
CGGCTCCGGGAGGCGGCTCGGCTCCGGGAGGCCGGCTGGGGTAGGTCATGAGGCCGTCCGGGGTCAGGTGTCGCAGATGTTGTCGCTGGCCCGGATCTCGCCCTCCTGCTTCGGGATGCCGGCGCCGGCGCTCTTCAGGACCGTCCAGTTCCGCCCGACGACGAGGTCGACGACGCCCGGCGTGCCGCCCTTGCGCGCCGTCGGCTGGGGCTTGCTCGGGATCAGATCGGCGAGCGTCTGGGCCTGCTGGTCGGCACCGGCACCGTACAACACCTTGGTGGCCGGGGTGGCGGCCGGTGCGTTTCCGCCGACCGTCACCTGGAAGCCCTGCGACTCCAGGTCGTCGGCGACGCGCCCGGCCTGCCCTTGGACGCCGCTGCCGTTGTAGACGCGCACCCGCACCTGGCTCGGCGAGATCTTCGGCGTCCCGGCCTTCGGCTCCTTCGGGACGGTCTTGTCGTTGCGGACCGCCGCGAAGAACGGCTGCGCGGCGTCCCGGAGCGCGACGCGGTTCGGGTCCTGCGGGTCGGGGCCGGACGGGACGGTCACGAACCGCAGCTTGCCGGAGGTCATGCCCTGCATCTCGCGGGCGATGTCCATCATGACGTCCGGGGTCAGCTCCTCGTCGGTGGTGAGCGACTTGGTGACCGCGTTCATCAGCGTGTAGAGCTTCTTCGGGTTGCTGAGCACGCCGGCGCTCATCGCCTGGTTGGCGAGCGAGCCCATGAACTTCTGCTGGCGCTTGATGCGGTCGGTGTCGGAGCCGTCGCCGAGGCCGTGCCGGACGCGCACGTACGCCAGGGCCGTCTCACCCTTGATCTTGTGCGGGCCCTTGCCCAGCCGGAGCCCGGACTTCGGGTCGTTGACCGCCTTCGGCAGGCAGACCGGCACGCCGCCGACCGCCGTGGTGATCGTCTTGAACCCGGTGAAGTCGACCTGCATGAAGTGGTCGATGCGGATGTTGGAGATGCTCTCGATCGTCTTGATGACGCAGGCCGCGCCGCCGTTGGTGAACGCCGAGTTGATCTGGGCGCGGGACTGCGCCGCGATCGTCTCGCCCTTGCGGCCCTTGCAGGACGGCATCGGGATCATCAGGTCGCGGGGGAAGCTGATCCCCATCGCCTGCCCGCCGCCGGGCGACAGGTGCAGCAGGATCATCGTGTCGGAGCGGGGCAGTTCGTTCTTCAGCCCGCGCCCGTACTTGCCGTTGGACCCCGCGCGGGTGTCGGACCCGAGGAGCAGGATGTTCATCGCGCTGTTCAGCTTCTTCGGCCGGTTGGGGCCGAGCTGCGCGTTGACGTCCTCGTGCGAGATGTTCCCGAACGCCTTGCGGTACAGGCCGTAGGCCGTCAGGGAGCCGGCCACCATGACCGCCGACAGCCCGATGCACACCCATCCGAGGATGCGCCAGCCGCGTCGCGGCGCCGCTTGGGGATCGGCGTCGTCGACGTACTCCATGTACATCGGGTTGCTGTTCATCGGCTCCGTGGTCCGGGGTCTCAGCGGTTCTTGGGGGCGTGGGGGGTGATGGTCCCCCACACGGGATCGCCCGCTTTCCGGGGTCGGGGTCTGGACGAGGGCAAGGAGAGCGTAGGTCAGGAGAGCCGGTACGGGGACCCGGATCCGTCATTCGGACCCGGCGTGCCGGCCACCACCGTCACATGCTCCACGGTCAGGCGTTGATCTAGGATGGCTTTGTCAAAGTTTCGTTGAATTATGACGGAAGCACCCGAGGCTAGTGGTGCGAGTAGACCCGCCAGTACCCCCTCCAGTGTGGTGAACGGCACGTCAACCAACAGGCGGTCGCGTGCGTCCAGCTCCCATTTCTCGGCGGCCTCGCGGGCGGCGGCCACCAGCTCGCCCTGGCCGAGTGTGGTCTTTGTCACACTGAGCGCGGGAGCCTCCGGCGTCACCTCCGCCCCGGGCGTGAACCGGTCGCCGTGGCCGCGGACCTCGTCGGCGTAGTCGGTCACGCCGGGCGGGCAGTCGGTGAGCGGGCCGCCGAGCGCGTGCAGCGACAGCCCGACGATCTCCTCGGCCTCCGTGTCGCCGACCACGTCGTCCAGCACCTCCTGAGCAGCCGCCAGGATGTACGGCCCGGAACCGCCCACCGGTTCGCCGGCGCGGCCCTTCACCGCCTCCGGGTCGACCGGTTCGGCGACGACGCCCGCCGACCAGCAGGCCATCAGCCACACCGCCGTCTGCCAGTGCGGCGGCAGCACGAGCACGGCGCGGGTGCCCGGCTCGGCGCCGAGCCCGTCCACGAGGAAGTTCGCCGTCTTGGCGACCCAGTTGTCGAACGTCTTCGCGGACAGCTCGACGCGCTCCCCGGTCGCGTCGTCGTAGAAGGTGACCAGCGGGTTGGCGGGGGCGTCCGCCACCCGCCGCCGCAGCAGCTCGGCGGGCGTGGCCGCGCCCGGGTCGGGTTCGCTCATGGCCCGAGCGTATGCCCGCATGATCGCCCGAGGCCCACCACCCGCCGGGTGCCGCTACGCTCCGCACGGGTGGACGACCACCCGCACACACCATTTCTGCGCACACCGACTCGGGGCGGGACGATGAACGCTGGCCGGCTGCTCGTCCGCGTCACGGTCGCCCCGGCGCTGCTCGTGGTGGCGTGGCTGGCGGTGTCGCTGCCGCTGCTGCTGGCGGGCGTGTTCCGGCCGGTCCCGGCGATCGCGCTGTTCGTGCCGGTCGCGGCCGCGGTGCTGTGGTTCGGCCTGCGCTCCCGTCCCGGCGTGGACGAAGCCGCGAAGCGGGGGAGCCTCAACGCCCCCGGCGGCGTGGAGTCGGTGCCGCGGTGGGTCACCTGGAGCGTCCTCGCGATCACCGTCGCGTTCCTGGTGCTCCAGGTGGTGATGTGCGCGGAGCAGATCGTCGTCCGGCGCGACCCGGCGTCCTACGTCCAGTTCGCGACGTGGCTGGCCGAGCACGGGTCGCTGCCCATCCCCGAGTCGGCGGCGGCCTTCGGCGGGCGCGACCCCGTCCTCGGGTTCGCCAGCCCCGCCTTCTACCAGGACGGCGGCGCGGTCGTCCCGCAGTTCATGGCGGGCATGCCGCTGATCCTCGCGCTCGGCGGCTGGCTCGGCGGCACCCACGGCATCCTGCTGATGGCGCCGCTGCTCGGCGCGTGCTGCGTGCTCGCGTTCGCCGGGCTCGTCGCGCGGCTCGCCGGCCCGCGCTGGGCGCCCGCCGGGGCGCTGCTGCTCGCGCTGACGCTGCCGATGCTCTACGTCTCGCGCAGCACGTTCAGCGAGCTGCCCGCGATCGTCCTGCTGCTGGGCGGCCTGTCGCTGCTGTACGACATGCGCCGCGACGAGGGACGCGGCGCCGACCTCAAGGCGTTCCTGGCGGGCGCGGCGCTCGGGATGATCGTGCTCGTCCGGATCGACGGGCTGCGGGACGTCCTGCCGGTGCTCGTGTTCGCCGGCCTCCTCATCGGGCGCAGGCGGCGCACCGGCTACTGGGTCGCCGGCGGGCTGCTGCTCGGCACGGCCGCCGGCCTGGTCGAGGGCTTCACGCTGTCGCGGCCCTACCTCTCTTATCTGGGGTCGTCGCTGAAGCCGCTGCTGGCGATCAGCGCGGCGATCCTCGTCGCCACCGTCGCCATGGTCGTGCTGCTGCGCGCGGACCGCACGGGCACGCGGCTGCGGCGGCTCGGCACGGCGGTGGCGCGCGGCCGGCTGCCCGGCGTCGCCGCCGTCCTCACCGTGCTGGTGATGGCGGGCTTCGCGGTCCGGCCGCTGGTGCAGACCGTCCGCCGGGTGCCCGCCACACGCGACGACCAGCTGAACGTCCAGTTCATCGAGACGATCCAGCGCATCCAGCACCTGCCGGTGGACGGCACCCGCCAGTACTCGGAGCTGTCGCTCTACTGGGTCGTCTGGTACATCGGCGTCCCCGCGCTGCTGTTCGCGACGCTCGGCGCGGCGCTGCTGGTGCGGCGGCTGCTGCGCGGGCAGTCGCCGGAGTGGCTGCTTCCCTACGCGATGGTCGTCTGGACGACCGCGCAGGTGCTGCTGCGGCCGGGCATCACCCCCGACCATCCGTGGGCGTCCCGGCGGCTGATCGGCCTGGTCATCCCCGGACTGCTGCTGTTCACCGTGTTCGCGTGCGCGTGGACGGTGCGGCGCGTCCGCCGCGTCGGGTACGGGCCGAAGATGGTGAACCGGGGCACGGTCATCGGCGTCGCGCTGATGCTGGTGCCGATCGTGCTGACGTCCGGCGGGTTCCTGGTGAGGCGGACCGAGCAGCACGAGGTGGGCGCCGTGCGCGGCATGTGCGACGCGCTGAAGCCGCGCAGCTCCGTCGTGGTGGTCGAGCAGTCCACGGCCGACCGGTTCCTCCAGGTCGTGCGCGGCATGTGCGGGCTGCCCGCCGCGCGGGTGAGCGGCGGCGCCACGACCGCCGACGTGCGGCGCGTCATCGCCGGCGTCACCGGGACCGACCGGCGTCCGGTGATCATGGCGGCGAAGCGGGAGCAGGTCGCCCCCTACGGCACGCCGGAACGCGTCCTCCACGTGCGGACGCGGCAGGACGGGCGCACCCTCGCCAAGCCCCCCGGCGGGACGTGGGGACTGTCCATGGAGGTCTGGATCGCGGAGCCGTCCGCGCCTTAGCGGCTGCCGAGGTTCGGCGGGGCGAGTATCCTCGCGCTGCGTGAGCACCCAGTCTGCCGAGCCGACGACCGAGACCGCGACCGCGACCGCGCCCGCCGCGCAGCCCGCGGCCGAGCCCGTCCAGCCCGAGGCCGCCGCGCAGCCAGAGGCCGCCGCGCCGCCCGAGCCCGCGCCCGAAGCCGCGCCCGCGCCCGAACCCGGGGCCGGGCCCGTCCACGTCACGATCGTCCTGCCCTGCTACAACGAGCAGGACCACGTGATCGCCGAGGTCGAGCGCATCTGCAAGGCGATGGACGCCAGCGGCAAGACCTACGAGCTGCTGGCCGTCGACGACTGCTCGACGGACGACACGCTCGCCCGGCTGCGCGAGGCGGAGCCGCGCTTCCCGAACATGCGGGTGATGGCGTTCCAGCACAACAGCGGCTCGGGCACCGTCCGGCGCATCGGCTCCCAGCAGGCCCGCGGCGACATCGTCGTGTGGACGGACGCCGACATGTCGTACCCGAACGAGCGGATCCCCGACCTCGTCGACGCCCTCGACACCGACCCGTCCATCGACCAGGTCGTCGGGGCGCGCACCACCGAGGAGGGCACGCACAAGGTGCTGCGCGTCCCCGCCAAGTGGTTCATCCGCAAGATCGCCGAGCGGCTCACCAACTCCAAGATCCCGGACCTGAACTCCGGGCTGCGCGCGTTCCGCCGCGAGGTGTCGCTGCCGTACCTGCGGCTGCTGCCGCCCGGGTTCTCCTGCGTCACCACGATCACGATCGCGTTCCTGTCGAACCAGCACCCGGTCCGGTACATGCCGATCGACTACGCCAAGCGGGCCGGCAAGTCCAAGTTCCACTTCACCAAGGACGCGTACCGCTACATCCTGCAGGTGCTGCGGATGGTGATGTACTTCAACCCGCTCAAGGTGCTGATGCCGCCCGCGCTGTGGCTGATCCTCATCGGGCTCGGCAAGGGCGTGTTCGACATGGTGGTGCACTTCGGCTACTTCGCCAACAACACCATCATGATCTTCGTGACCGGGTTGATCATCGCGTCGCTGGCGCTGCTCGCGGACCTGATCGTCCGGTCCCGCGGCGACGTCTAGCGGTGGCGTCCAGCGGCATGCGCATCGCGATCGTCGGGCCGGCGTTCCCGTACAAGGGCGGCGGCGCCCGGCACACGACCGAGCTGGCGCACCGGCTCGCGGCGGCCGGGCACGACGTCGCCATCGAGTCGTGGCGGGCGCAGTACCCGTCGTTCCTGTACCCGGGGCAGCAGACGATCGCCGAGCCGGAGGGCGAGCCGTTCCCCGGCACCCGGCACCGGCTCGACTGGCGGCGCCCGGACGGCTGGTGGCGGACGGGCCGCGCGCTGCGCTCGCACGACCTGGTCGTGCTGGTGGTGCTGAGCACCGTCCAGGTGCCGTCCTACCTGGGGATTCTCTCGGGCATTCGGCGGGGGACGCGGGTGGTGGCGTTGTGCCACAACGTCCTGCCGCACGAGCGGAAGCCCTACGACGAGCCGCTGATGAAGCGCCTGCTGCGGAAGGTGGACGGCGTGCTCGTCCACACCGAGGCGCAGGCCGAGGTCGCGCGCGGCCTGACGAGCCGTCCCGTGCGGGTCGCGGAGATGGCCGCGCACCTGCCGTCGGGCGGGGCCGCCGCACCGGGCGACGAGAAGGTCCGCCGGCGGCTGCTGTTCTTCGGGATCGTCCGCCCCTACAAGGGGCTGGACGTCCTGCTGCGCGCCCTCGCCGAAGGCCCGGACGACGTGTCGCTGACCGTCGCGGGCGAGTTCTGGGGCGGGCTCGACGAGACCCGCGAGCTGATCGGTTCGCTCGACCTGACCTCGCGGGTCGAGCTGCGTCCGGGGTACGTGCCGGCCGCCGACGTTCCGGGATTGTTCGCCGCCGCCGACGCGCTCGTCCTGCCGTACCGGACGGCGACCGCCTCGCAGAACGTCTGGATGGCCCACGAGCACGGCCTGCCGGTGATCGCCACCGACGTGGGCGGCTTCGCCGACCAGGTCAGGGACGGCGTCGACGGGCTGATCTGCGCGCCGGACGACGTCGCGTCACTGGCGGGCGCGCTGCGCCGCTTCTACGAGCCGGGGGAGCCGGAGCGCTTGCGCTCCGGCGTCCGCCCGGTCGACCACGGCCCGCTGTGGGCCGCCTACGTCGACACCCTCACAGGTGGCCTTCGAGCTCCTTGAGCAGGGCGCGCTTCGGCTTGGCGCCGACGATCTGCTTCACGGCCTCGCCGTTCTTCACGAGCAGCAGCGTCGGCAGGCCCATCACGCCGTAGGAGTTCGGCGTGTTCGGGTTCGCGTCGTAGTCCATCTTCGCGATCTTGAGCTTGCCGTCCTTCTCCTGCGCGATCTCCTCCAGGATCGGGGCGATCATGCGGCAGGGCCCGCACCAGTCGGCCCAGAAGTCGACCAGCACCGGGATGTCGCTCTTGAGGACCTCGTCCGCGAATGTCGCGTCGGTCACGGTGATCGGGGCCGTCACGGTCCCTCCTTCGTAGGCTGCGTACCCGTCACAAGCGCCTCGGAGGGCGGTTCATTCCCCGCGTCCGGCGCCGTACGCCCCAGCAGGAACGCGACCCCGGCGTTGATCAGGTCGGCGGCGGTCAGCAGCACCCGGGACGCGATCGCGACCACGACCGGCGCGCCCGCCGGCAGCACCGGCGTCAGCACCACCGTCAGCGCCGCCTCCCGCGCCCCGATGCCGCCCGGCGCGATGAAGACCAGGAACCCGGCGACGAACGCCAGCGCGTAGGCGCCGGTCGCGACGAACGGCAGGCCCGCGCCGTCGCCGCCCACCGCCATGCACAGCAGCCAGGTGTGCACGCCGAACAGCGCCCAGCCGAGCACCGTCCAGCCGATGGCCTTCAGCGTCGCGGCGAGGCTCACCGGGTGCTCCAGCGGCGGGCGGCGGATGAGCTTGAGCATCGTCCCGAGCGCCCACGTCACGATCTTCGGGTGCAGCAGCACCAGCAGGACGGGCGCCAGCAGGAACAGCCACCAGTACTCGTCCCGCGCGGCCGCCGACGTCAGCGGCAGCGTGACCGCCGCGACGGCCAGCCCGCACGCCGTGGACGTCGCCACCGCCAGCAGCGTCGAGCCGAAGCTGCGCTCCGGCGGCACCTTGTGCTCGCGGGTCATCTCGATCTGCGTGACCAGCGCCCACACCTTGCCCGGGACGTACTTCCCGAGCTGGGAGATCCCGGAGATCCGGAAGATGGCGCGCACCGGCAGCGGCGACCCGAGCCCGGCGAGGAACTCCCGCCAGCCGAGCATCCAGACGAAGAGCCCCGCCAGCCCCGCGGCCAGCGCCGCGGCGAGCGTCGCCCAGGACATCTGCTGGAACGCGCGGACCGTGTCGTCCCACTGGGACGCCACGCTGTAGCCGCAGAACGCCAGTGCCAGCAGCACCAGCAGCACCCGCAGCGCGCGCACGGCGACGACCTTCATCTTCACGCGCCCAGCGTAGGCGAACGCGGCCTCCCACCCGCGCTCTCGGCCTAGAGTTGGGGACGATGAAGATTTCGGATGTGGTCGCCTTCATGGGGCACCAGGTGCACGTGTGCCGGTACCGGGAGGCGGGGACGCTGCTCGGCTGGATGGGACGCGACCTGCGCGGCAAGCGCGTCCTCGACGTCGCGGGCGGTGACGGGTACTGGGCCGGGCAGGCGCGCAGGCGCGGCGCCGACGCCGTCTCGATCGACCTCGCCCGCGGCAAGATGACCTACGGCCGGACCCTCGCGCACGCGCCCGCGCTGATCGAGTGCGACGCCCTCAGGCTGCCGTTCGCCGACGGCTCGTTCGACGCGGTCCTGTCGGTCTGCGCGATCGAGCACTTCGACGACGGCGGCAAGTCCCTGGACGAGATGGCGCGAGTGCTGAAGCCGGGCGGCCAGATCTTCATGTCCGCCGACGTCCTCAGCCGCGCCGACGCCTGGCCGAAGCTGCGCGACGCGCACAAGGCCAAGTACCACGTGCAGCACACCTACACCCACGAAAGCCTGCGCAAGCTGATGGACGAGCGCGGCCTCGACCTCGTCCGGCACAGCTACCAGTTCCGCACGGCCGCCACGGAGCGCCTCTACCTGTCGCTTTCCACCTACGGCGGAAAGGTCGGCTTCAACGCCGCCGCGCCGCTGACCCCGCTCGTCGCCCTCGCCGACCGCAAGGCACCGAACGAGCAGGGGAGCATTGTGCTCGTCCAGGCGCGTAAGAGATAGCGGTCGGGTAAGAGGGCCATCGTGAATCGCGTGGAACGAGGTCACCCGAGCGCCCGCCCGGCGGGCGTAGGCTCGGAACGTAAAGAGTGATCTACGCCACCGCGCTGGATGGGGGAGTGGACCGTGGCGCCTCGAATTCTCCTCGACGCCACCGCCGTGCCTGCCGACCGCGGCGGGCTCGGCCGGTACGTGGACGGGCTCCTGACCGCCCTGCACGCGCAGGGCGCCGACCTCGCCGTCGCCTGCCAGCGGGCGGACGAGAAACGCTATGAGGGCCTCGTCCCGGGGGCCCGGGTCGTCGCCGGCCCCGCGACGCTGGCGCACCGCGCGTCCCGCCTCGCCTGGGAGCAGTCGGGCCTGCCCCGCGTCGCCGAGAGCGTCGGCGCGGACGTCATCCACCTGCCCGCCTACACGATGCCGGTGGGCGCGGCCCTGCCGACCGTCGTGACGATCCACGACGTCACCCTGTTCGCCGAGCCCGAGCAGCACGACCCGGTGCGCACCTCGTACATCAAGTCGGCGACCCGCAGCGCCGCCCGCCGCGCGACCCGGCTGATCGTCCCGTCCCGCGCGACCCGCGACGAACTGGTCGGCGTCCTCGGCGCCGACCCGGCGCACATCGACGTCGCCTACCACGGCGTCGACCACGACGTGTTCCACCGCCCGTCCGAGGCCGAGGTCAAGCAGGTCTCCGACCGGCTCGGCCTGCACGGCCGCCCCTACATCGCCTACCTGGGGGCGCTGGAGCCGCGCAAGAACGTCCCGAACCTGATCCGCGGCTGGGCCCGCGCCTGCGCCGGCCGCGACGACCCGCCGGCCCTCGTCCTCGCGGGCAGCGGCGGCTGGGACGACGAGGTCGACGCGGCCCTCGCCACCGTCCCGCTCGGGCTGCGCGTGCTGCGCCCCGGCTACCTGCCGTGGCCGTCCCTGCCGGGCTTCTTCGGCGGCGCCCTCGTCGTCGCGCTGCCGAGCCGCGGCGAGGGCTTCGGGCTGCCCGTCCTGGAGGCGATGGCGTGCGGGGCGCCCGTCCTCACCACCCACCGCGGCCCGCTGCCCGAGGTCGGCGGCGACGCGGTCGCCTACACCGAGCCCGACGCCGCCGGCATCGCCTCGGCCCTGACCGCGCTCATCGACGACCCGTCCCGCCGCGCCGACCTGGCCGAGGCCGCGCACACCCGCGCGCAGGAGTTCTCCTGGACGGCCTCCGCTACCGCCCACATGGCCTCATACCAGCGCGCGGTCGCCCAATACACCGCCACTCGCACCCACTAGGCTCTCTCTCCAACCCGGAGAAAGGAACCGAGTGGAAGCGATCCTCCTGGTGGGCGGCCAGGGCACCCGCCTGCGCCCGCTGACGATCTCCACCCCGAAACCCCTGCTGCCCACCGCGGGGGTGGCGTTCCTGGCCCACCAGCTGGCCCGGGCCCACGCGTCGGGCGTCGAGCGGATCGTCTTCGCGACCTCCTACCGGGCCGAGATGTTCGAGGCCGCCTTCGGCGACCACGCCTACGGCGTCGACCTCGCCTACGTCAGCGAGCGCGAGCCGCTCGGCACCGGCGGCGCCATCCGCAACGCGGCGCGCGCGCTGACCTGCGGCCCGGACGACCCCGTCCTGATCCTGAACGGCGACATCCTCTCCGGCCACGACGTCCGCGCCCAGGTGAAGCTGCACGAGGAGGCCGGCGCCGCCGTCACCCTCCACCTCACCGAGGTCGACGACCCGTCCCGCTTCGGCTGCGTCCCGACCTCCCCCGACGGACGCGTCACCGCCTTCCTGGAGAAGACCCCGCACCCGGTGACGAACCAGATCAACGCGGGCTGCTACGTGTTCCGCCGCTCCGCCATCGACACGATCCCCGAGGACGAGGTCGTCTCCGTCGAGCGCGAGACGTTCCCGTCGCTGATCTCGTCCGGCGCCCTGGTCATGGGCCACGTCGAGTCGGCCTACTGGCTGGACGTCGGCACCCCCGAGGCTTTCGTCCAGGGTTCGCGAGACCTCGTCATGGGCGCCCTCGCGTCCCCCGCCATGCCCGGCGACCCGGGCGAACGCCTGACGCTCTCCGGTGCCCGCGTCGCCAAGGGCGCCGTGGTCCGCGGCGGCACCACCGTGGGCCGCAACGCCGTGATCGAGTCGGGCGCCACGGTGACCGGCAGCGTCCTCCTGGAGGACGCCTTCGTCGCCGAGGGCGCCACCGTGCGCGACTCCGTCCTGAGCCGAGGCGCCCGAGTGGGCCCCGGCGCCGTCCTGGACGGCGTGGTCCTCGGCGACGCCGCGGTAGTGGGCCCCGGCAACGAACTGCGCCCTGGCCTGCGCGTCTGGCCCGGCATAGAACTCCCCCCGACCGCCATCCGCTTCTCCACCGACACCTGACCCGCCCCGGGCAGGCACGCTGAGTGGGAGCAGGTGAGCGAGGGGAGCGGCCTTGGCGGAGCAGTGGGCGGGCGGTTTCCGCCTGATCCGGGAGTTGGCCTCGGGCGGATTCGGCTCGGTGTACCTGGGACAGGACGCCTCCGGACGCCGCGCGGCGATCAAGTTCCTGCACCCGCACCTGGCCAACGACCCCCAGGTGCGCCGCTACTTCGCCCAGGAGCTGGTCAACGCGCGCCGGGTCCAGGGCTTCTGCCTGGCCGAGATCCTGGACGCCGACGCCGAGGCGCCCCGTCCCTGGATCGCCACCGAGTACATCGACGGCCCCACCCTGGCCCAGGCGGTCCGCGAGCACGGCCCCCGCACCGGCGGTGACCTGCAGCGCCTCGCGGTGCAGACCATCACCGCGCTCAGCGCCGTCCACGCGGCCGGGGTGGTGCACCGCGACCTCAAACCCGCCAACATCCTGCTGGGCCCGGACGGCCCGCGGGTGATCGACTTCGGCATCGCCCGCGTGCTGGACGCCGACACCTCCTCGGCCACCCGGATCGGCACCGTCGGCTACATGGCTCCCGAGCAACTGGAGGGCACGACCCTGGGGCCGTCGGCGGACCTGTTCGCCTGGGGAGCGGTCATGATCTACGCGGCCACGGGAGGCGAGGCGTTCCCCAGCCCGAGCCAGGCCGCCCGCATCAAACGCGTCCTGACCGGCTCGCCCGAGACCGGCGACCTGGCCGCGCCCTTGCTGGACATCGTCCTGGCGTGCATGGCCAAGGACCCCGCGGAGCGTCCCACCGCACGCCAAGTCCTGGACATGCTCATCACCGGCCGTGCCACATCCCCGCCGCCTGAGAACACCCGGTTCGACTACACCGACACCAGCCCCGTCCTGGACCCGGCTTCCTGGAACAACCGCGACACCGATTCGACGCCCTTCACCGCAGACGCCCTGCTCGCCCGCAGGTTCACCGATGAGAAGGGCGTCGAGTTCACCCTGGTCGGTGCCGGCGCCAGACCGTGCGGCCAAATGGTCACCGGCGATGGGCCGCTCACCGCCAAGGAAGTGTTCGAGGAGATCACCGCCCACGGTTGCACGCAGGTGATGGCAGGGCTCTACGAAGAGCGGGCTTCCCGTCCCGCGACCGGCCGTCCCCTCCGGGTCTCAGTCTCGATCTTCCCTTTCCCGGACGACGCCACGGCCAGGACCATGTGCGACTACCTCAACGGCCTCGCGCGCTGGCACCTCACCACATGGCACCAACCGGACGGAGCCGACATCAGGCCCCTCATCCCGGGCCGCCAGTACTATCGCCACTCGCGCAACCGGGTGCACTTCCGCTACCTGGTCACCGTCATGGCCTACCGCTCCGACCTCACCAGAGACGGCGACCTTGAGCCGTGGCTGACCGCGGCATCCGAGGAAGCCGCCAACTCCGCCGGCCCGCAAAGCTGACCGCACTATCGAGAACTCCGCAATGCCGCTCCGATGGAGTGGGCGATGCGCCGCGTATCGCGGTCGGCGGCCACGTCACCCAGCCCGCTGCCGGCATCCACGGTCCCCGGCTGGGAGTAGTCCAGCCCCTCCCAGGCGATCACGATGTTGACGTTGCCGAGACGGCAGTAGAGGTACCGGCCGCTCATGGCGTATTTCTGGCCGGGATCGTCCGGGAGCGCGCTCATCGCGTTCTTGCGCGAGATGCGGAAGCCGAGGCACTCGTCCGCGATGCCGGGGACCTCCGTCGCCTTGCTCGTGCGGATGGTCTGCCTGCCTTCCCGCACGTCATCGTCCGCGAGAACCGTCCGGACGTAAGCGGCCTTTTCCCGGGCCTGCGTGACGCTCGCCTTCCTGGTCACTTCGACGGTCAGGTTGCGGTTGTGTCGAAGGTCGAAGACCTTCCACGAGAAGAACTGCTTCCCCGTCCGGTCGTTGAAGGGATCACGCCACTACCTGCCCTTGGCGACGTCCGGCGGAAGCGATCCGGCGACCAGCCCAGCGACGTCGGGAACCTTCAGGAAGAGACCGGCGCCATCCCGTACAACGGCGGCTGCGGAGGCGCGGGAGTGGGAGGCGCCATCCGGGGTCCCTCCGGAAGAGCCGCACGCCGCGATCCCAACCGAGGTGGCTGCTACTACCAGAATTCTGGTGGCCTGCCACAAAGTGAGAGGACGGCCACCACGGACAGCGGCGTGCATCATCACCCACCGAGTGCTCGTGGCTTCACTGGGCTGAGAAAGCACGCCTCACAGTACTCACCGTCCCGCCTCGACTGCATACGAACTCTGAGGCGGGCCGGCGCGGGAGGCGGGTGGTGGCCAGGGTGCCTTTTTCATCCTTGGGTGAGTAGAACGGCGATGGCCTTGACGAGGTGGCCGGCCTTGCCGGGGCCGCGCTCCGCCTAAACGGATGAAAAAGGTCAGTGGTGCTGTGACATCAAATCGAGTGTGGTGTTCCGGTATACGGCTGGACACGCCGAGAACCGGATCCTCAGCGCTTTGGCGTGGCTGGTGTGTTCCGAATGGCCTGTTCCGTGTTCGTGGAATTGTGGTGGGGGCGGCGCTGCGTACGGGGCCGCCCCTCCAAAGTCAAGGGCGCCTTCGGCGTCGCTTCGCGATGGGACTCCGTCCCACCCTTGACTTCGGAGCCTCTGCGGCCCCTGAGTGCAGCTTTCGTCGGGCAGGCTCCGCCTGCCCTCTGCCCGACGCGCCGCCCCCACCCCAACCAGAAACACACAAGTGAACAAAGTGCAGGCCATCAAATCGAAATGCCCGAAATGAGCCTTTCGAGAAAACGGGCGAGAGCCGATCAAGGAAGCCCAAAAGAATCATGGTGGATTTTCGATTCGAAAGGACGAAGTGGCGTCCGGCCGGATATCATAAGGCTATGAGTTCAATCGCGGTCGACCTCGATGCCGCGTCCACCATGGAACAATGCCGTTAAATTAGCCTGACCGTCAGGGTGTTATCCACATATCCACAGGCGTCGCAGGTCCATGTGGAGTTCGTGAAAGCGATTGAAGCCTCGCTTGCGGAGGCATATGTTGCCGATGTGCCTG
>NZ_VCKZ01000024.1 GCF_005889745.1 Actinomadura geliboluensis
CGGGTGAACAGCGCCGCGCCCTCGGTGAGCATGAGCTCGACGTCCTGGCCGCGGGGCACCTTGATCTGCGCGTCGTGCCACCAGTGCGCGATCGGGTCGCCCCATGCCTCCACCCGGAACGACCACGACCCCAGCTCCGTCGGCGTCACCAGCGCCGACCACCGGTCCAGCCCCGCGCCGACCTCGGCCATCCGCTCACCGGGCAGCTCCTCGCCGTCCGGCGTGCGCAGCACCACCGCCGCGCCCAGCCGCTCGTGCCCCTCCCGGAACACCGTCGCCGACACCTCGACCGTCTCGCCCACCACGGCCTTCGCCGGCCACCGGCCGCACCCCACCACCGGCGACACGTCCAGAATCGGAATGCGCCCGAGTTCGGCCTCCAGCTTCACCTGCATGTGCCCGCTCCCGCTCTCGGCGCCGTCCCTCCGGCGCCGGTCGCAGACATCCATGCCCCGTCCGCAACCTCCGGCCATCCCCGGCGCGACAAGATCATGCAAAGAACTGCCGTGCCGGGGGAGCGGGCCGCGCGCGGCCCGGCCGGGACGTCAGCCGGCGGCGCGGATGACCGAGGCGACGCCGGCGCCGGTGGTGACGAGCCGCCGGTACTCCGGCTGCCGCAGCTCCCCGCCCATGAACGGGTACGGGTTGCGGTGCACGGCCGGGCTCGGCTCCTCGCTGAGCGCGGCGAAGTGGATCTCGCGGGCGCCGGTCGCCGCGACGACCCGCGCGACGTTGCGGTCCGTGACGCCGCCGCCCGGCATCACGATGATGCGGTCGCCGGCGCGCTCGACCAGCTCGGCGATGAGCGGCGCGCCCTCCAGCACGCTCACGTCCTGCCCGGAGGTGAGGACGCGGGCGACGCCCAGGTCGATGAGCTCCTCCAGCGCGCCGAACGGGTCGGCGGCCATGTCGAACGCGCGGTGGAAGGTGACGGGCAGGCCGCCCGCCGCCGCGATGAGCCGCTCCGCCACCGGCCGGTCGATCCTCCCCTCCGGGGTCAGCGCGCCGATCACGATGCCGTCCGCGCCGGCCTCCCGGACGAGGGCCGTGTCGTGCTCCATCGCCGCGACCTCGTGCTCGTCGAAGATGAAGTCGCCGCCGCGCGGGCGGATGATGACGTGCACCTTGATCGACGACACGGCCGCGAGCGCGGCGCGGACCGTGCCCAGGGTCGGGGTGAGCCCTCCCTCGAACAGCGCCGCGCACAGCTCGACGCGGTGCGCGCCCGCCTTCTCGGCGGCGACGGCGCCGGCGACGCTGTCGATGCAGATCTCGTAGGTGAGGCTCACGAACGTCCTTCCTCGGTGGTGCGGATCTCGCCGACCGGGCGCCCGCCGCCGAGGACCGGGACGGCGCCGAGCGGGTCGGCCGGGCTGGTGTCGGCGCCGAGCGCGGCGAGCGCGCGCAGCGCGATGGCGGTGGTGGCGCGGGGGCTGCCGTCGATGACCTTCACCGCGACGGCGCGGCCGTCGGCGGTCGCGGCGATGAACACGCCCTCGGCGCCGCCCTTGGCGACCGTGCCGGGCAGCGCCCGCATGAACTCGGTGTTGGCGTGCCCCGTCCCGCCGACGTACTCGGGGTGGGCGCGCATCGCGTCCGCGACCGGGCGGGAGCCTTCGGACAGCACGAGCGAGCGCGCGGCGCGGGCCAGGCCGGTCAGGGTCAGCCCGAACAGCGGCGCGCCGCAGCCGTCGATCGCGACGGGCGCCGGCTCCTCGCCGGACGCGTCCGCCATGGCCTGCCGCACCATCAGCTGCAGCGGGTGCGACGGGTCGAGGTAGGTGTCGACCGGCCAGCCGTTCGCGGCGCACGCGGCGAGCATGGCGGCGTGCTTGCCGGAGCAGTTCATCCGCACCCGCGACTCGCCCTCGCCGGCCCGGATGAGCGCCGCCTTCGCCGGCTCGTCCTCCGGCCAGGACGGCGGGCACCGCAGGGCGTCCACGCCGAGGCCGGCGTCCGCGAGCATCGCCTCGACCGTCTTGACGTGGAAGTCCTCGCCGGTGTGGCTGCCCGCCGCGATCGCGAGGCGCTCCCCGGCGAGGGGCGCGCCGGCCCGCAGGCAGGCGAGCGCCTGGAACGGCTTCGTGGTGGAGCGCGGCAGGACGGTCTCGTCCGGGACGCCGCGCGCGTGGGCGAGCGAGCCGTCGGAGGCGAGCCCCGCGACGCTGCCGTAGTGGCGGCTCTCCACGAAGCCGTTCCGGACGACCTCGGCCAGCACTTCGTACATGACTTCCTTCGTTACGGTTGCGCCGCCGGGACGGTCTCCCGGACGGGGGCCCGGCCGGCGCGGGACGGGCGGTGGCGCTGCCGCGCCTCCAGCGTCCGCGCGAGCTTGGCCAGCGACGCGTTGATCACCAGGTAGATCAGCGCGATCACCAGGTAGGTCTGGATGAGCAGGTGGTTGTAGTTCGCGAGGACCTTGCCGCTGTAGAGCAGCTCGGCGTAGCTGACGACGTACCCGAGCGAGGTGTCCTTCAGCAGCCCGGCGGACTGGCTGACCAGCGACGGCAGCACCCGCCGCGCCGCCTGCGGCAGCACGATCAGCCGCATCGCCCGGCCGCGGTTCAGGCCGAGCGCGAGACCCGCCTCCAGCTGGCCGCGCTCCACCGACCGGATCCCGGCCCGGAAGATCTCCGCGAACGCGGCGGCGTTGGACACCGACAGCGGCACGACGAGCTTCCAGAACAGCGGCAGGTCGACGCCGTACTTCGGCAGCGCGAACAGCACGACGTAGACCAGCAGCAGCGCCGGGATCGTCCGGACGATCTCGACGTAGGCGGCGGACGGGACGCGCAGCCACCGCGACGGCGAGACCCGGCCGAGCGCGAGCAGGATGCCCGCCGCCATGGCCAGCGCGATGGACACGGCCGCCGCGTACAGGGTGGAGCGCAGTCCCTCGAGGAGGTACCGCCACATGACCCATGTCCCGTACGGGCGCCACCGGTCGGCGGCGAGCTGGCCGTTGTCGGCGAACTGCCGCAGCGCGAGCGCGACCAGGACGGCGCCGCCCAGCAGCGTCAGCGCGGTGGTGATCCGGATGCGGCGGCGGGCGCGCGGCCCCGGCTCGTCGAACAGCAGCCGCGCGGAGTTCCCGGAGTCCGCGGTCTTCTTCATCGCAGGATCGCCAGCTTCCGTTCGAGGCCGCCGGTGACCAGCCCGAAGACCCCCGACAGCGCCATGTAGCCCAGGCCCGCCGTCACGAAGATCCAGATCGGCTGCGCCTCGGCGAGGTTGACCCGGTTCGCGGCCGCGGTCAGCTCCACCACGCCGACCGCCGCCGCGAGCGCGGTGTTCATCAGCGTCATGATCGCGATGTTGCCGAGCGGCTGGACGACCGTCCGCAGCGCCTGCGGGAGGACGACCAGCCGCAGCGACTGCACGAACGTCAGCCCGAGCGCGCGGGCGGCCTCGCCCTGCCCGGCCGGTACCGCGTTGATCCCGGACCGGATCGCCTCGGCCATGTACGCCCCCTGGTAGAGGGCGATGACGACGACCGAGGTGGTGAACAGCCCGGCGATCACCCCGATCTCGGGGAGCCCGAACACGGCGATGACCAGCCAGACCAGCAGCGGGATGTTCTGCAGGAGCTCGACGTAGGCCATCCCCGCGGCGCGGAGCACCCGCACCGGGCTCACCCGCATCGCGGCGACGAGGACGCCGGCGGCGAGCGCGCCGGCGAGCGCCAGCAGCGTCAGCTCGACGGTCAGCAGCAGCCCGTCGCCGAACTCCCCGAGGTGGTCGGTGATGACGTCCATGGGAGGAGGGGTTACTCCGAGCCCGGCGCGGAGCCGATCGCGGGCGGCTGCGGGGCGTCACCCTGGACGACCGTCCCGATCGAGTTCTTCCAGACCTTCGCCCACAGCCCGGACTCCTGGATCTTCTTGAGCCAGTCGTTGACGAACTGCTTCATCTGGGCGTCGCCGTGCTTGAGGCCGATGCCGTACGGGTCCTCGGTGAACGGCTCGCCCTGGATCTGCACGCTCGGGTCCTGCTTCGCGGTGGCGAGCAGTACGGCCTGGTCTTGGACGTAGGCGTCGCCGCGGCCCTGCTTGAGCGCCTGGACGCACTCGGGGTCGCTGCCGAACGTGACGATCTTCGCGTCCGGGGCGGCCTTCTTGATCGCCGGGATCGCCGGGGTGTTGGCGCCCGCGATGACCGTCTTGCCCTTCAGGTCGGCCGGGGTCTTGATGCCCGTCTCGTCCTTCTTGGTGGCGATGACGAGGCCGGAGCTGTAGTACGGCCCGGCGAACGCGACCTGCTTCGCGCGCTCCGGCGTGATGCTGTAGGTCTGGAAGACCACGTCCACGGTGCCGTTGGACAGCAGCGCCTCGCGCGTCTCCGACGCCGAGTTGACGATCTTCACGTTGGGCTTGCCGATGATGTACTTGGCGAGCAGCCGGCCGAAGTCGGCGTCCAGCCCCTCGACCTTCTTGGTCGCCGGGTTCTGCTGGGACAGCAGCGGCGCGTCCAGCGAGCCGCCCACGATCAGCTCCCCGCGCTGCTTGATCTTCTCCATGGTGGAGCCGGCCGGGAGGTCGGCGGCGACCGGGGCGGAGGCGAGCAGGTCGTCGGTCTTGCCGCCGCCGGCGCCGGGCACGGCCGAGTCGGAGTCGCCGCCGGAGCAGGCCGCGAGGCCCGTCAGCGACAGTGCCGCGACCGCGGCCACCGCCGCCCGCCGCAGCACCGCAGGGGTACCTACCATGATCATCAACCTTTCTCGGGTGGCGTGCCATGGGCGGCGCGCCGGGGGTGCCACTAGTGGCTGAGGACCTTGGCCAGGAAGTCCCGGGCCCGGTCGGTGGCGGGGGAGTCGAAGAAGGCGGCCGGGGTGCCGGACTCGACGACCTCGCCGTCCGCCATGAACACGACGCGGTCGGCGACCTTGCGCGCGAACCCCATCTCGTGGGTGACGACGACCATCGTCATGCCGTCGCGGGCGAGGCCCGTCATCACGTCGAGGACCTCGCCGACCATCTCGGGGTCGAGCGCGGAGGTCGGCTCGTCGAACAGCATCGCCTTCGGCCGCATCGCGAGCGCGCGGGCGATCGCGGCGCGCTGCTGCTGGCCGCCGGACAGCTGCGCGGGCAGCTTGTCCGCCTGCTCGCCGATGCCGACCCGGTCGAGCAGCTCGCGGCCGCGCCGCTCGGCCTCGGCGCGCGACAGCCCGCGCACCCGCGTGGGCGCGAGCGTCATGTTCTGCAGGACGGTCTTGTGCTGGAACAGGTTGAACGACTGGAACACCATGCCGACGTCCGCGCGCAGGCGGGCGAGGGCGCGCCCCTCGGCGGGCAGCTCCTCGCCGTCGATGCGGATCACGCCCTCGTCCGGCGTCTCCAGCCGGTTCAGGCACCGGCAGAGCGTGGACTTGCCCGACCCGGACGGGCCGATCACCACGACCACCTCGCCGCGCGCGACGTCGAGATCGACGTCGCGCAGCGCGGTGTGGCCGCCGAAGCGCTTGCTGAGCCCGCGCACCTCGATCATTCGGTCACCTACGATCCAACTTCCTTCGATATCGAAGCCAAGCGCGACGATAGATGTAAAAATCGACGTAAGTCAACACGTTGCTGTACCAAGTTCGCGCATGCTATCTATCTGGGGTGCGTAACAGAGGGGACGACGGACCGGCGGCGCTCGTGCGGCTGGTGGCGACCGGCCGGGCGGAGTCGCGGGCCGAGCTCGCCCGGCTGTCCGGGCTCGCCGCCTCCAGCGTCTCGCTGCGGGTCGAGCAGCTCATCGCGGCCGGCCTGTTCGCCGAGGAGGGCGCCGGGGCCTCGCGCGGGGGCCGGCGGCCCCGCCGCCTCCGGCTGGCCCGGGAGGCGGGCGTCCTCCTCGTCGCCGACCTCGGCGCGCACCACGCCCGGCTCGCCGCCGCCGACCTCGCCGGGACGCCGCTCGCGGTGTCCGACCTGCGCTGCGACATCGCCGCCGGGCCCGAGGCCACGCTGACCCTGGTCGTGCGGAGCCTGCGCGCGCTGGCCCGCGAGCACGGGCTGGCGGACGTCCCGGTCCGCGGCATCGGCATCGGACTGCCCGGCCCCGTCGACCCCGCGACCGGCCAGGTCGTCTCGCCGTCCCGGATGCCCGGCTGGAACGACTTCCCCGTCCGCGACCACGTCGCCGGGCAGACCGGGGTGCCCGTCCTGGTCGAGAACGACGCCAACCTCATGGCGGTCGGCGAGCACCGCCGGTCCTGGCCGTCCCTCGACAACCTCATGGTCATCAAGCTGGGCAGCGGCATCGGCTGCGGCGTCATCGTGGACGGCCGGCTGCACCGGGGCCGCGGCGCCGCGGGCGACATCAGCCACGTGCGGATCCTGTCGGAGGCGACGGTCGACTGCTCCTGCGGTCACCCCGACTGCCTGGAGGCCCACGCCAGCGGCGCGGCGCTCGCCGCAGCCCTCACCGCGCAGGGCATCGCCGTCGAGCACCCGTCGGAGATCGTGGACCTCGTCGCCGACGGCGTCCCGCAGGCGACCAGCGCCGTCCGCACCGCCGGCCGGCTCATCGGCGACGTGCTAACCGCGCTCGTGAACTTCTTCAACCCCGACGCGCTCGTCATCGGCGGCAGCCTGTCGAACGCCGAACCCCTCGTCGCCACCATCCGGGGCGTCATCTACGAGCGCTGCCTGCCGCTCGCCACCCGCAACCTGGAGATCGCCACCTCGCGCGCCGGCCGCGACGCCAGCGTCCTCGGCGCGGGCCGCCTCCTGCTCGGCACCGCCGACACCTGGATCGACCGCGTCCTCGAGCGGTAGCGGCGAGCGCTAGCGGCGGCCGACGGGGGCGGCTAGCGGTGCGCGGCGAGCGCCTCCCGCGCGGTCGCCACGTCCGGCGCGATCGCGACGCGGCGCTGCAGCCCGGCCACGTCCGACACCCGGCGGACGAGCCCGCGCGCCGGCAGCACCACCCACATGGGGACGCCCAGCTCGCTCGCCCGCATCTGCGAGCGGGTGATGACGTTGAGCCCGTTGGAGTCGCAGAACGTGCAGCCGCTGAGATCGATGATGAGGGCGGGCGTCCCGGAGTCGAGGAGCCGCACGGCCTGCTCGAGGATCGCCTCGCCGTTGCTCAGGTCGACCTCGTCCGGGAACGTCAGCGTCCCGCAGGTGTCCGTGATCTCCACACGTGCCACTCCGAGCTCCATGGTCCGCCCCAAATCGGTTTCCTCACCTGGATGACAACGGGGGGTACTTCACTGCGACTGTAAGCCCCGATCCTGGACGGAACCTGAAAGAAAGGTTCAAGTCTAGGACCTCCCTCGCCCATATCGGCGACGAACTCGTTCACTTGAGATTCGTCCTGGTTTGTCGCATCTGAAGGACCCCGGAAGCCCGTCCCCAGCGGGGTTCGGGCGTTCCGCGCGCTCCGGGCGGAGGCGGGTGCGCGGCGGGGCGCATCCGGACGATCGGCGTGCCTCGCGCCAGTCTGGTCGTCCTTCCTGAAGTTTCCCTTACCGGATGCGAACCGGGCGCTGAGAGTTCACGCCCGCCCTCCCACCGGCGGCCCGGTGGGGGCAAACCCCTATATTTCACCCTGCGGCCTGCTAGAACCGGGGGTGTGGGAATGAGCGCGGACCCAGTGGTCATCGACGGCGGCGACCGGTCCTGCGTGCGCCTGCTGCTGGAGCTGCGCGGGCACCTCGCCGGCCTCGCGCCCGGGACGGTCGTGCACCTGATCGCCAGCGACCCGGCCGCTCCCATCGACCTGCCCGCCTGGTGCCATCTGACCGGCCACGGCTACCTGGGCCCCGTCGAGGCCGCCGCGTCCCCGACCTACGCGCTCCAGGTGGCCGCCGACCCTCGTCCGACCTCCCCGGAGTCGCCCTGGCGCCCGCGCTGACCGCGCGTCCGGCCCCCGTTCCGCAGCTTGCCGGACGCCGTCCGGACGTCTATTGGCGATGCGCCAATGAGCGGTTAGGCTGACGGGCGGTGGCGGTGAAGGGACGTTGGCATGAGCGGGCCGTCTGTCGCGATCGTCGGAAGCGGGTTCAGCGGGCTGGGGCTGGCCATCGCGCTGAAACGCGCCGGGTGCACCGAGCTGACCGTGTTCGAGCGGGCGGACGGCCTCGGCGGCGTCTGGCGGGAGAACACCTACCCCGGCGCCGCCTGCGACGCCCCCTCGCACCTGTACTCCTACTCCTTCGAGCCGAAGCACGACTGGTCGCGCCGGTTCGCGCCGCAGCCGGAGATCCTCGACTACCTGCGGGACTGCGCGCGCAAGAACGGCGTCACCGAGCACTTCCGGTTCGGGACGGAGGTCACCGGCGCCGACTTCGACGCCGCGACCGGGCGCTGGACCATCCGGACGGCCGCCGGCGAGGAGTTCGCGGCGGACGTCCTGGTCTCGGCGTGCGGCCAGCTCAGCCGCCCGGCCCTGCCCGACATCCCCGGCCTGGAGACGTTCGCCGGCACCGCGTTCCACTCCGCGCGCTGGGACCACGGCCACGACCTCGCCGGACGGCGGATCGCCGTCATCGGCAACGGGGCGAGCGCCGTCCAGTTCGTCCCGCGGATCGCGCCGGACGCCGCGACGCTCACCGTCTTCCAGCGGGAGCCGCAGTGGGTCGGCTGGAAGTGGGACCGCCGCTACCCCCGCCTCCGCTCCCGGCTCAACCGCCGGCTCCCCGTCCTCCAGCGGCTGTCCAGGCTCGGGGTGTTCCTCTGGTTCGAGGCCCTGCTCAACCCGATGCTGATCTCCCCGCGCGGCCGCCGGGTGCTGTCCGCGCACATCCGGGCGCTGTGCCGCACCACCCGGTGGGCGGTGCGCGACAAGCGGACCCGCCGCGACCTCACGCCCGGCTACGAACTCGGCTGCAAGCGCGTCCTGGTCTCCAGCGACTACTACCGGACGCTCGACCTGCCGCACGTCGACGTCGTCACCAGCCCCATCGTGAAGGTCACGCCCGACGCGGTCGTCACCGCGGACGGCACCGCCCACCAGGTCGACACCATCATCATGGGCACGGGCTTCCGGTCGCACGACTTCGTCGCACCCATGCGCGTCACCGGCCTGGACGGACGCGCCCTGGACGACGCCTGGCAGGACGGCCCGCGCGCCTACCTCGGCCTGACCGTCGCCGGTTTCCCGAACTTCTTCCTGATGTACGGGCCCAACACCAACGTGGGCTCCGGGTCAGTGGTACACATGCTGGAGAGCCAGATCGCCTATATCGTGCAGGCCGTCCGCGCCCTGCGCGACCCGGAGGTGCTCTACATGGACGTCCGCGAGGGCGTGCTCTCCGAGTTCGACGAACGTCTCCAGCGCCGCCTGGACGGGACGGTCTGGAACGCCGGCGGCTGCACCAGCTGGTACCTGCGCGACGGCCGCCGCAACGCCAGCAACTGGCCCGGATCGATGCTCGCCTACCGCCGCCGGACCCGCACCCTCGACCCGTCCGACTACCGGTTCGTGAAGCGCTGACATGGGCCGGGCCACCGCTCACCCGCTGCTGCGCACCCTGGACGGCCTCCTCGTCATCCCGCCCGAGCACCACCGCCCCGACACCGGCCGCGCCGACGCCGCCGCGATGCTCGCCTGTCCCGACGCCACCCTGACCGACCTCGTCCGGCACGGCCTCCCGGCCACCGGCGAACGCGGCCGGGAGCGCTTCGACTCCCGGGACATCTTCAACATCGCCCTCTACTCCGGCTCCGGCCGCACCGGGATCGAGCGGACCGTCGCCTCCGCCCTGCGCTGGACCCGCGCGTCCTGCGAGGACCTCATCGCGCCGCGCGTCTCCCGGTTCGAGCTGCGCGTCGCCTGCGGCTCCCCGGACGGCTGCCGCCCCGGCGCCCGCAACACCCTCGCCCGGCCGCGGACCGGCGCCTACGGCGGGCGGGTCCGCCACGTCCGCGCGCACCCGGCCGGCGCGGCGCGCAACGAGCACGCCGGGACGGCGGCGACCGCCCGCGCGTCCGGCCCCGCGCTCACCCTCTCCGCCGTCCTGCGGACGGTCGGCGACTGCCCGGTGCTGCGCTCGCCCGCGCTCCGCGCGATCCTGCGCGAGTTCATGGGCGCCGAGCTGCGCTGGCTGCGCCTCCCCGAGGCGATGCGCGACGACGAGTCGCTCGTGCCGCGCGGGTTCGCCAGCTGCGGCTCGGCCAGCCGCTACATCGCCCGGCTGTGCCGCGAGGAGGGCATCCCCGCGACGACGCGGATCGGCTGGGTCGTCGGCCTGCCCGACCTGGTGCACGCCTGGGTGGAGGTCGAGGACGAGGACGGCGTCACCAAGGTCATCGACCCGACGTTCGTGCTGCTCGCCGAGGTGATCCCGGGCGCGAACCCGATGCTGCGCGACCCGGGCATCGCCTTCCGCACCAACCGGCTCGTCCCCACCGCGCTCGGCGTCGGCGCCGACATCGCGTCCCACACCTGCGCCGCCGGCCATGTGCCCCGCGTGAGCGCGTCCCTCGTCCCCGTGGCCTGAGCGGGTCTATCGGACGGGCGTGCGATGGTGGTGGGGTGAGCGCCGATGAGGAGCGTGACGGGGTCCGGCTGACGAACCTCGACCAGCCCCTGTTCGACGGGGCCGACGCGACCAAGCGCGACCTGGTCGACTACCTGGACGCCGTCGCCGGGCGCCTCGTGCCGCAGCTGGCCGGGCGTCCGCTGTCGGTGATCCGCGTGCTGCGCGGCCAGAAGCCGTTCATGCAGAAGAACGTGCCGAAGTACACCCCGTCCTGGGTGCGGACCGTGACGGTGTGGGCGGAGACGTCGCGGCGCGAGGTGTCGTACGCGCTGTGCGACGACCGCCGCACCCTGCTGTGGTTCGCCAACCAGCGCGCCGTCGAGTACCACCCGCCGCTGTTCCGCGCGGACGCGCCGCACCGCCCCACCCACCTCGTGATCGACATCGACCCGCCGGGCGCCGACGCGTTCGGCGCGGCGGTGCGGGCCGCGCATCTGGTCCGGCGGGCGCTGGACGACTGCGGGCTGGCGGGCGCGGTGAAGACCAGCGGCGCGAAGGGCGTGCACGTGTTCGTCCCGCTGGACGGCACGGCCGAGGTCGAGGACGTCGCCGCCGCCACCCGCGCGCTCGGCGCCCGCGCCGAGCGGCTCGACCCGGAGCTCGCGACGACCGCGTTCATCCGCGAGGACCGCGGCGGCAAGGTGTTCCTCGACTCGACCCGAGCGGGAGGCGCGACCGTCGCCGCCGCCTACAGCCCGCGCATCCGCCCCGGTGCGCCCGTCTCGTTCCCCGTCGCGTGGGACGACCTCGACGGCGTCGCCCCGGCCGACTTCACGATCCGGAACGCGCTCGGCGTCCTCGGCGACCGCGACCCGTGGTCGGAGCTCATGCCGGTGCCGCAGCCCCTGCCCGCCGACCTGGTCGAGGAGGGGCACACGATCCCGATCGCGCGGGTCCAGGCGATGCACGAGGGCAAGCGCCGGGCCAGGGCGCGCCGCGACGCCGGCTGACGCGTCCGCGGGCCGTCCCGCGCTTTTCCCCGGTCTCGCGAGCAGGCCGGGGAAAAGCGCGGCGAAAGCTCAGGAATTCAGCCTGACCGGCAGCGACCGGTGCCCGTTGGAGATGAACGACTCGACCGGCCGCAGCTCGCCCGGATCGACGGCGAGCTCCATATCCGGGAAGCGGGCGAAAAGCGCCGGAAGGGCGATCTCGGCCTCCATCCGCGCGAGAGGCGAGCCCACGCAGAAGTGCACGCCGTGGCCGAAGGAGATGTGCTCCTTGACGGCCCGGGTGATGTCGAAGGCGTCGGCGCTGTCGCCGTGCAGGGAAAGGTCGCGCCCGGCCGCCGCGTAGGCGGCGAGGATCGCCTCGCCCTTGCCGATCGTGACGCCGTCGACGTCGATGTCCTCGACGGCGTAGCGCAGCGGCAGGTTCGCCACGGGCGGCTGCCAGCGCAGCGCCTCCTCGATCACCTCCGTCCACGGCACCGACCCGGCCCGGACGAGCGCGCGCTGCTCCGGATGCGTCAGCAGCGCGGTGATCGCCTGGTCGAGCAGGTTCACCGTGGTCTCGTGCCCGGCGGAGATCATCAGGATCAGCGTGTCGACCAGCTCCTCCTCGCTGAGCCGCGACCCGTCCTCGTCGCGGGAGGAGATCAGCACGCCGGCCAGGTCGTCGGCGGGCTCGCGGCGCCGGAACGCGACGAAGTCCTGCAGGATGCCGTACATCTCGGTCTGGTTGGCGATGGCCTCCTCCGCCGTCAGCGCGGTGTTGAAGATGCCGTCCACGCACCGGCGCAGGCTCGGCCGCGTCTCCTCCGGGACGCCGAACAGCCGGCAGATCACCTCGATCGGCAGCGGGTAGGCGAACGCCTCGCGCAGGTCGGCGCGCCCGCCGGGGGCGGCGGCGAGCCCGTCCAGCAGGCCGGCGGTGATCCGCTCGACGTCGGGCCGGAGCGCCTCGGTGCGGCGGGGCGTGAACGCCCGGGAGATGATGGCGCGCAGCCGGCGGTGGTCCTCGCCGTAGGCGGTGAACATGTTGCGCACCGAGACCCACAGGCGCAGCGGCCAGTCTTCGGCGATCTCGCCGTCGATGTACTTCGTCCAGTGCAGATTCGGGTCCTTCGACACCCGCGGATCGGCGAGCAGGCGTTTCAGCTGCTCCTGGCCGGTGACCGCCCACGCGACGACGCCGCCGGGCAGTTCCACGAGCGTCACCGGGCCGCGCGCCCGCAGTTTCGCGGCCTCTCCCTGGACGTCGCCGCCGGACGGATCGATGACGAGCGGATTCTCCATTGCTGCCCTCTCCACGGACGCGTCGGAGCGCACCCGCGGGCGGCTCCCGAATGACCGACGCAGCCAACGTACGGGGCGCCGCGCCGGGCCGCCAGATCACCGTGCGGACTCGTCCGGCGGCCGCATTTTCGGCCATTCCTTAAATGGCCGCGCGGAAATCCTCAGCCCGGATTCGGCGTGGCACGGCAAGCGGTACGTGCCGCCGCCCGGCCGGTTCAGCGGCGGCCGGCGTCGGCGGCGAGCAGGGTGCGGAGCTGGTCGGCGGCGTCGGGTTCGAGGGCGGCGAACCGCTCCCGGTACAGGGCGGTGGACGCGGGCGCGGGCCAGTCGGCGGGCAGGTGCTCGGCGGGCAGGCCCGGGTCGGTGCGCAGCAGCTGCAGCCAGTCGGCGCCGAGCAGGGTGAGCCGGCTGAGCGGGCTGCCGCGCCGCTCCCGGTCCGGCGTCCAGGTCGCGATGAACGACTCGTGCTCGGCGCGGATCGCCGGGACGTCCCAGGCGCGGCGCAGCAGCCGCGGCACGTCGGTGCCCTCCACCGGGACGGAGTAGAACGCGTCGGCCAGCTCCGCCAGCCCGGCGAACGCGGGGCCGGCGAAGATCGCGTCGATGTCGACCCGGCCGGGCGCGATCCACAGCCCGTCGCGCAGCCCGCCGAAGCCGGCCCAGATCAGCCGGGCGCGGATCTGGTGGCGCAGGTCGCGGCGGCTCTCCGGCATGGAGTAGCTGAGCAGCGTCCACTCGCCGCCGGGGTGGGCGAACGGCTCCGCCGAGCGGACCCGGGGGGTGGCCTCGCGGAGCAGCTCCTCGGCCCACGGGGTGAGCGAGAACCGCGCGGTGCGGCCCTCCCGGACGCGGGCGAGCTGCCCCTTGCGGGTCATCCGCGCGAGCGTGGCGCGGCCGGCCGCCTCCGCGACGCCGAGGTCCTCCAGCAGGTGCAGGAAGACCCGGGAGCTGATCGGCGGGAGGCCGCGGTCGAGGACGAGCGAGCCGAGGAAGCTGAACAGCAGCTGCTGCGGGGCGCGCCGGCGCGGCCGTGCGCTCGCGGACGCGTCGTCCTGCTCGCCGGTCATGCCCCGTCCCTCCGTCGTCGCCGTTCGCCGCCATCGGTGGACGCCGCCATCGGTGGGACGGCGCCGTCGCTGGACATCCCACCATGCCGCCCCCGGTCTCCGGCCGCGTCCTACTTTATTCGATCAAATCTTGACGAGCGACAGCAATGAATCTAGCTTCTAGGGCACAACGCGGATCGGAAGGGTGGCAATGGAGCTGAACGGGAAGGTGGCGGTGGTCACCGGAGCCGGCCGGGGCCTCGGCCTCGCCTACGCCGGCGAACTCGCCCGCGCCGGCGCGGCCGTCGTCGTCAACGACGCGGACGCCGGCGCCGCCGGGGCGGCCGCGGCGCGGATCGCCGCCGCGGGCGGGCGGGCCGTCGCGCACCCCGCCGCGGTCGGCCCCGCCGAGGCCGCCGACGCGCTGGTCGCGCGGGCCGTGGCGGAGTTCGGCCGGCTCGACGTGATGGTGACCAACGCCGGCGTCCTGCGCGACCGGGTGCTGTGGAAGATGACCGACGACGACTTCGACACCGTCGTCCGGGTGCATCTGAAGGGCACGTTCACCTGCGCCCGCGCGGCGGCGGTCCGGTTCCGCGAGCAGGGGGAGGGCGGCCGGCTCATCCTGGTCGGCTCGCCGGCCGGGCAGCGCGGCAACTTCGGCCAGACGAACTACTCCGCGGCCAAGGCCGGGATCGTCGGGTTCGCCCGGACCTGGGCGATGGAGCTGGCCCGCGCGAACGTCACCGTCAACGCGGTCGTGCCCGTCGCGGCCACCGCGATGACCGAGACGATCCCCGCGCTCGCGCCTTACGTGGCGGCGATGCGGGAGGGCCGCGCCATGCCGCCGTTCGCGCGCCGCGCGCTGGCCTTCGGCACCCCCGAGGACGCCGCCGGGCTGGTCGCCTTCCTCGCCTCGGACGCCGCGTCCGGCATCACCGGGCAGGCCATCGGGATCGGCGGCGACCGGCTCTCGCTCTGGACGCACCCGACCCAGGCCGTCGCCGCCTACCGGGACGGCGGCTGGGCCGCGGCCGACATCGCCGGGGTCTGGCCGGCGGTCTTCGCCGAGCATGAGCAGAGCGTGGGGGAGAACCTCCCCGCGGCGCCGGAGGGCGCCGCGTGAGCGGCCTCGACCTGGCCGCGCTGGAGGCGATCGACGTCCACGTCCACGTCGAGGCCGACGGGCACGGCCACCTGTCGCTGCCGGAGGAGTTCATGGAGGCGTCGGCGAAGTACTTCGGCGCCGACCAGAACCGCACGCCCACGATCGACGAGATCGCCGCCTACTACCGCGAGCGGCGGACGGCGGCCGTCGTGTTCACCGTCGACATGGAGAACGCCACCGGGCACCCCGCCATCTCCAGCGAGGAGATCGCCGACCGCGCCGCCGAACACCCCGACGTGCTCATCCCGTTCGCGAGCATCGACCCGGCCAAGGGGCGCGCCGGCGCCCGGACGTTCCGCCGGCTGATCGAGGAGCGCGGCGTCCGCGGCATCAAGTTCCACCCGTCGCTGCAGGGCTTCGCACCCGACGACCGCAGCGCGTACCCGCTGCTGGAGGTCGCCGCCGAGCACGGCGTCCCGGCCCTGTTCCACACCGGGCAGACCGGGATCGGCGCCGGGATGCCGGGCGGCGGAGGCATCCGGCTCGGCCTGTCCAACCCGATGCTGCTGGACGGCGTCGCCGTCGACCTCCCCGAACTGACGATCATCATGGCGCACCCCTCGTTCCCCTGGCAGGACGAGGCGCTCGCCGTCGCCACGCACAAGCCGAACGTCTACATCGACCTGTCCGGCTGGTCGCCGAAGTACTTCCCGCCGCAGCTCGTCCGGTACGCCAACGGGCTGCTGCAGGACAAGGTCCTGTTCGGTTCCGACTACCCGGTCATCACCCCGGACCGGTGGCGGCGCGACTTCGCGGAGCTGGAGATCAAGCCGCACGTCCGCCCCAAGATCCTGAAGGACAACGCCGTGCGGGCCCTGGGCCTGGCTCCGGCGGGCGAGGAGGAGGCATGAGCACGACCGTCGCGTACGCGGACCTGAAGAGCCTGGCGGGCGGCTCGCTCGGCACCAGCCGCTGGCTGGAGGTGGACCAGTCCCGCATCGACACCTTCGCCGACGCCACCGACGACCACCAGTGGATCCACGTCGACCCCGAGCGCGCCAAGGACGGCCCGTTCGGCGGCCCGGTCGCGCACGGCTACCTGACGCTGTCGCTGGTCATCCCGCTGTGGACGGAGCTGCTCGACGTCACCGGCGTCACCACGAAGATCAACTACGGGCTGAACAAGGTGCGCTTCCCGGCCCCCGTCCCGGCAGGCTCCCGCATCCGCCTCTCCGGAACCCTCGGGGACGTGGCGGACGTCGCCGGCGGCGTCCAGGTCACCGCCGACCTCGTCGTGGAGATCGAGAACGCCGACAAGCCCGCCTGCGTCCTCCAGGGCATCTTCCGCTTCATCCCCTAGCCTCATCCCCTAGCCCCATCCCGCCGGGCCGGGCTGTCCGCTCTGCGTCCGCTCCCGCCGCCCGGCCGCACCCTCCACCGCCCGGGTCCGCGGCACGCCCCGACAGGGGCGGGTCGCGGACCTCCGGTCACATGTCCGTATGATGGACAGCCGAGTGATCTGAGACGGCCGGCGAGGGGATGATCGATGCCACGGGAAGGCACCGGACCGGATTTCATCGAGGCGCTGGCCCGGGGCCTGGACGTCATCACCGCGTTCGAGGCGCGGCGGCCGGTGATGACCCTCGCGCAGGTCGCCGAGGCCGCCGGGCTCGCCCGGCCGACCGCCCGCCGCGTGCTGCTCACGCTGCAGGAGCTCGGCTACGTCCGGGCGGGCGAGGGCGGCTACGCGCTCACCCCGCGCGTGCTCGACCTCGGCGTCGCCTACGTCCGGTCCATGGGCCTGTGGGACGTGGCGCACCCGCACATGGAGCGGCTCGTCGCCCGGACGAACGAGTCGTGCTCGATCGCGCAGCTCGACGGGTCCGACATCGTCTACGTCGCGCGCGTCGCCGTCCCGAAGATCGTCGCGCTGGCGGTGCAGATCGGCACCCGGTTCCCCGCGCTGCAGACCTCGCTCGGCAAGGTGCAGCTCGCCGCGCTCGACCCCGCCGAGGTCGACCGGATCCTCGCCGAGCCGACCCGCTCCGGGCTGGAGCCGCGCGTCCACCTCACCAAAGCCGAGCGGGACGCGGAGCTGCGCGAGGTGCGGGCGCGCGGCTGGGCGCTGACCGACGAGCAGCTCGCCCGCGGCATCCGCTCGGTCGCGGCGCCGCTGCGGGACGGCTCGGGCAAGGTCATCGCGGGCATCAACGTCAACACCCATGCCGCCGAGACGCCCGTCGAGCAACTGCTGGAGGAGCACCTGCCGCTGCTGCTGCACACGGCGGGGGAGATCAGCGCCGACTTCGCCCGGCTGGAGACCGTCCCCCAGGTCACCGCGGGGTGAGGACGATCCGCCCCGCCGCCGTCCCGTCGCCCTGGCGCCGCCACGCGTCCGCCGCGTCCTCCAGGGGCGCGGTCTCGTGGGCCACGGCCAGGCTCCCGGACGCGGACCGCTCCGCGACGAACGCGATCGACGCCGCCCGCTGCTCCGCCGACAGCTCGTTGTTGGTGTAGCCGAGCAGCCGCAGCGACCTCCCGCGCAGGGTGGCGGAGTCGATCGGGCACGTCTCGCCCGCCGAGCCTCCGAGGTTGACGAGCCGCCCGCCGGGGCGCAGCGTCCGCGCCGCTGCCGCCGCCGGCGCGCCGAACAGCGGATCGAGGACCAGGTCCACCGGTCCGTCGGCGGCGTCCGCGAACCGCCGGGCCAGCTCGGCGACGTCGGCGGTGTCGAGGGCGACGACCGCGTCCGCGCCGGCCGCCGCCGCCCGCGCCCGGGCGTCCGGCGACCGGGCGCCGGCGACGACCCGCCGCGCACCCGCCGCCCGCGCGAGCTGCACGGCGGCCTGGCCGACGACCCCGCCCGCGCCGAGCACGATGACCTGCTCGCCGGCGGCGAGCTCGCCGCGCCAGGTCAGCGCCATGTGCGCGGCGACGGCCGACAGCCCGAGCGCCGCCAGCCGCACGGGGTCGGCGCCGTCCGGCAGCTCGACGAGCGACGCCGCCGGGACGGCCGCGACCTCGGCCATGCTGCCGTCGCCCGGCGCCATCCCGGCCGGGGACGGGAACCAGACCGTCCGGCCCCCGGACGTCCCGACGCCCTGGACGCCCGGCACGTACGGTGTCGCGGGCGTCCCGAAGTAGGACGTCCCGCTCGCGCACAGCAGGTCGAGCGGCGTGATGGGCGCGGCGAGGACGTCCACCAGGACCTCGCCGTCCCCCGGCACGGGAGGCGTCCGGTCCGCCACGACGGGCGGGCGGCCGGGCTCCCTGATCTCCGCGGCGCGCATCGGCTCAGGTCGCGATGTCGGGGTAGGGGAGCGCGAAGTGCCCGAGCCGCCGCGCGTACTCCAGCTGGAAGCCGAGCGGCTCGGCGTGGTCGCGCTCGAACATCGCGATGAACAGCGTCAGCGTCAGGAACGGGTGCGCGCCCAGCTCGAACAGCTTCGGGTAGTCGTGCCCGGCGAGGGCCGCCCGCTCGTCGTCCTCGAACCGCAGCCAGGTGGACGACTCGCCGCCGTGGCAGTTGATGATGCGGTTGGCCTGCTCCTCCTCCCACCAGGCCACGGTCGCCTCCGGCTCCTCCCGGTAGCGCTCGACGAGGATGGGGTCGCGGTCGACGGTGTAGAGGAACTTGTTCAGCAGGTACTTGCTCACGCGTCCGCTCCGTTCGGATACCAGTTGACTTCGTCGCCTCCCCGCGGGGAGGGACTCCTACGGCTCGCGCTGTAGGGGTTTCTGCTTCGCGGCCGACCGCGGAAGGGAGGACCCCTGCCGTCTGACATCAGCTCCACAGACATCGCCGGAGGCGCCGCCTCCGGCTGCGACTCGACCAGCCGCAAGAATGTTCTTGGCCGCGTTGTGGTCCCGGTCATGCCGGGTGCGGCAGCCCGGACACGTCCAGCGCCGGGTCGACAGGCTCAACTCATCCAGCAGGTGGCCGCAGGCCGAGCAGGTCTTGGACGAGGGGTACCACCGGTCGATCACGACCAGGGTGCGCCCGGCACGCTCGGCTTTGTACTTCAACTGGCGGCGGAACTCTCCCCACCCGCAGTCGGAGATGGCACGGGCAAGGCTGCGGTTGCGCACCATGTTGGCGACCGCGAGGTCCTCGATCACGATCACGTCCACCCGGCGGATGAGGTCGGTGCTGGTGCGGTGTAGGAAGTCTCGCCGGGCGTTCCGGACTTTGCGGCGGGCGTGGGCGACCTTCTCCTTGGCCTTGCGGCGGTTGACCGACCCGGGCTGCTTCCGGGCCATCCGCCGCTGGTACCGAGCCAGGTTCGCGGCCTTGCGCTCCAGATGCCGGGGGTTGGCGACACGGTCCCCGTCGCTGGTGACGGCGAAGTCCTTTACGCCCAGGTCGATGCCGATGGCGTGCCCGGCGGCGGGCAGGGCTTCGGGGGTGTCGATGTCGGCAGCGAAGGTCACGTACCAGCGGCCGTCCGGATCACGCGAGATCACCACCATGGTGGGGGTGAGGGTGGCCGGGTCCACATCGTCGAACGACCACACGAACTCAAGCGGCGCAGTGCTCTTGGCCATCCACAACTCGGCGTTCTTCATCCGAAACGCCGAGCGGGTGTAATGCGCGGACTGGCGGGAGTGCCGCGACTTGAATCGCGGGTGGCGAGCGCGTCCGGCGTAGAAGTTGGCGAACGCGGCGTGCTGGTGCCGCAGTGCCTGCTGCAGAGGGACCGACGACACCTCGCTTAGGAACGCCAGCTCTTCGGTCTTCTTCCACATGGTCAGCGCGGCGTCGGTCTCCTTGTAGGAGGTGCGCTTGCCGTCGGTGCGGTAGGCGCGCCGGCGTTCGGCAAGTGTCTTGTTCCAGACCAGGCGGACGCAGCCGAACGTGCGGCCGAACATGGCCGCCTGCTCAGGGTCGGGGTAGGCCCGGCACTTGTACGCCGTCCGCATGACCGGCACTTTACAAAAAAGCAAGATGCGTGTGGTGGATGCCGGAGTGGCATGTCGCTCGACTTCGTTCTCCGACTGTTTCGGCTGCACCAGGCGGCTCATGATGGAATGGGGGTTCATTTCGGGCCTGCTTCTGGATACCAGGTGAAGTACGCCTCCATCGTGTGGAACAGGTCGTAGGTGTCGACGTAGTCGGCCTTCCGGCCCTCGCCCGCGACGCCCATCATCAGCATGAAGTCCATGAACCCGTGGGTGGCGTTGCCGGGGGCGTGCAGGCTGTCGAGGGTGACCTCCGCCAGGCAGCCCTCGATGTCGCCGGAGGAGATCCATTCGACGGCCTTCGCGTCGAACTCCGGGTCCGGGCCGTGCGGGCCGAACTGGCGCGGCCCGCCCAGTTCCAGGGACAGGTGCCCGGTGCCGATCACCGCGACGCGCCGATCCCCGGGCCACGACTCGACCAGCTCCCGGATCGTCCGGCCGAGCTGGACGAACCGCTTCGGCCGCGGCAGCGGCGGCGCGAAGATGTTGGTGTAGACGGGGACGATCGGCAGGTCGTTCTGCGGGCGCAGCGTGATGATCGGGCACGTGATCGAGTGGTCGATGCGCAGCTCGTTGGAGAACGCGAGGTCGAAGCCCGCGTCGATGCCCTCGCGCAGCAGGTGGGCCGACAGGTCCTCCTGGCCCTTCAGCAGCATGCGCGGCAGCCCGAACTCGCGTTCCTCGTTGTACCAGTTCGCGTCGTAGAACGGCGCCTTGCCGATGAGGAACTGCGGCATGTTGTCCAGCCACAGCTGGTGGAAGTGGTCGGAGCCGACCATCACCAGGACGTCCGGGCGGGCCTTGGTGAGCGTCGCGCGGAACGCCTCGACCTTGCGGACCCACTCGTCCGCGAAGTCGGGGCGGTCCTCGCCGGTCGCGGTGCTCGCGCGGTGGTAGAAGGGGTGGTGGGTCGAAGCGATCACAGCGACCAGTTCAGCCATGACGGTCCTCGGGGGTGTAGGGGTCGGGGGCGACGGACCGGTTGTTGAGGTCCACCGACAGGAAGATCTCGTTGCCGACGGGGCGGCGCAGCTCCTCGGCGAGCTGCCCGATCAGGCCGGCGGTGCGGGCGAGCAGCGCGAACCCGCGCAGCAGCTCCAGCGGCAGGCCGAGGTCGGCGAGCGCGGCGCCGCACACGCCGGCCCCGTTCAGCGGCAGCGTCCTGCCGAGCACCTCGGGGTGGACGCGGCCGATCGCGGCGAACAGCGACAGGTGCGGGCCGAACAGGCCCTCCTCGGTGGCGATCTGCATCAGCCGGGGAGTGCGCGGATCGCCGTCCTTGTGCACGTGGTGGCCGAGGCCGGGGACGAACCGCTTCGCCTTCCGCTCCACCTGGAGGGTCCGCAGCGCGAGCGCGTCCCACCCGGCGTCGTCGGACGGGAGACCGCCCACCACCGAGGCCAGGACGCTGTGGAGGAAACGGCCGGTGTCCTCGGTGACGCCGAGGAAGCGGGACCCGCCGCCCAGCAGCCCGGCGGCGAGCGCGCCCTGCACCGAGTCGGGCGCCGACAGGTACGTCAGCCGGGTGACGATCGCGGTCGGGGTGAAGCCGTGGTCGGCGAGCGCGGCGAGGACCGCCTCGAAGACCCGCGTCTCGCCGGACGTGGGCCGCCGCTGCGCCGCCAGCCAGAACGCCAGCTCGCCGAACCCGACCTCGCCCATCACGTCCCGCGCGAGGTCGTGGCCGAGCAGCGTGATCGTCTCCCGGCTGGAGGCGCCCAGCGCCGTCGGGTACCCGGGTGCGTCAGCCACGGTCGTCGTCCCCCTCGGATCCGTTCGCGCCCTGCGGCTCAGACAGCCATTGACGCAGTTCGGCGCCGTGTTCGTCCAGGTCCGGCGGCGGGAGCCGGTAGGTCGCGGGCGTCCGGGAGAAGCGGATCGGGTGCCGGGTCGTCGGCACCGCGTGGTCGCCCTCGCCGACCACCACGACCGGGGCCAGCTCGAACCGCTCGGCCATCGCGAAGCCGCCGTCGATGGTGTTGATCGGCCCGCTCGGCACGCCCGCGTCCACCAGCAGCTCGAACCACTCGACCGCGCCGCGCCGCTTCAGCCGCTCCACCAGGATCGGGCGCAGTTCGGCGCGGTTGGCGGTCCGGTCGGCGTTGGTCGCGAAGCGCGGGTCGTCGGGGACCTCCGGGATGCCGAGCACGACGCAGAGCCGGCGGAACTGGCCGTCGTTCGCCGCCGTGACGATCAGGTCGTTGTCGGCGGTCGGCAGCGGCTCGTAGGGGAACACGCTCGGGTGCGCGTTGCCCATCCGGTACGGGACGGTGCCGCCGGCGACGTAGGCGGAGCTGTGGTTGACGAGCCCGGTCAGCGCCGACGACAGCAGGTTCACCTCGACGAGCTGGCCCTCGCCGGTCGCGTCCCGGTGCCGCAGCGCCGCGAGGATGCCGATCGCCGCGTGGTTGCCCGCCATCACGTCGAACACCGAGATGCCCGCCCGGTACGGCGGGCCGTCCGGGTCGCCGGTGAGGCTCATCAGCCCGGAGATCGCCTGCACCATCAGGTCGTAGCCGGGGACCTTCCGCCCGGCGCCCGACCCGAACCCGGTGATCGAGCCGTAGACGATGCCGGGGTTGGCGGCGCGGACCGCGGCGTAGTCGAGGCCGAAGCGGGCGAGGTCGCCGGGCTTGAAGTTCTCGATCAGGACGTCGGCGCGGCGGGCCAGCTCGCGGGCCGCGGCGGCGTCCTCCGGGGCGCGGAGGTCGAGCGCGATCGAGCGCTTGCCGCGGTTGACGCCGAGGTAGTAGGTCGCCGCGTCGCCGCGCGCGGGCGGCGTCCAGGTGCGGGTGTCGTCGCCGCCCGGCCCCTCGACCTTGATCACGTCCGCGCCGAGGTCGGCCAGCAGCATGGTGGCGTAGGGCCCCGCCAGGATCCGGGAGAAGTCCGCCACCAGCACCCCCGAGAGCGGCCCGCCGCGCGCGGTGTCGTCAGTCATCCGGCTCCCTTGCTCTCTCGCGTTCACGCCGTGCTCGTCCGTTCAACGGACAGTCGTCCGCCTCTTTGATTCTGGCATGCCCGCATCCGTAGCGGTCAAGTGGTTGACACTTTGACTAGCGGTGACGAGAGTGGCTCCCAGCAGGTGTGACCGTAGAGCGGACATTGGTCCGTGGCAGCTCCCGGCGGTCGGGCCCCAAGACGAGGAGAGCGATGATGAGCGAGTTCGAGCCGGGGCGCCCCCTGGTGCTGCGCGGCGGCACGGTGCTGCCGATGACCGACGGACGCGCGGTCCTGGACGGCGCCGACGTCCTCATCGAGGGCGACCGGATCACCGCGGTCGGCCCCGGCCTCCCGGTGCCGGACGGCACCGCCGAGATCGACGCGTCCGGCGGCGTCGTCATGCCCGGGATGATCGACACGCACCGGCACATGTGGCAGACCGCGATGCGCGGCTACGGCGCCGACTGGACGCTGACCCAGTACTTCGTCTGGTACTACCTGGAGCACGGCAAGCGGTTCCGGCCCGAGGACGTGCACGCCGGGAACCTGCTCGCGGCGATCGAGGCGATCGACGCCGGGGTCACCACGGTCGTCGACTGGTCGCACGGCCTGCAGACCCCCGGCCACGCCGACGCGGCCGTGGACGCGCTGCGCGCGGTCCCCGGGCGGTTCGTCCTCGCCTACGGCAACATCCAGGCGCCGCCCGCCGAGTGGACCGCGACGCCGGAGTTCCGCGGCCTCGCGGGAAAGCTCGCCGGGGGTGACATGCTCGGCTTCCAGGTCGCGTTCGACGTGCTCGGCGACCCGTCTTTCCCGGAGAGGCCCGCCTTCGAGACCGCCCGCGACCTCGGCGTCCCCGTCACCACCCACGCCGGCGTCTGGGGCGCGACCAGCGACGAGGGCATCAAGCAGATGCACGACCACGGGTTCATGACGCCCGAGACGGTGTACGTGCACGCCGCGTCCCTGTCCGCGGACTCCTACCACCGCATCGCCGCCACCGGCGGCTCCATCTCGGTGTCGACGGAGAGCGAGCAGAGCGCCGGGCAGGGCTACCCGCCCACCTGGGCGCTGCGCTCGCACGGCATCCCGGTGTCGCTGTCGATGGACACGAGCGTGTGGTGGAGCGGCGACCTGTTCTCCGCGATGCGCGCGACGCTCGGCGCCGACCGCTCCCGCATGCACCTGGAGGCGCACGGCAACGGCGACACCGTCACCCACTGCAGCCTGCGCGCCGACCAGGTCGTGGACTGGGCCACCCGCGGCGGCGCCCGCACACTGGGCCGCGCCGACCTCGGCAGCCTCGAACCCGGCAAGAAGGCCGACGTCGTCCTGATCAAGAACGACCACTCGCCGGTGTCGTTCCCCGTCCTCAACCCCTACGGGCACGTCGCGTTCCAGGCGCAGCGCGGGGACGTCCACACCGTCGTGGTGAACGGGCGCGTGGTCAAGCACGACCACCGGCTGGTGGGCGTCGACCTGGCCGCCGCGCGCCGCGAGGTCGAGGCGACGGTGGAGTACCTGCGCGGGTCGATGGGCGAGGAGGCGTGGGCGGCGGGCATGAACCCCGACGTCCCCGAGACCAAGATCCTCGACAATCCGTACACCTACACGGACTACCGCAGCGACGCCACCCGCACCCGGTGAGCCGCGCGCCCGCCGGAAGGGGCTCGACGTTCTCTTGACGCTCCTTCAAAAAACTGTATAACTTCGCGGAGCACGGCTCCGAGCCGCCCGCGCCCCGCACGCCGGCCGCGAACCGAGGTGACCGATGGACCTGTTCGCCGCACCGACGACGCTCGCCGACCGGCGCGCGGACGGCTCGATCGTCCTGGAGTCCGCGCTCGCGCCCGTCCCCCCTGCCGCGAGCATGGTGCACCTCTTCCGGGACGCCGCCGCCGCGCGTCCCGGCCGGCTCCTCGTCGCCGACCGGGACCGCGGCGCGTGGCGGCGCGTCGGCTACGGCGAGGCGCGGCGGAAGGCCGACGGCCTCGCACAGGCACTGCTGGACCGGGGCGCGTCCGGCCGCCCCGTGATGATCCTGTCCGGCAACTCCGTCGAGCACGACGACGCGGACGCCTACGCGACCGCCCTGGACGCGGCCGGCGGGACGCCCCTCGCCGGCCGCGACGCCTTCCAGGCGGGGGCCGCCACCGAGCCGACCGGCGCGGTGGACGACCACTTCGCCCGCGTCGGCTCGTTTCGGACGCCGTCCTGACCGGGCATGACAGCGCCGGCGTCGGCGCGATGGTCTGGCTGGACCCGGCCAGGGCGGCGGCGTGCGCCGACGTCCGCGCGGCGCTGCACCGGCTGAACGCGGGCGCGACCGGGGCGTCCCGGCGGATCGTCCGGCTGCTCGTCCTGGACGACCCGGCCTCACTCGCCCACGGTGAGCTGACCGACAAGGGGTACGTCAACCAGCGTGCCGTGCTCGACCGCCGCGCCGACATGGTCGGCCTCCTGCACACCGACCCGGCCCCCGCGGAGGTGATCCTTCCCGGGGACCGATGAGTTCCGGGAGCGCGCCCGGTCGATACCGACATCGCCGAGTCGCGCCGCGCCCATGCCGGGGAGGGACCGGCGGGGGCGGCGCGACACAGGGGCCGCGCCGCCCGCGGAGCGTCAGGCCGCCGTGGAGTCCCGCCCGGACGCGAGACCGGGCGGGGCGGCCGCGAGCGCCTGCTGGATCGCCGCCACCAGCGCCAGCGCCGCCTCCTCGGTCAGCTCGACCGCGACGCGCGCCGACGGCCCGGCGCCCGGATTGGTGAAGTCGATGTTCACCGTGTGCTCGTGGCACGCGTGGTACGGGTGGTCGACGTAGACGGCGCCGTCGGTCAGCGTGAACCAGCCGGCCGCGCCCTTCGCCGCGCCGTCGAGCTCGACCTTGAAGGTCTGGTAGGTGCACATGGCGTCTCCTCTCAGGCGGTCGGGTGGTCAGGCGGCCAGGTGGCGGCCGAAGAACGCGAAGATCTTCTCCCAGCCGTCCTTGGCGGCGGCGGGCCGGAACGCGGGCCGCTCGACGGCGAAGAACGCGTGCCCGGCGCCCGGATAGGTGTGGAACTCGTGCTCCTTGCCCAGCTTGGTCAGCTCCGCGTCCAGCACGGCGACCTCGTCCGGCGGCGGGGCCTTGTCGTCCTCGCCGAACAGGCCGAGCAGCGGGCACGACAGGTCCGGCGCCTTCGACAGCAGCGGTGTCATCTTCAGCCCGGCGTCCGCCGGCGGCTCGCTGACGACGAACGCGCCGTAGCAGTCGACGGCGGCGTCGATGTCCAGCGAGCAGGCGGCGAGGAACGCCTGCCGCCCGCCGGAGCAGTGCCCGATCACGCCGATCCGCCCGTTGGCGTGCTCCAGCGAGTTCAGGTACGCGGCGGCGCCGGCGACGTCCCCGACGAGCTGCTCGTCCGGCACGCCGCCCTTCGCGCGGGCGGCGGCGGCCTGGTCGTCCGGGCTGACGCCGGCGCCCTCCCGCGAGTACAGGTTCGGGACGACCGCCGCGTACCCGTGCGCGGCGAACGTGCGGGCGAACTCCTTCGTCCCGGCGTCGTACCCGGGCAGGTGGTGGATCAGCACCACGCCGCCGCGCGGGGCGTCGTTCAGCGGACGCGCCAGGTACCCCTCCAGCTCGGCGCCGTCGTGCCCGCCGAAGGCGACGGTCCCGGCCCACATCGCATCGTTCATGACTGTCAGTGCTCCACTTTCATATCGGTCCGTGGACCGTGACAGTCTTCCCCATCCGGGGCGGTCCTCAGGCGTTCAACGTGCCGGCGCCGAGCAGCCCGAACAGCAGCAGCCCGATGACGATCCGGTAGACCACGAACGACGTGAAGCTGTGCCGCGCGACGAAGCGCAGCAGCCAGGCGATGGACGCGTAGGCGACGACGAACGACACCACCGTGCCGACGGCGAGCGGCAGCGCGTCCACCGACGTGCCGAGCGCGGACGGCAGCTCGTAGATGCCGGCGCCGGTCAGCGCGGGGATGCCGAGGAAGAACGACAGCCGGGTCGCGGCGACCCGGTCGAGGCCGAGCATCAGCCCGACCGACATCGTCGCGCCGGACCGGGAGAAGCCGGGGAACAGCATGGCGAGGATCTGCGCCGACCCGATCAGCATCGCGTCGGTGAACGAGGTGTCGTCCTCGCCGCGCTTGTGCCGGCCGAGCCGGTCGGCGAGCCACATCACGACGCTCCCGCCGAGCAGCGACCCGGCGACCACCCACAGCGAGGCGAGCGGCCCCTCGATGGCGTCCTTGGCGGCGACGCCGACGACCACCACCGGGATGGTGGCGAAGATGACCCACCAGCCGAACTTGTAGTCGTGGTGGTACCGCGCGTTCGGGTCGACGATGCCGCGGCCCCACGCCTTCACGATCCGGACGATGTCGGAGAAGAAGTACACCAGCACGGCCGCGATGGCGCCGACCTGGATGACGGCGGTGAAGCCGACGACCGCCTTGTCGTCCACCGGGATGCCCATCAGGCCCTCGGTGATCTTCAGGTGCCCGGTCGAGGACACCGGGAGGAACTCGGTCAGGCCCTCCACGATCCCGAGGACGATCGCCTGCCCGACATTGATGACGCTCAACGACGTTCCTCTCCAGCCCCGTCCCCGCTCCGGCCCTGCGGGATCCGCACCGAGGCTACGCCGGGCGCCGGGCGCGACCTGCGCTCAAGGAGATAACTTCACCCATCATTAACCGAAAGGTCAGGCGCCGGCCGCCGCGGACCGCGGGCGGCCTAGCCCCAGATCTCCTCGGCGGTCTCCGCGATGAGGCGCAGCTTCGCCGCCTGCTGCTCGGCGGTCAGCACGTTCCCCTCGACCGTGGAGGAGAAACCGCACTGCGGCGACAGGCAGATCTGCTCCAGCGGCACGAACCGCGCCGCCTCGTCGACGCGGCGCTTGAGGTCGTCCTTCGACTCCAGCTCCCCGCGCTTGGTGGTGACGAGCCCGAGCACGACCATCTTCCCCGGCGGGACGAACCGCAGCGGCTCGAACCCGCCCGACCTCGCGTCGTCGTACTCCAGGAAGAAGCCGTCCACGTCCAGTTCCCCGAACAGCGCCTCGGCGACGAAGTCGTAGCCGCCCTCGGCCGTCCAGGAGGAGCGGAAGTTGCCCCGGCACATGTGCGTGGTGACGTTCATCCCCTCGGGGCGCCCGGCCAGCGCGGCGTTGATCTGCCGGATGTAGCGCAGGTGCAGGTGCTCGGCGTCGTCGCCCCGCTCGCTGATCATGGCGCGCTGCGCCGGGTCGTTGAGGTAGGCGAGGCTGGTGTCGTCGAGCTGCAGGTACCGGCACCCGAGTTCGCCGAGCCGCCGCACCTGCTCGGCGTACGCGGCGGCGAGGTCGGACCAGAACTCCTCGACGTCGGGGTAGACCGCCGGGTCGATCGCGGCGGGCCCGCCCCGGTAGTGGACCATGTTCGGCGACGGGATCGTCAGCTTCGGCGTCACCCCGTCCCCGGCGGCGTCCCGCAGGAACGCGAAGTGGTCGGCGAAGATCGTCTCCTCCAGCCGGACCTTGCCGTGCACCCGCAGCGCCGCCGTGGTGAATTCGATGTCCCCGGCGTCGCCGTGGAACCGCACCTTGATCTTCTCGTCCGCCGGGCTGATCCCGCCGAGCCGGTAGATGAAGTCCATGTGCCACGACGTGCGGCGGAACTCCCCGTCGGTCGCCGACCGCAGCCCCGCCTCGCGCTGCATGGCGACCACGTCGCGGATGGCGGCGTCCTCGGCCGCGGCCAGCGCCGCGTCGTCGATGCGGCCGGCGGCGTGCTCGCCCCGGGCCGCCAGCAACTCCGGCGGACGCAGCAGGCTGCCGACGTGGTCGGCGCGAAACGGGGGCAGGGTGCGCTGAGACAAGACGGTGCTCCTTCCACGGGAAAGAACGTGGTCCTGCCCAATCTAGGCACGTCTGTAACGGCGATCAATGAATTGCCGAGAATGCATCCCCACCTGCTCCGCATCACCACCGCCGACGGTAGTCAGACAGTTCGCTGACGGGGTGCGCGAGAAAAAGGGCTCCGCGTGGTGCGAGCCCTGCCGGTTCAGTCGTGCGCGGGGGGTTCGCGGCGGAGGAGGTAGGTGTCCATGATCCAGCCCTTGCGGGCGCGGGCCTCGGCGCGGGTGGCGCGGATCTCGTCGGCCACCTCGCGTACCGGGCCGGAGATGAGGATCTCGTCCGGCGTGCCGAGGTAGGCACCCCAGTAGATGTGGAAGTCGTCGCCTGCGCCGGTGAAGGAGCAGTGCGCGTCGAGCATGACGAGGACGTCGTCGGCGGTGGCGCCCTCGGCGGCGAGGCGGCGGCCCGTCGTCAGGTGGACGGGGCGGCCCACCCGCGTCAGCCCGATCCGGTGCCGGGCGGTCAGCGCCGACACGCTGCTGATGCCGGGGATCACCTCGGTCTCGAACTCGGCGTCGACCTCCGCCAGCGCGGCGAGCGTGCTGTCGTAGATCCCGGGGTCGCCCCAGACGAGGAGCGCGCCGGTCTGCCCGTCGGCCAGCTCGTCCCGGACGAAGTCCTCGTAGATGCGGGCGCGGCGGGACCGCCAGTCCTCGACGGCGGCGGTGTAGGCGGGGCCGTCGGCGGTGCGGTCGCGCTCGGGGTCGCGGGCCTCGACGATCCGGTACGGGGCGCGGCCGTGCGCGGCGATGAGGTCGTGCCGCAGCCCGGCCAGGTCGTGCTTGGCCTCGCCCTTGCCGACGAGGAGGAACACGTCGGCGGCGGCGATGGCCTTGGCCGCCTGGAACGTCAGGTGGTCCGGGTCGCCCGCGCCGATGCCGATGATCAAAAGCCGCTTCACCTGGCCAATAGTGCCAGCTATAGACTTGGCGCCGCATTTCACCCGAGCGGCCGGGGGGCCAGTGGACCAGCGTGTGATCACCGTCGTGGGCATCGGCGCCGACGGCTGGGACGGGCTCCCGGAGGTGTCGCGCGCGGCGCTGCGGGAGGCGGACGTGCTGCTCGGCGGCGCCCGGCAGCTCGGGCTCGTCCCGGACGGAGGCGCCGAGCGGGTCGCGTGGCCGTCCCCGCTGCTCCCGGCGCTTCCCGGGCTGGTCGAGCGGTACGCGGGACGCGCCGTCGCCGTGCTGGCGAGCGGCGACCCCATGTTCTACGGGATCGGCTCCACGCTCGCGGACCTGGTCGGCCCCGGACGGCTGCGGGTGCTGCCGCATCCGTCGTCGGCGTCGCTGGCGTGCGCCCGGCTCGGCTGGCCGCTGGACCGCACCGACGTCGTCAGCTTCGTCGGCCGCCCCGCCGAGACGCTGAACGCGCTCGTCGCGCCGGGCCGCCGCGTGCTCGTCCTCGGCGCCGGGCGGGAGGCGCCGATGGTCGTCGCGGCGCTGCTCACCGGCCGCGGCTTCGGCCCGAGCCGGATGACCGTCCTGTCCGACCTCGGCGGTGCGGACGAGGCGGCGGCGCACGGCGTCGCCTCCCGCTGGAGCGGCCCGGCCGCCTCCGCGCTCACCGTCGTCGCCGTCGAGTGCGTGCCCGGGCCGGACGCGGCGCCGCTGCCCCGCGTCGCGGGCCTGCCCGACGACGCCTACGAGCACGACGGGCAGATCACCAAGAGCGAGGTCCGGGCGGTGACGCTGGCGCGGCTCGCGCCGCTGCCGGGCGAGCTGCTGTGGGACGTCGGCGCCGGGTCGGGCAGCGTCGCGATCGAGTGGGCGCGGGCGCACCCGTCCTGCGCGGCCGTCGCGGTCGAGAGCCGCCCGGAGCGGGTGGAGCGGATCGGCCGCAACGCCAAGGCCCTCGGCGTGCCGGGCGTCCGCGTCGTGGAGGGCCGCGCCCCGGACGCCCTCGACGGCCTCCCGCGACCGGACGCGGTGTTCATCGGCGGCGGCCTCACCACCCCCGGCCTGCTGGACCGCTGCTGGGACGCGCTCCAGCCCGGCGGCCGCCTCGTCGCCAACGCCGTCACCCTCGAATCGGAGGTGAAGGTGGCCGAGTACCGCCGCACCCACGGCGGGGAGCTGGTCCGCCTCGGCGTGGAGCGCGCCGCGCCGCTCGGCGGGTTCACCGGCTGGCGCCCCGCGATGCCCGTCACCGTCTGGACGGCCCGGAAGGACACCCTGTGACCGTGTACTTCGTCGGCGCCGGCCCCGGCGCCGCCGACCTCATCACCGTGCGCGGCCTGCGGGTGCTGGAGTCGGCGCCGGTGTGCCTGTACGCGGGGTCGCTGGTGCCGCGCGAGCTGCTGGACGCGTGCCCGCCCGGCGCCCGCCGCGTCGACACCGCGAACCTGACCCTCGACGAGATCACCGCCGAGCTGACCGCCGCGCACCGCGCCGGCCTGGACGTCGCTCGGCTGCACTCCGGCGACCCGTCGGTGTTCAGCGCGGTCGCCGAGCAGATGCGGCGGCTCGACGCGGCGGGCGTGCCGTACGAGGTCGTCCCCGGCGTCCCGGCGTTCGCGGCGGCGGCGGCCTCGCTCGGGCGGGAGCTGACCGTCCCCGGCGTCGGGCAGACCGTCATCCTGACCCGCACCGCCGTGCGCGCCACCCCGATGCCGCCCGGCGAGGACCTCGCGACCCTCGGCGCGAGCGGCGCCACGATGGTGCTGCACCTCGCCGTCCAGCGCATCGACGAGGTCGCGGCCGAGCTGCGGCCGCACTACGGCGCGGACTGCCCGGTCGCGGTCGTCGCCCGCGCCAGCCGCGCGGACGAGCTGGTGCTGCGCGGCACCCTCGCCGACATCGCCGGGCTGGTCCGGCAGGCCGGGGTGAAGCGCACCGCCGTGATCGTGGTCGGCCGGGTGCTGACGGCGTCGGCGTTCCCCGACAGCCACCTCTACAGCACGGGCCGGGACCGGGCGTGCGGCGCGTCCTGATCCTCGGCGGCACCGCCGAGGCCCGCGCCCTCGCCGCCGCGCTGGCGGACGCGCGCCCGGACGTCCACGTCGTGTCGTCCCTCGCCGGGCGCGTCACCGACCCGCGCCTGCCGGTGGGGGAGGTGCACGTCGGCGGGTTCGGCGGCGCCGAAGGGCTCGCCGCCTGGCTCCGCGACCACCGGACCGACCGCCTCGTGGACGCCACGCACCCGTTCGCGGAGCGGATGAGCGCCTCCGCCGCGCGGGCGTCCCGGCTGACCGGCGTGCCGCTGCTCGCGCTGCGCCGCCCCGGCTGGACGGAAGGGGACGGCGACGACTGGCACCGCGTCCCGTCCCTGCCGGCCGCCGCCGAGGCCCTGCCCGCAGGAGCCCGCGCGTTCCTCACCACGGGCCGCCGCAGCATCCCGGTGTTCGCCGCCCGCGCCGACGCGTGGTTCCTCGCCCGGTCGGTGGACCCGCCGGAGCCGCCCGTCCCGTCCAACGTGGAGGTCCTGCTCGCGCGCGGCCCCTACACCGTGGACGGCGAGCGCGCGCTGATCGGCGCCCACCGCCTGACCGTGCTGGTCACCAAGGACAGCGGCGGCGCCATGACCCGCGCGAAGCTCACCGCCGCCCGAGACGCGGGCATCCCGGTCGTCATGGTCGACCGGCCGCCGCCCCCCGAAGGCGTCCGGACGACCCACGACGTGGCGGCGGCCGCCGCCTGGGCTCAGGGGTAGCGGCGCGGCGTGTAGACCACGCCCTTGTCGGTGACCCGCGTGGTGGACGACCCCACGATGACCAGGCAGCGCATGTCGACCCGCTCCGGGTCGAGCTTGCCGAGCGTCGTCACCGCCACGCTCTCCTCGGGGCCGCCGACGTCGCGTCCGATCACCACCGGCGTCTCGGGGGAGCGGTGCTCCAGCAGCAGGTCCCGCGCCGCCGGGAGCTGGTGCCGGCGCCGACTGGACGACGGGTTGTAGAGCGCCACGACCAGGTCGGCCGCGGCCGCCGCGGACAGCCGCCGCGCGATCGCGTCCCACGGTTTGAGGATGTCCGACAGCGACAGCACGCAGAAGTCGTGGCCGAGCGGCGCGCCCGCCCGCGCCGCGACGGCCTGCGCCGCCGTCAGCCCCGGCACGACCTGCACCGGCACGTCCGCGAACGCGTCGTCGGCCGCCGCCTCCAGCACCGCCGCCGCCATCGCGAACACGCCCGGGTCGCCGGACGAGACGACGGCGACGCGCGCCCCGTCCCGCGCGAGCGCCAGCGCGTGCCGGGCCCGGTCGGCCTCCACCCGGTTCCCGGACGCGTGCCGCCGCTGCCGCGGGTTCGGCGGCACCCGGTCCAGGTAGGGGCCGTAGCCGACGAGGTCGGTCGCGGACGCGAGTACGTCCTGCGCCTCCGGGGTGAGCCAGGCCCGTCCCGCCGGGCCGAGCCCGACCACCCACACCCCGCCGGGGCCCTCCGGCCGGGCCGGGGGCGGCGCCTCGAACGACCGCTCCGCCGGGCTCGTCAGCAGGGCGAGCGACATGTACGGGACGTCCGCCGGGTCGACCTCGGCGAGCGGCGCGACCCGCTGCCGGCCGGTGGACGCCCGCTCGACGTACCAGGCGTCGCCGAGCCGGCCCGCGTCCTCGAAAGCCTGCCTGACCTTGGGGAACGTCCGGCCGAGCTTGAGCACGGCCGCCGCGTCCGCCGCGCGCAGCCGCTCGGCCAGCTCGTCGCCGGGCAGCGTCCCCGGCAGGACGGTCAGCGTCTCCTCCCGCTCCGCCAGCGGACGCCCGGCCGCCGCCGACGCCGCGCTCACCGACGTCACGCCGGGCACCACCTCGGCCGGGTAGTGCGGAGCGAGCCGCTTGTGCAGGTGCATGTAGGACCCGTAGAACAGCGGGTCGCCCTCGCTCAGCACCACGACCGTCCGGCCCGCGTCGAGGTGCGCGGCGAGGCGGGCGGCGCAGTCGGCGTAGAAGTCGTCGAGCGCGCCCTGGTAGCCGCCCGGATGGGCGGTCGTCTCCGTCGTCACCGGGTAGACGAGCTGCTCCTCGATCCGGCCGTCCCGCAGGTAGGGTTCGGCCGCCGACCGGGCGATGCTGCGGCCGTGCCGCGCGCAGTGGAAGGCGACCACGTCCGCCTCGCCGATCAGCCGCGCCGCCTTCACCGTGACCAGCTCCGGATCGCCGGGGCCGACGCCCACGCCGAACAGCCGTCCCGCCATCACTCCGCCTCACTGGCGATGGCGTTGACCGCCGCCGCCGTCATCGCGCTGCCGCCGCGCCGCCCGCGCACCACCAGGTGGTCGAGCCCGCTCGCGGCGAGCGCCTCCTTCGACTCGGCCGCGCCGATGAACCCGACCGGGATCCCGAGCACCGCCGCCGGACGCCCCGCGCCCGCCGCCACCAGCTCCAGCAGCCGGAACAGCGCGGTCGGCGCGTTGCCGATCGCCACGACCGACCCCTCCAGCCGGTCCAGCCACAGGTCGAGCGCCGCCGCGCTGCGCGTGGTGCCGAGCCGCTCCGCCAGCGCGGGCACCTCCGGCTCGCCCAGCGCGCACACCACGTCGTTGCCCGCCGGCAGCCGCGCGCGCGTGATACCGGACGCGACCATCCGCGCGTCGCACAGGACCGGCGCGCCGTCGAGCAGCGCCGCCCGCGCCCGCGCCACCACCCCCGGCGACCAGCCCAGATCCCGGACGAGGTCGGTCATCCCGCAGGCGTGGATCATCCGCACCGCGACCCGCGCGACGTCGTCCGGCAGGCCCGACAGGTCGGCCTCCGCGCGGATCGTCGCGAAGGACCGCCGGTAGATCTCGGCGCCGTCCCGGACGTACTCCATCACCGCTGCTCCTCAAGCATGTTCAGCACGACTCAGCCGTTCTCAGCCGACTCGGCCGTTCTCAACACGACGGGACCGCGGGGCGTCCCGCAGTGCCGCTCGCATCCCGTCCAGTGGACGGGCGTCTCGGGTGCGCGCTCCAGCCCGGCGACCCACCGCCGCGCCGCGCCCAGCACATCGCCGCGCGACTTCGCGCAGCCGGGGCTCCCGGTGCAGGCCGTGACGCCGACCCACGGCGACGCGGCGTCGACCGCGAAACCCGCCTCAGCCAGCACCGCCGCGACCTCTCCGGCCTCGCCGGAGGCCAGGTCCCGCAGCACGGCGCTCCGCCACGGCGTGATCCGCACGCTGCCGGAGACCCCGGCGAGCGCCTCGGCCTGCGCGCCCGACATCCGCCCGAGCGGCGGCACGACCTCCAGCGCGACGAGCCCGTCCCGCTGCCGGACGACCCCGGCGTGCGGCGGCCGGGGCTCAGGAGGCGCGCCGGGCTCTTCCGCGCTCGCGCCGAGCCGCCCGGCGATGAGCCGCGCGCCGTCCGGCACCTCCGCCACCCGCCACGCGTCCCCCCGGACGTCGAGGAATCCCTCCGCAGCCGCGACCAGCAGCGCGACCGCGTCACCGGCCGGAAGGGAGACCCGCGTCCCGGCGATGTGGAGGCCGTCCGGCGCGTAGGTCAGGTCGGCGTCCAGGCCGGCGGCGTCGCCGGTGCCGTCGTCCAGCGCGAACAGGAAGCGGCCCGGCAGACCGGCCAGCCGCGGGTTCGCGCACAGCGCCCGGTCGAGGGCCGTGACCAGCGGATCCGTCACCAGCACACCGCGCGGGCCGCGCCCGCCGAGCGGGGACGCGACGATGTTGCGCACCCGCTCGTGGGACGGCGACGGCAGCAGCCCCGCCGCCTCCAGGCGCGCCGCGAGCGCCGCCGGATCGCGGACGCCGCGCAGCTGCGCGTTGCCGCGCGAGGTGAGTTCGATCACGTCGCGGCCCAGCTCGCGGGCGGCGGCGCCGAGCACTCCGAGCTGCGCGGACGACACCGCGCCGCCCGGCACCCGGACGCGCGCCAGCGATCCGTCGGCGGCGTCGTGGGTGCGCAGCGCACCGGGGCACGCGTCGGCGTGCGGTCTGGCAATCGGCACGGGGAGGATGTTAACCACACTTTGCGGGCGGGCCGCGCTGCCGTACTCTTCTCCCCAGGCGATGGCAATGGGAGGAAGCCGGTGTGAATCCGGCGCGGTCCCGCCACTGTGACCGGGGAGCGAACCCCGCTTGAGGCCACTGTCCGCACGGACGGGAAGGCCGGGGCGAGCATCGATCCGGGAGCCAGGAGACTCCTGCCGTCGCGACACCCGCTACCGGGGCGAGGACCCCAGGGGAGGAACGGCCGTGTCCGCTGGCACCGTGCTGCTGCTGTCGACGTCCGACACCGATCTGCTGAGCGCCCGCGCGTCCGGCGCCGACTACCGCCTCGGCAATCCCGCCCGGCTCACCGCCGCCGACCTGCCCGGCCTGACCGAGGGCGCCGACCTCGTCGTGGTCCGGCTGCTCGGCGGCCGGCGCGCCTGGGAGGACGGGCTCGACGCGCTGCTCGCCGGCCCCCGCCCGGTCGTCGTCCTCGGCGGCGAGCAGGCCCCCGACGCCGAGCTGATGGAGCTGTCCCGGCTCAGCGGCGGGGTCGCCGGCGGCGTGTGCGCCGAAGCCCACGCCTACCTCGCGCACGGCGGGCCCGCCAACCTCGCCGAGCTGCACGCGTTCCTCACCGACACCCTGCTGCTGACCGGGCGCGGGTTCGCGCCCGCGGCCGCCACGCCGACGTGGGGACGGCTCGAACGCGAGCCCCGCACCACCGAGGGCCCCGTCGTCGGCGTGCTCTACTACCGCGCCCACCACATGGCCGGGAACACCGCGTTCGCCGAGGCGCTGTGCGCGGCCGTCGAGGACGCGGGCGGGCAGGCCATGCCCGTCTTCTGCTCGTCCCTGCGCACCGCCGAACCCGAGCTGCTCGACACCCTCCGCCGGGCGGACGTGCTGGTCGTGACCGTCCTCGCGGCGGGCGGGTCCAAGCCCGCGACCGCCGGGGCCGGCGGCGACGACGAGGCGTGGGACGTCGGCGCCCTCGCCGCGCTCGACGTCCCGATCCTGCAGGGCCTGTGCCTCACCACGAGCCGCGCCGACTGGGAGGCGAGCGACGACGGGCTGTCCCCGCTGGACGCCGCGTCGCAGGTCGCGATCCCCGAGTTCGACGGCCGCATCATCACCGTCCCGTTCTCGTTCAAGGAGATCGACGAGGACGGCCTCACCGTCTACCGGGCCGACCCGGAGCGGGCCGCGCGCGTCGCCGGGATCGCCGTCCGGCACGGCCGCCTGCGGCACACCCCGCCCCCCGAGCGCCGCGTCGCCGTGATGCTGTCGGCGTACCCGACCAAGCACTCGCGCGTCGGGAACGCCGTCGGGCTCGACACCCCGGCGAGCACCGTCCGGCTGCTGGCCCGCCTCCGCGACGCGGGCCACGACCTCGGCGAGGGCTTCCCCGGCGTCGGCGACTCCGCGGACGGCTCCGCCGGCGACCTGGACGGCGACGCGCTGATCCACGCGCTCATCGCCGCCGGCGGCCAGGACGAGGACTGGCTCACCGAGGAGCAGCTCGCGGGCAACCCGGTCCGCATCTCCGCCGCGTCCTACGAGCGCTGGTACCGGACGCTCCCCGAGGAGCTGCGCGGCGAGATGGAGCTGCACTGGGGGCCGCCGCCCGGGCAGCTGTTCGTCCAGGACGGCGACATCGTCCTCGCCGCGCTCCGCGCCGGGAACGTCGTCGTCATGGTGCAGCCGCCGCGCGGCTTCGGGCAGAACCCCATCGCGATCTACCACGACCCCGACCTGCCGCCCAGCCACCACTACCTGGCCGCCTACCGGTGGCTGTCGGACGAGTTCGGCGCGCACGCGATCGTCCACGTCGGCAAGCACGGCAACCTGGAATGGCTGCCGGGCAAGGCGGCGGGCATGTCGGCGTCGTGCGGCACCGACGCCGCGCTCGGCGACGTCCCGCTGATCTACCCGTTCCTCGTCAACGACCCGGGGGAGGGGACGCAGGCCAAGCGCCGCGCGCACGCCGTCCTCGTCGACCACCTGGTCCCGCCGATGGCCCGCGCCGAGACCTACGGCGACATCGCCCGCCTCGAACAGCTGCTGGACGAGCACGCGACGATCGCCGCGATGGACCCGGCGAAGCTGCCCGCGATCCGCGCCCAGATCTGGACGCTGATCCAGGCCGCGAAGCTCGACCACGACCTCGGCCTGGACGACCGCCCGCACGACACCGAGTTCGACGACTTCCTCCTGCACGTGGACGGCTGGCTGTGCGAGGTGAAGGACGCGCAGATCCGCGACGGCCTCCACGTCCTCGGGCAGGCCCCGCGGGGCGCGGCCCGCGTCGACCTGGTGCTGGCGATGCTGCGCGCCCGGCAGATGTGGTCGGGACGGGAGACGCTGCCCGGCCTGCGCGAGGCGCTCGGCCTGACCGAGGACGGCACCGAGGCCCTCACCGCCGTCGACGCCGCCGAGACCGCCGCCCGCGGCCTCGTCCAGGCCATGGAGGACGCCGGCTGGGCCGTGGACGCGGTCGCCGAAGCCGCCCGGCAGATCCCCGAGGAGCGCCGCGAACTCGTGGCCCGCGTGCTGGAGTTCGCCGCCGCCGAGATCGTCCCCCGGCTGGCCCGCACGTCCGACGAGCTCGACCACGTCCTGCACGCGCTGGACGGCGGCTACATCCCGGCCGGGCCGAGCGGGTCGCCGCTGCGCGGCCTCGTCAACGTCCTGCCGACCGGCCGCAACTTCTACTCGGTGGACCCGCGCGCCGTCCCGAGCCGCCTCGCCTGGGAGACCGGGCAGGCGATGGCCGACTCCCTCCTGGACCGCTACCGCGCCGACCACGGCGAATGGCCCCGCTCCGTCGGCCTGTCGGTGTGGGGGACGAGCGCGATGCGCACCGCCGGGGACGACGTCGCCGAGGTGCTCGCGCTGCTCGGCGTCCGCCCCGCCTGGGACGAGGCGTCCCGCCGCGTCACCGCCCTGGAGCCGATCCCCCTCGCCGAGCTGGGACGGCCCCGCATCGACGTGACCGTCCGCATCAGCGGCTTCTTTTGGGACGCGTTCCCGCACGTCGTCGCCATGCTGGACGACGCCGTCCGGCTCGTCGCGGGCCTCGACGAGCCCGACTCCGCCAACCACGTCCGCGCCCACGTCCGGGCCGACCGGGAGGAGCACGGCGACGAGCGGCGCGCCGCCCGCCGCATCTTCGGGTCGCCGCCCGGCGCGTACGGGGCGGGGCTGCTGCCGCTCATCGACAGCCGCAACTGGCGCGACGACGCCGACCTCGCCGAGGTGTACGCGGTGTGGGGCGGCCACGCCTACGGCCGCGACCTCGACGGCGTGCCCGCCCGCGACGACATGGAGAGCGCCTACCGCCGTATCGCGGTCGCCGCCAAGAACGTCGACACCCGCGAGCACGACATCGCCGACTCCGACGACTACTTCCAGTACCACGGCGGCATGATCGCCACGGTCCGGGCGCTGACCGGGAAGGCGCCGGAAGCCTACGTCGGCGACAGCACCCGCCCTGACGCCGTCCGCACCCGCACCCTCTCGGAGGAGACCGCCCGCGTCTTCCGGGCCCGCGTCGTGAACCCGCAGTGGCTCGCCGCGATGCGCCGCCACGGCTACAAGGGCGCGTTCGAGCTGGCCGCGACCGTCGACTACCTGTTCGGCTACGACGCCACCACCGGCGTCATGGCCGACTGGATGTACGACCGGCTCACCGCCGCCTACGTCCTCGACGACGAGAACCGCGAGTTCATGGAGAAGTCGAACCCGTGGGCGCTGCACGGCATCGCCGAGCGGCTGCTGGAGGCGGCCGAGCGCGGCATGTGGGAGCACCCCGACCCGGAGGTCCTCCAGGGCCTCCAGGAGGTCTACCTCAAGACCGAGGGCGACCTGGAGGACGACACGAGCCGCTGAGCCGCCTCCGGGCACCCGGCCCAGTGCAGGTGCAGGTAGGACGCGGTGATCCGGTCGCCGCCGAAGCCGTCCGCGCCGGTCCCGCCGCCGTCCCGCCAGCGGAACAGCGGCTCGCCGCCGCCGGTCAGGACCGTCCGGTGGAACTCGTGGCCGTGGAACCGCTCGCCAGGACGGGTCAGCAGCGAGGACCCGACGGCGACTGCCTCCCGGTAGCCGAGCGTGAGCCGCGGCGTCATCCGCGCCCGCCCCGGCACGAGCCCGCACATCGCCTGACCGTCGAGTTCCTCGCAGAGATAGAGGAGCCCCGCGCATTCGGCGGCGACCGGTCCGCCGAACGCCGCCACGGACGCCAGCATCGGCGCGTTGGCGGCCAGCTCCGCGGCGTGCACCTCGGGGAACCCGCCGCCGATGACGAGCGCGGCCGTCCCGTCCGGCAGCGCCGCGTCCCGCAGCGGGTCGAACACCGCCACGTCCGCGCCCGCCGCCCGCAGCAGCTCCACATGCTCCCCATAAGAGAAGGTGAACGC
>NZ_VCKZ01000718.1 GCF_005889745.1 Actinomadura geliboluensis
CAACGGAGATCCAGTCTGTTCGGACGTTTGTGAGAGAACACCCGTTCTACTGGATCTCCGTTCTCATGTCCGGCCACCAGCCGAGAACCCTTGACACCTCCGGCGTCACCTTAACTTCCCGGCATTGCGGCTAGTCCTCTTGGTCGAGGCCCTTCTCGATGGCGTAGCGGACGAGTTCGACGCGGTTGTGGAGCTGGAGCTTGCCGAGGGTGTTCTGCACGTGGTTCTGCACCGTGCGGTGGGACAGCACGAGGCGCTGCGCGATCTGCTTGTAGGTCAGCCCCTTCGCGACGAGCCGCAGCACCTCCGTCTCGCGGTCGGTGAGGCGGGGGGCGTCGTCGTCGGCGCGCGCGGGCGCGGCGGCGAGGCGGCGGTACTCGCCGAGGACGAGGCCGGCGAGGCCCGGGGTGAAGACGGCGTCGCCCTCCCCCGTCCGGCGGACGGCGTCGAGGAACTCCTCGCGGGCGGCGGACTTCAGCAGGTACCCGGTCGCGCCCGCCTTCACGGCCTCCAGGACGTCCTGCTGCTCCCCGCTCGCCGACAGCACCAGCACCCGGACGGGCGGGTCGGCGGCGGCGAGGTGGCGGGTGACCTCGACGCCGCTCAGGTCGGGCAGCTGGAGGTCGACCACGGCGACCTGGGGGCGCGCGGCGGCGGCGATCCGGACGGCGGCGCGGCCCTCCCCGGCGGTGGCGACCACGTCGTGCCCGGCCTCGGCGAGGTCGCGGGCGACGGCCTCACGCCACATCGGGTGGTCGTCCACGACCATGACTCGCAGGCTCACGTTCACACCCTAAGCCGGACGATCCGGGCGGCGGGGCACGGTCATCTCGATCTCGGTGCCCTCGCCGGGCGCGGAGGCGATCGCGACGGTGCCGCCGAGGTCGGCGACGCGGCCCCGGATCGACTGGGCGACGCCGAGCCGCCCGTCGGACGCCGCCTCGTCCAGCCGGCCCGGGGGCATGCCGGGGCCGTCGTCGCGGACGCTCACGGCGACCCCGTCCGCGCCGTCCTCCAGCAGCACCCACGCGCGGGCGCCGTCGCCGCAGTGCCGCCGGACGTTGTCCAGCGCCGCCGCGACGGCCGCCGCGACCTCGCGGGCGGCGTGGGCCGGGAGCCGCACCTCCGTCGCCGGCGTCGAGACCGTGACGGACGTGGACGCGTGCGCGGTCAGCAGCGGGCGCAGGTCGGCGTCGGCGGCCGCGTCGGCCCGTGCGGGGACCGCCGGGGCGGTGCCGATGAGGGCGCGCAGCGCGGCCTCCTGCTCCCCCGCCAGCCGGCCCAGCTCGGCCGCTTCGCCGCCGAGCTCGCCGCCGCGCCGCTGCACCATGGCGAGGACCTGCAGCACCGAGTCGTGGATGCGGCGGGCCAGCCGCTCGCGCTCCCGGTTCGCCGACTCCAGCTCGACCGCTCGGGCCAGCCGCGCCTCGGCCTCCCGCGCCAGCCGGACGACGTGCCCCACGACGAGCCCGGCGAGCACCAGCAGCACAATGCCGTTGAAGGTCGTGCTGCCGATGCCGCCGCTCGTCCCGGCGATCGCGTGGACCAGCAGGTTCGCGGCGGCCAGCACGAGCGCGGCGGTGAGGCCGAGCCGCCGCCCGCCCGCCACCGCCCACGCCAGCAC
>NZ_VCKZ01000246.1 GCF_005889745.1 Actinomadura geliboluensis
GCCTCGGTCGCCGACAGCCCCAGGCGGACCAGGACGATCTGGGCGATGTCGGCGATGGTTCCGCCGCTGCGCAGCAGTTCCAGGGGCGGGATGTCGATGCCGTACCGGGTCCGCACGGAGGCCATCAGCTCGCCGCCCATCAGGGAGTCCATCCCGTACTCGTCCAGCCGGCGGTCGACGGCGATCTGGTCGGCCGGGAGCAGCAGCACCTCCGAGAGCACCTGCCTGATCTCCGCGACGAGGAAGGCGAGGGCCTGCTCGCGGTCCATCGCGGCGAGCGCCTCCAGCACCCGCGTCCGGTCGGTGCCCTCCTCGTCGAGGCCGGCGGGCAGCAGCGACGCCGTCATCGGCCGCCGCAGGCCGGGCATGACCTGGCTGAGCCGGCCCCAGTCGCACCGGCCCACCATCGCCACGTCGGCCTGCTCGGCCAGCATGTCCTCGATGGCGGCGAGCGCCTCCGCCGGGCGCGTCGCCTCGCCGCCGAACACCGCCGCCAGCGTCCCGCCCTGGGCGTCGCGGGCCAGCACGCCGGTCTCGCTGAGCGCCCCCAGCGCCACCGTGAGCGCGGTCCCGCCGCGCCGGCGGCGGAGGCGGGCCAGCGCCTCCAGGTACAGGTTGGCCGCCGCGTACGCCGACTGGCCGATGTTGCCGAGCGCGGAGACGGAGGAGTACATGACGAACATGTCCAGGTCGCGGTGGCGGGTGAGGTCGTCCAGCACCAGGGCCCCGGCGACCTTCGGGTGCAGGACGGCGCGGACCCGGTCGTCGGGCAGTTCGGCGAGCGGCGCGTCGTCCAGGTGCATCGCCGCGTGGACGACGCCGCGCAGCGGGCGGCCGTCGGCGTCCATGCCGCGCAGGATCCGCTCCATGGCGGCGCGGTCGGCGGCGTCCGCCGCGTAGGCGCGGGCGTCGGCGCCCAGGGCGCGCAGGTCGGCGAGCAGGCCCGGCGCCTCGGGCGTCTCGGCGCCCCGGCGGCCGACGAGGGCCAGGTGGCGGGCGCCGCGGCGGGCCAGCCAGCGGGCGGTCGCGGCGCCGAACCCGGTCAGCCCGCCGGTGACCAGGTAGGTGCCCTCGGGGTCCAGGACCGGCACCGTCCGCCGGGGCCGCACGCGGAACGGCTCGTCGTGCTCGGCGAACGAGACGACGATCTTCCCGATGTGGCGGGACGAGCCCATCAGCGCGAACGCCTCGTCCACCCGGGCGGCGGGGAAGACCGTGTGCGGCAGCGCGGTGACGCCGCCCGTCCGCACCAGGGGGTAGCAGGCGGTGATCTCCCGGGCCGCGCGCTCGGGGTCCTTCCACTGCAGGGTGCCGACGTCCACCCCGAACATCGAGATGTTGTCGCCGAACGGCCGCAGCAGCAGCGGCTTGTTCTCGAAGATGTCGCGCTTGCCCAGCTCGATGAACCGGCCGCCGTGCCGCAGCACCTCCAGGCCGCGGGTGATCGCCTCCCCGGCGAGGGAGTTGAGGACAACGTCCACGCCGCGCCCCTCCGTCAGCTCCATGACCCGGTCCGCGAAGCGGAGGCTCCGCGAGTCCAGGACGTGCTCGGCGCCCAGCGCGCGCAGCAGGTCGCGCTTGGCGGGCGAGCCGGCCGTGGCGATCACGCGGGCCCCGCAGGCGCGGGCGACCTGGAGCGCGGCCAGTCCGACGCCGCCGGCGCCGCCGTGCACCAGGACGGTCTCGCCCGTCCGCACGCGGGCGCAGTGGATGAGCGAGTGGGTCGCCGTCACGAACGCCATCGGCAGGGTGGCCGCCTGGGTGTAGGTCAGCCCGTCGGGGACCGGCATCGCCATCCAGGCGGGGACGACGGCGTGGTCGCCGATGCCGACGGGGCCGGCGGTCAGCACCCGGTCGCCCGGCGCCAGGTCGGCGACGCCGGCGCCGACGGCGCTGACGACCCCGGCGCACTCCAGCCCGAGTTCGTGCCATCCGTGCACCGCCTCGATGGCCTCCACCGGCAGCAGGCCCGCCGTGCGCATCACGTCGCGGTAGTTGAGCCCGGCCGCGCGGACCTCGATGGCGACCTCGCCGGCGCGGGGCTCGGCCTTGCGTTTCTGCCGCCAGTCCAGGGTGAACGTCCGCCCGGGGTCGCGGACCGCGAGTTCGCAGCCGTCCCCGATTCCGGTGGACGGGACGGTGGCGGCCGGCGCCTCCCGGAGCCGCGGGACGAAGCGGCCGCGGCGGGTCAGGAGGATCTCCTCCTCGTCGTCCGGCGCGAGCATCTCCGCCGCCAGGCGCTCGGCGTCCAGGGCGGGGTCGCCGGTCGGGCTGAGGCAGACGCGCCGGACCCGCAGGTTCGGATGCTCGTTGCCGAGGGAGCGCGCGGCGCCCCAGACGGCGGCGTCCTGCGGATGCGTCCCGGCTTCCGGCTCGGCCGCCCCCGGCCCGCCCGTCTCCGGTAGGGCACCGGAGGGGCGGGCGGCGAGCCACAGGGAGACCTCCAGGTCATGGGGCAGTTGCTCGCAGGCCAGCGCGACGGCGCGGAGTGCCGCGATCCGCCGGGTGATCCGCTCCACCTCCGCGGCCGGGTCGGGTGGGGGCTCGGCGGCGTTTCCGGCGTCGTTTTCTGGGGCGTCGGCGTCGTCCAGGAGGATGCAGAAGGCGGCCTTGCGTGCGTCGGCGGGCACCTTCAGGGCCCAGTCTCCGGGGTCGGTGCCGATGCCGGATCTGGCGACCTGGGCGCCTCGGTCCCGCAGGACGTCCTCAAGCGCGTCGGCCACGCCTTGGTCGCCCTCGGCGGCGATGATCCAGGCGTCGCCCTCCCCCGCCTGCGGCAACCGCGCCGGGGTCGCGGGACGGGCCTCCCCGGACGCGGGCTCCGGGGCCGCGGCCAGCAGGACGGAGAAGTCGCCGGGCTCGGACTCCCCGCCCTCGCCGGTGGCGCCGATGGCGGTGAACCCCGCGTCGACCAGCAGTTCCGACCACTGCTCGCGCGGCAGGAGCGGCGAGTCGGGACGCACGTCGCGGTCCGCGAAGCGCCAGAACTCCGGCAGGAGGCCGAAGACCGGCAGCAGCGCACCCAGCCGGTGCGGCTCGGCGGCCAGCAGCAGGCCGCCGGGCGCCAGGAGGGTGCGCGCGTGGTCGAGCGCGGCGGTGACGTCCTCGGCCAGGTGCAGGACGTTCACCGCGACCACGAGGTCGAACGCGCCCTCGGCCACGTCCTGCCCGGCGGGCGCCCGGTCGATGTCCAGGGCCGCGCATTCGACGAGGTCGGACGCGGCGAACCGCTGCCGCAGCCGGGTGAGGACGGTCTCGTCCGCGTCGGTGGCCGTGTAGCGGGTGCGGTCGGCGGGCAGCACCGGCAGCAGCGCGTCGGTGGTGCCGCCGGTCCCGGCGCCGATCTCCAGGACGCGCAGCGGCCGGTCGGCGGGCCACCGCCGGACGATCCCCTCCACCACCGCGCGCACGACCCGGTTGGCGGCCGTGCACAGCGGCCCGGTGCGGTGGAACTGCTCCAGCAGGTCGGCGCCTCCCCCCGCGAGGAGGTCGGCGGCGGTCTCGCGCCCGGCGAGCAGTTCGGGCAGGTGCGTGCCGACGAGCACCGTCAGGGCGGCGTGCGCGGCGAAGGCGTTCCCGCGCCAGATGAGTTCCTCGTGCAGGGTGTCCAGGTCGGCCGGCGGGGTCGCCCAGCGGAGTTGCCGTGGGCCCAGCCGTCCCAGCAGGCCGTGCCGTTCGAGGAGCGGCAGCGCCGACTCCAGCAGCCGCCGGTGGTCCGGCGCGGGATGGGACCGGAGGAGTTCCTGCGGGTCGAACGGGCGGGCGCGGCCGTCGGCGCCCGGTGCCCGCAGCGCGCGGGCGACCGCGTGCGCGAACGCCTCCTCGGCCTGCGCGGCGAACCGGGGGTAGTCGAGCTCGCGCCACGCCACAAGGGCCCGGTCGGCGGTGCGGGCCGCCTCGTCGAGGAGCACTCGCGGCTCCGCCACGGGGGTGCCGCCGTCCGCGAGGCTCCGGTCGTCGGCTGCGAGGCTCGGGTGGTGGGCGGCGCCGGGTCGGGGTGCGGCGCGCAGCACCGTCTCGTAGCGGGTCAGCCGGGTCGCGATGCCCCGGACGGCGCGCAGCCGGCAGCCGAGGATCTCGGCGCTGACGTTGCCGTCGAGGTCGGTGATGGTGATGTCCCAGCAGACCTCGTCCTCGTACCTCGAACGTTCCCGGACGTGCAGCAGCCCCTGCGGGGAGGGCCGGTCCCACAGCCGCATCGAGGCGATCGCCGCGGGCATGTAGTGCTTCCCCGCGAGCATCTCGTCCACCAGCCACACCACTCCGGCCTGGAGCGCGCTGTCCAGGACGACCGGATGCGCCTGGTAGGCGCAGCCCTCCTGCGCGTCGCACGAGTAGGAGCCGAGGATTTCCCTACCGGCGCGCCACAGGCCGGTCAGCACGCGGAAGTGCGGGCCCCACTCCATGTGTCCTTTGGCGGCGCGCGCGTAGAAGTCCGCGACGTCGACCGGCTCGCTGATGCGGGAGCGCAGCGCCTCCACGTCCACCGGCGGCGGAGCCGGGCGCAGCATGCGGCGGACCCGTCCCCGGCAGTTCTCCCGCGGCTGCCTGGTGCGGTCCTCGGCGCCGGCCACGACGACCACGCCGGTCTCGGGGTACAGCGTGGTGCTCGCGCACGTCGGCTCGGTACCGGTCGCCGCCGACAGCACCAGCGCCCGGACGATGTCGACCCGGTCGACCTCCACCGTGCCGGCGGCCTCCGGCAGCCCGAGCCGCCCGGCGGCGGCCATCATCTCCAGGTAGCCGGTGGCGGGCATGACGGGGGGTCCGCCCGCCTTGTGGTCCAGCAGCCAGCCGAGCCGTCCCGGGTCGAGTTCGGCCGCCCACGAGGGGAACGGCACCGGCAGCCGCTCGCCCAGCAGCGGATGCTGGATCGCCGGGTCGCCGAACCGGCTGATCCAGGTGCCGGGGCCGCCGATCCAGTACCGCTCGCGCTGCCACGGGTAGGCGGGCAGCGGCCGCACCCGGCCGGGGCGCGGGAAGTGGCGGTCCCAGTCCAGGCGGGCACCGGACGCGATCAGGTGCGCGACCGCCGCGCGCATGCGGGACGGGCCGGACTCGCCGCGCCGCAGGGTCGCGGTGACGGCCGCGCGGGCCCGCGTCTTACCGGTGACGCGGCGCAGGTAGGACCGCAGCACCGGATGCGGCCCGACCTCCACCAGCACGTCGCAGCCCTCGTCCGCCACCCGTTCGACGGCGGCGGCGAACCGGACGGGCTCGCGGACGTTCCGCCACCAGTACGCCGAGGTCAGGTCGGGTCCGTCCACGAGGCCGCCGGTCACCGTGGACAGCAGCGGGATCCGGGTGCGGTCCGGCCGCAGCCCGGCCAGCGCCTCCAGCAGGCCGTCGCGGATCGGGTCCATGGCCGAGCTGTGGAAGGGGTACTCCAGGTCGAGCATCCGGAAGAAGGCGTCGCGGGCCGCCAGCTCCTCGCCGAGCGCGGCCAGGGCCTCCTCCGGGCCGGCGACGGTGACGTCCCGGTCGGTGTTGACCGCGGCGACCTCCACGCCGGGATGGTCGGCCAGCAGCCGCCGGACCGCGTCCTCCGGCAGGCCCACGGCGGCCATCCGTCCCCAGCCCCGCGCCTGCGCCTGCGCCGCGCTCCGCTCGGCGATGACCCGCGCCGCCTGCGCGGGCGACAGCGCCCCGGAGACGTAGGCGGCGGCTACCTCGCCCACGCTGTGCCCCAGCACGCAGCCCGGCCGCACGCCCGCCGCCTTCAGCATCTCCGCGAGCCCCGCCTGCACCGCGAACAGCAGGGGCTGCGCGACCTCCGTCGCCGCCAGGCACCACCGCTCGGCGGGCACGGCCAGTTCCTCCAGGACCGACCAGCCCAGCCGCGGCGCCAGCTCGGCGTCCAGCACCTCGACCGCCTCGCGGAACACCTCGTCGTCGAGCAGGTCGGCGGCCATTCCCGCCCACTGCGCACCGTTGCCCGAGAACACCAGCGCGACGCGGCCGTGCTCCACCGCCTCACCGAAGGCCGCTTCAGCGAACGCCGCCTCGCCCTCGCGGGCGTTGCCGTCGTCGCCCTCGTTCCCGTCCAGCAGGCGTGTCAGGGCTTGCGCGGCGTCGGCGGGCGAGTCCGCGACGACCGCGGCGCGGTGCGGGTGGAGGCCGCGACGACGGCAGGAGGTGTAGGCGAGGTCGTAGAAGTCCTGGTCGGCGGTCGACGCGAGCGCCCCGGCGGCCTGCCGGACCGCCTCGCGCAGCGCGGTCGGCGTCCGCGCCGACACCACCAGCGGCAGCGCCTCCGCTGTCGGCCCGCCCTCCTCGCCGGCTTCCTCGCCGGCCTCCTCTGACGGCGGCGGGACGGTCAGCGCGACATGGACGTTGGCGCCCCCGAACCCGAAGGAGTTGACCCCCGCCACCGGGCGGGCGGCGGCGCCGTCCAGCGGCACCGGCCGCGTCGCCACGCGCAGCCCCAGCCCGTCGAAGTCGATGGCCGGATTCAGCGTGCCGGCGTGCAGCGTCGGCGGCACCATCCGGTTCCGCAGGACCAGCATGGCCTTGAACAGGCCCGGCATGCCGGACGCCGGCTCCAGGTGCCCCATGTTCGACTTCACCGACCCGATCGGCAGCGGGCCGCCGGAGCGCTCCGCGCCGAGGGCCCGGCCGAGGGACAGGCACTCGGCCGGGTCCCCCGCCTGCGTCCCGGTGCCGTGCGCCTCGACGTACACGACCTCGTCGGGCGAGACGCCGGCCTCGGTGTACACCTGCCGCAGCAGCTGCTCCTGCGCCTCCGGGCTGGGCAGCGACAGCCCGAACGTGCGGCCGTCGTTGTTGGTGCCCGCGCCCACGATCACCCCGTGCACGCGGTCGCCGTCGGCGAGCGCGTCGGCCAGCCGCTTCAGCACCACCAGGCCCCCGCCCTCGGCCCGGACGAACCCGTCGGCGTCCGCGGAGAACGCCCGGCACCGGCCGGTCGGCGACAGCATCGACGCCTGGCTGAACCCGACGAACGAGCCGGGGCTCAGCAGCAGGTGCATCCCGCCGGCCAGCACGACCCGGCTCCGGCCCTCGACGAGCGTCCGCCAGCCGCGCTCCACCGCCAGCAGCGACGACGAGCACGCGGTGTCGATGCTCATGCTGGGGCCGCGCAGGTCGAACACCTGCGACAGCCGGTTCGACGCGATCGACAGCGTCGACCCCGACATCGTGTACGGGCCGATCCCGCACGGCTCCAGCATCTGCAGCACGCCGTAGGCGGGGTCGGAGATCCCGATGAACACGCCCGTGTCGGACCCGGCGAGGGACGCCGGGTCGATGCCGGCGTCGTCCAGCGCCTCCACGGCCGTCTCCAGCAGCAGCCGCTGCTGCGGGTCCATCGCCGCGGCCTCCTTCGGCGAGATCCCGAAGAAGGCCGCGTCGAAACCGCCCGGGTCGCCCGCCAGGAACCCGCCCGCGCGGGTGTAGCTGCGGCTCGCCCGGGGCATCCGCTCGTCGACGAACCGGTCGGCCTCGAACCGCTCCGGCGGCACCTGGCCGACCAGGTCGTCACCGCGCTCCAGCGCGGCCCACAGACCGTCCAGGCCGGTGATGCCGCCCGGCAGCCGGCACCCCACCCCGACGACCGCGACCGCGCGCCCGTCGATCCCGCCAGGCCGTTCCCCCATGCGCGCACCCTCTCGCGATTACATTCAGTAGTCGTACGGCCACTAAATGCTGCGACGGGTCCGGCGCGGCGGCAACAGACGCGGAAGCGCCGAAGCCCTACCCCCGGGGTAGCGGGGGCGTCACCGCCGGGGGCGCGTGTCAGTCGTAGGACGCGAGGGCGCGGGCGTGCATGCCGAGGACGTGCGTGAACAGGGCGGGGGCCTGCGCGCCGGCGGCGTCGGGGAGGACGTCGGGGGTGAGCGTCCAGTCCGTGCCGACCCACGAGTCGGCGATGGCGTCCGCGCTGGACGGGAGGTTGTTGCACGCCTGCCGGAGCCGGACGGCGCGCACGGACTCGGCGGCCGGGGTGTCGGTCTCCACCAGCAGCACCGGGACGCCGGCCGAGGGGCCGTCCTCCACCAGGCGCAGCAGCCCGTGCGCGTCGTCGCCGTCGAGCGCGGCGCCGGCGTCGAGGATCACCACCAGCCGGATCGGCGGGCCGCCGCCGGGCAGGTCGTCGCCGCCGCCGATGCGGCGCAGGTCGACCAGGTCCAGCAGGCGGCGGACGCGTTCGGCCGCGCCGGTGCCGACGGCCACGCCGCCGCCGAGGAGCCGGGCGGACGTGGCCGGGTCGAAGCCCTGCAGCCAGCCCGCGCCCGACAGGCCCGGCGCGTCGACGACGTCCAGCCCGACGAGCCCCGGCGGGGCCGCGGCGAGGAACCGGGTCGCCAGCGACCAGGCGTAGGCGGTGGAGTCGCCCGGCATGGTGCCCTGGGAGATCCACACGGCGCGCCGCCACGGCAGCCGCAGGACGAGCGGGATCCGCAGGTCCGGCAGCTCGGCGGTGGACAGCCGGCCGAGCAGCACGCCGCCGGCCAGGTCGGTGCGGGGCCGCCAGGTCAGCCAGGACGGCGCGTCGAACGGCGCGACCTCCGCCTCGACGTGCGGCTCCACCCGGGCCAGCTCGTCGCGGAGCTGGGCGGCGTCGGCGCGCAGCCGCTGGTCGGCGGTGGCCATCAGCTCGTCGAAGCGGCCGCGGGGCCGCCGCCCGGCGATCTCCTCGTTGCGGACGGTCAGCGCGTGCTCGGTCGCGGCGCGGAACGCGGCCAGCGAGCGGCTCGCGTCCTCCCAGACGAGCCAGCAGCGTTCGAGGTAGTCGACCTCCGAATCGGGCGGCGGCGCCGGAGGCGGTACCGGCGGCGGTACCGGCGGCGGTGCGGCCGCTGACGGCGGCCGCACGGGCTGCGGCTGGACGGGCGGCGGCTGCGGGGCTTGTACCGACTGTGCCTCTGCGGGCGGCGGGGGCCCCGGGTCGTCCACCTCTATGCCGTGCGCGGCGACCAGTTCGGCGAGGCCGCCGGCGTAGCCCTGGCCCACCGCGCGCACCTTCCATCCGCCGGCGCGGCGGTAGACCTCCAGGCCGATGATCGCCTGCTCGGGGCCGAGGCCGGGGACGGTGAACGCGGCGACCGCGGCGCCGTCGGCGGTCAGCAGCACCCGCGGGGGCTCCGCCCCGAACGACGTGCCCCCGGCGAGGCTGACCGCGATGAGCACCGCGGCGACCTCGGCGGGGACCGCGTCGAGGTCGAGGTCGACGCGCTGGCCGCCGGCGTCCGACCAGCGGACGCCCGGCGCCTGCGGGGCGTTGAAGAACACCAGGTCGGCGTCCGAGCGGACGCGCAGGTCGGGGCCGACGAGCAGGGCGCTGACGTCGACGGGCACGGCGCTGGAGACCGTCGCGGTCACCCGCCGGGCGGTCAGTGCCGCGTTGGCGCCGCGGGCGAGTTCGGTCATCGGCGTCAGGCGTGGGCCGCGATCGCCGGGAGCATGTCCTGGAACGTGCGGCCGTGGCAGGGCTCGCCGATCGCGTTCATCTTCCAGGCGCCGCCGTGCCGGTAGATGCGGGCCATGACCATCGCGGTGTGGGCGCCGCCGCCGGTCAGCGTGTACCGGGCGAGCTCGCCGCCGTCCATCTCGTTGACGAGCCGGCAGAACGCGTTCTCCACCTCGTTGAACGTCTGGCCGTTGAACGAGCTGACCGTGAACACCAGCGAGGTGACGTGCACCGGGAGGCGGTTCAGGTCGACGATGACCGACTCGTCGTCGCCGTCGCCCGCCCCGGTCAGGTTGTCGCCGGTGTGCCGGACGGAGCCGTCGTCGCTGACGAGCTTGCCGAAGTAGACGACGTCCGCGAGGTTCTGGTCGGCGAACAGGACGCAGGACGCGTCGAGGTCGATGTCCCGCTCACGGGAGCCGAAGAACCCCTTCTTCTTCACCGCATCCCAGCCCAGGCCCATCCGGACCATGCTGAGCGCGCCGCCGGGCTTCTCCAGCGAGATCCGCTGGCCCTTCACCATCGACACCGTCACAGCCGTCGCCTCCTCGCCGTCCTGTGCCGCGCTGACCCGAGAGTGCGCCGGCCCGGACGCAAAGCCTTCCAGTCCGCCCGCCGTGTTGTCACCTCGTTCCCGGTTCCGCCCGTGAAACCGGTGGAAGGTCGCTTGTCCATTCCGCGCGCGCCGCCGCATAGTGACGTTCCACCTGCGAATTGTGATCGGGAAAAGGGTGGTTCTGGTGCGGGTCTTACTGCTGCGGGTCTTAGGCGTGCTGATGGGCGTGTTGGTCGCGGCGGCGGCGGTGCTCGTGGGGCCGCCGGCCTCGGCGGCGGCCTTGACGGAGGTCACCAGTTTCGGGACGAACCCGACCGGGTTGCGAATGCACGTGTACATCCCCGACCGCGTCCAGGAGAAGCCTCCCGTCCTGCTGGCGATCCACTGGTGCACCGGGTCGGGGCCGGCGATGTACTCGGGCACGGAGTTCGCGCGGCTGGCCGACCAGTACGGGTTCGTCGTCGTCTACCCGTCCGCGACGCGCAGCGGAAGCTGCTTCGACGTGTCGTCGGCGCAGGCGCTGCGGCGCGACGGCGGGAGCGACCCGGTCGGGATCATGTCGATGGTCCGGTACGCGCTCCAGCGGTACGGCGGGGACGCGTCGCGCGTGTTCGTCACCGGGGTGTCGTCCGGCGCGATGATGACGAACGTGATGCTGGCGAACTACCCGGACGTGTTCGCCGCGGGCGCGGCGTTCGCGGGGGTGCCCGACGGCTGCTTCGCCACCGCCGACGGCTCCGGCTGGAACAGCGCGTGCGCCAACGGGACGGTCCTCAAGACGCCGCAGGAATGGGGCGACATCGCCCGCTCCGCCTACCCCGGCTACTCCGGGACCCGGCCGCGGGTGCAGCTGTGGCACGGCACCGCCGACGACACGCTGCGCTACCCCAACTTCGGCGAGGAGATCGACCAGTGGACGAACGTCCACGGCCTGTCGACGACGCCGACCTCGACCGACCAGCCGCAGCAGGGCTGGACCCGCACCCGCTACGGAGACAAGGTCGAGGCGTACTCCCTGCAGGGCGTCGGCCACAACCTGTTGGCGTCCGGCATGGCGCAGCGGGCGATCCAGTTCTTCGGCCTCGACCAGGGCGGCACCACCGAGCCGCCCGGGGACGGCGACTGCGCCGTCTCCTACGCGGTGAACGCGTGGAACACCGGGCTCGTGGCGAGCATCACCATCACCAACACCGGGTCCGCGGCGATCAACGGCTGGACGCTCGGCTTCACGCTCCCCGCCGGGCAGACGATCACCTCCGGGTGGGGCGCCGCCTACCGGCCGACGAGCGGCGCGGTGACCGCGACGAACGTGTCCTACAACGCCGCGATCCCCGCCGGAGGATCCGTCGGGATCGGCTTCCAGGCCACCCACACCGGCGGCACCGGCGCGCCGTCCGCGTTCACGCTCAACGGCGCCGCCTGCGCCGCCTCCTGACGGTTCGCGCCCGTGCGGGGCGGCCCGCCCCCGCTCCGCACGGGCCGGACACCGGGCTGTTGACAGCGGTCCGGGCGGCCCGTACGGTTCGCTTGATTCACGGTTGCCCGAGGGAAATCCGGTGAGATGCCGGTGCGGACGCGCCACTGTATCCAGGACGACGATCCCGGGAGCCAGGTCGCTCGGGTGGCCGCGACCTCATTGTCCGGGACGCGCTAGATCCCTCATGGAGGCTCCGTGAGCACGCTCAGTGCCCGCACCATCCCCCTTCCCCGAATCGCTCCGTGGCTGCTCGCGGTGCCCGTGCTGCTGCTGATCGGCTACCTCGTCCTGATGGACAACGGCGCCGTGTCGCAGGCGGGCGGCTACCTGCACGAGTTGATGCACGACGGCCGGCACCTGCTCGCCGTGCCCTGCCACTAGGCCGCCGCATGGTACGCACCCTGCTGGTCAGGGGCCTTCTTCTGGGCCTGCTGGCCGGCCTCGTCGCGGGCGTCTTCGCCTTCGCGGCCGGTGAGCCGCGCATCGACGAGGCGATCGCACTGGAGAACGCCGCCGCCGCCCACGAGCATGTTCACGAGCACAGTGGACAGGGGCACGGTGGACAGGGGCACGCTCACGAGGAAGAGGTGAGCCGCGGCACGCAGAAGGCCGGGCTGTTCCTCGCCACCGGCCTGTACGGGGTCGCCGTCGGCGGCGTGTTCGCGCTCGTCTACGCGGGGCTGCGCGGGCGGGTCGGTCCGGAGTCGGACGGTGGGCTCGCGCTCGCCGCCGCCGGGACCGGCTTCGCCGCCGTCATCCTCGTCCCGTTCCTGAAGTATCCGGCGAACCCGCCCGCGGTGGGCGATCCCGAGACCATCAACGGCCGCACCCTGCTGTACCTGGCGATGATCGGCGTCGGGCTGCTCGCGACCGCGATCGCGGTGACCACGGCGCGGCGCGTGCCCGGCGGGCCGTGGGCGCGGTGGCCGGCGGCCGTGCTCGCCTTCGTCGTCCCGGTGGCCGTCGCGTCGCTGCTGCTGCCGGGGGTGGACGAGGTGCCCGACGGGTTCCCCGCCACGCTGCTGTGGGAGTTCCGCATCACCTCGCTCGGGACGCAGCTGGTGTTCTGGGCGTCGTTCGGCGCGCTGTTCGGGTGGGCCTGCGACCGGGCCGCCCGTCGTCCCGCCCCGGTACCTGCTTGAACGGGGCGCCTGCTTGAACCGGGCGCCTGTTTGAACGGGGTGCCTGCCTGAATGGGGTGCCCGCCCCACGGGGGCTGTTCGTCCGGCACGTGGCGTCGGCGGCCTGGGTGCCGCCGGTGTCGGCCGCTTCGAGCTCGCGCCCCTGTCCACCACGCGGCTCGCCGCTGCTCCGAGCAGTCGGCGGGTCGTCCACGTCAACCGGAAGGTGGTTCCTTGACCGCCCTGTATCCGTTCAGCGCCGTCGTCGGCCTGGACGACCTGAAGCTGGCGCTGCTCCTCAACGCCGTCTCGCCGCGCGTCGGCGGGGTGCTGGTGCGGGGTGAGAAGGGCACCGCGAAGTCGACGATCGTGCGGGCGCTCGCGGCCCAGCTGCCCGCCGTGGACGTCGTCGCGGGCTGCCGCTTCGCGTGCGACCCGGCGGCGCCGGACCCGTCCTGCCCGGACGGCCCGCACGAGCCGGGCGGCCCGGCGGAGCGGCGGCCGTCCGCGCTGGTGGAGCTGCCGGTCGGCGCGTCCGAGGACCGGCTCGCCGGGTCGCTGGACGTGGAGCGGGCGCTGACCGAGGGCGTGAAGGCGTTCGAGCCGGGACTGCTCGCGGCGGCGCACCGGGGCGTCCTGTACGTCGACGAGGTGAACCTGCTGCACGACCACCTGGTGGACCTGCTCCTGGACGCCGCCGCGCTCGGCACCTGCTATGTGGAGCGCGAGTCGCTGTCGGTCCGGCACGCGGCCCGGTTCCTGCTGGTCGGGACGATGAATCCCGAGGAGGGCGAGCTGCGGCCGCAGCTCCTCGACCGGTTCGGGCTGACGGTGGAGGTGGCCGCGTCGCGGGAGCCGCGCGAGCGTGCGGAGGTCGTCCGGCGGCGGCTGGCGTTCGACGCTGCCCCGGAGGCGTTCGCGGCGCGGTGGGCCGGCGCCGAGTCCGATCTCGCCGCGCGGATCGCGGAGGCCCGCGCGCGGCTCGGCGGCGTCCGGCTGCCGGACGAGCGGCTGGAGCAGATCGCGGCCGTGTGCGCGGGATTCGAGGTGGACGGGCTGCGCGCCGACATCGTCACGGCGAACGCCGCGATGGCGCACGCGGCCTGGCGGGGCCGGAGCGAGGTGTCGGAGGAGGACGTCCGCGCCGCCGCCCGGCTGTCGCTGCCGCACCGGCGCCGCCGCGACCCGTTCGACGCGCCCGGCCTGGACGAGTCGCTGCTCGACGACCTTCTGGACCGCTCCTCCCCCGACGAGCCGCCCCCGCCCGGCGGCGGCCCGAAGGACGACGGCCCGCAGGATGAGGGCCCGCAGGACGACGGGCCGCGGGAGGACGGGCCGCAGGATGACGGGCCCCGGGATGACGGGCCGAGAGGTGACGGGACGCCCGGTGAGACCAGCTCGCCGGGGGATGACACCTCCACTGGCGGCGGGGGTGAGCGGGTCGTGGCGGCGGAGGCGCCGCATGCGGTGCCTCGGCTGGAGGTGCCCGGGGTCGGTGACGGTGCCGCCGGGCGGCGGTCGCGGGCGCGGACGGCGCGGGGACGGGTCACCGGGGCGCGGCGTCCGGCCGACCGGGTCCGCGATCCGCACCTGGTGGCGACGCTGCTGGCCGCCGCCCCCCACCAGCGGGAACGGGGCCGGTCCGGCTCGGGG
>NZ_VCKZ01000247.1 GCF_005889745.1 Actinomadura geliboluensis
CCGGGGGTTGAGGGTGTCTTCCGCGAAGCTCCAGCGGAGCGGAAGACACCCTCAACCCGCGCCGCGGGGGGTGTGGGGGGTCGCCCCCCCACAATGTCAGGCCCGAACGACGATCGTGTTGCAGATCTTGTCGGCGAAGGTCTGCTTGCGGTCGTCCCACAGCGGCCAGAGGAAGCCGATGTAGCACAGGAAGCTGTCGGCGATGTGGGCGATCTTGCGGACGAACGCCATGCCGAAGCCGATGGGCTGGCCGGTCTGCGCGCTCACCAGGCGGATGCCCATCTGGCGCTTGCCGATGGACTGGCCGGTGGTGCCCTCCTGGTAGCAGATCCACAGGCCGCCCGCGATGGACAGCGCCATGCCGACCAGCATGAACAGCAGGCCGAGCACCGCGGCGCCGCCGCTGCCGGAGCTGGTCAGCAGCATGCTGAGCAGGTAGAGGACGAAGACCGGACCGGCGAAGATCAGGTAGTCGATGATGTAGCCACCGGCACGCGAGCCCCACTCGGCCAGCTGGCCGGTCGAGCCGTAGTGGTGGTGGTGGACCTCCTGGTAGCCCGGCTGGGCGGGAGGCTGCTGGCCGTAACCCGGCTGCGCGGGGGGCTGCTGGCCGTATCCGGGCTGCGCCGGGGGCTGGCCGTAGCCCGGCTGCGCGGGCGGCTGGCCGTAACCGGGCTGCGCCGGGGGCTGGCCGTAGCCGGGCTGGGCCGGGGGCTGCTGGCCGTACCCGGGCTGTTGCTGCCCGTAGCCCGGCTGCTGACCGTACGGGTCGTAGGGGTTACCCACACTTGCTCCTTTTTGATTGACCCTGTGGTTATGTGACGCCCGCCGGACCCGGTGGGCTCCGCAAGTCTGGCCGAGGTTCGACTTCGGCTCAAACCCGCAGGACGTCCAACCGGACGAGCTGCCACAGCTCCGACCCCACGAGGGCGGTGCCGAGCATCCAGGCACGGGTCTTCGGCTGGAGTGCCCACCACCGTCGTCCCAGGCCCAGCGGTGCGGCGGCGACGGCGATCGCGCCGGTCAGGGCGACCGGGTTCGCGAGGACGGCCTGGACCGGACGGCCCGAGCCGAGCTCGATGAACACGGTCGTGCCCCCGCACATGGGACACGGGATTCCGGTGAGCGCCCGTAGGGGACAGAGCACGCCGGGGTCGTTGACGCGGTGGATCCATGACGCGCCGATGGCCGCGACGGCCATCGCCGCAACGCGCAGCGCCGTCCCCAGGGGGCCGTGCCGCGCTGCGGTGAGGGTCCGGCTGACGATCCCGCCGAGCGCACCTTGCGGTGCACCGGTGGCCGCCGCCCCGGGCGCTCCCCCCAACGAATCCTCCGCCTCGATGACATACAGGTGAGTGCACCCGTATATCGGGTGCACCCGGAGGCAGGTCAAGTGCGGGCAACGATCCGCGACAGGACCGTTACGGAGTGCACGGCGACTCCACCCCAGGGGTAAGAGTAAGACAAATGGGCAGGTACGTGGGCACTCTTTCTTGCTAAGAGTTTCATGAATCGTCGGCGGCGCACGCGTGGGGGAAAGCAGGGGCGCGAGAGGAAGGCGTGCGGAACGCGCCGGCCGAGTTCACGGTGCCACGTACCGAGATCCCGATACCTCGTACCGAGATCACGGCGCCACGTACGGGAAGGACCCGACGTGCGGTGAGGGCCCCGGTGCGACGCGAGGCCCCGGGGGGCGTCAGCTCTGCGCGGCGGCGCCGACCACAAGCGGACCGCCGGGGGCGGGCAGGTGCTCGGCCTCGACGACGTCGGCGATGACCGCGGTGATGTTGTCGGGGCCGCCGTTGTCGCGGGCCAGCTCGATCAGCCGGTCGACGGCGCGCTGCGGATCGGCCTCCGCCGACACGACCTCGTAGATCGCCTGCGCGTCGACCGGGCCGCTCAGGCCGTCCGAGCACAGCAGGTACCGGTCGCCGAGCCGGGCCTCGCGCAGGCGCAGGTCGGGCTCGCGGTCCTCCCGGCCGTCCAGCACCCGGTACAGCACGTGGGAGAGCCGCGACGTCTCGGCGGGGTCGGCCTGCTGGCCGGCCTGCTCCGCCTCCGCCTTCAGCAGCTCGTCCATCGTGTGGTCCTGGGTCATCTGGAACAGCTCGCCGTCGCGGAGCAAGTAGCCGCGCGAGTCGCCGACGTGCGCCAGTGCCACGGACTCCCCGGACCAGAGCATCGCGGTGAGCGTGGTGCCCATCCGGCTGAGGTCGGGACGTTCCTCGCGGACGATGCGGAGCTTCTCGTTGGCCTCGGCCACCGCGCGGCCCAGCATGTCAACAAGATCGTCCTTGGGGGCAGCGGTGTCCAGCGAGCGCAGTGAGCCGATGACGGTCGAGCTCGCGACCTCGCCGCCCGCATACCCGCCCATGCCGTCCGCGACCGCGATCAACCACGCACCGGCGTACCCCGAGTCCTCGTTGTTCTCGCGGTTGCACCCGATGTCGCTGCCTGCTGCGTACCTGATTGCTACGTTCATACCAATTTCGATGACGATCCTGTCAGAGGAGTTGTATCAGTAGCGGACAGTGGATTCCCCGGTTTCCCCGGCGGAGCCGGACGATCCGACACCGTGCCGGACCGCGTACAGCGCCGCCTGCGTCCGATCCTGGACTCCCAGTTTCATGAGCAGATTACTGACGTGCGTCTTGACCGTCTTCTCGGACACCACGAGCGCGCGCGCGATCTCCCGGTTGGACCTGCCCCGCGCGATGTGCACGAGCACCTCCCGTTCCCGTTCGGTCAGCGCGGCCATGCCGCGGTCGTCGTCCCGCTCCGCCGTCCCGTCCCGCAGCATCGCCTCGGCCGCGTCCGGCGCGAACAGGACGTGCCCGTCGTTGACCGCCCGGATCGCCTGGACGAGCGCCTGCGGATCGACGTCCTTGTACAGGTACCCGGCCGCACCCGCCTGCACGGCCGGCAGCACGTGGCCCCGCTCCGTGACGCTGGTGAGGACCAGGACCCGTGCCGTCACCCCACGAGCCCGCAGCTCCGTCAGCGCGGCCAGACCGTCGGCGCCCGGCATCTTGAGGTCCATGAGCACGATATCGGGCTCCAGCGATTCGGCCAGTGTCACGGCCGACGCGCCGTCCTCGGCCTCGCCGACGACCTCGATGTCGTCCTGGATGCCGAGGAACGTGCGCAGCCCCTGCCGGACGACCGGATGGTCGTCGGCGATGAGCACCTTGATGACACCCGGCTCCGCCATCACAGCGCCACCTCCAGCCGGACGGTCGTGCCCCGGCCGGGCACGGCGTCGATCGTGAGCTCACCGCCGATGGAGTGCGCCCTGGCGCGCATGGAGGCGAGCCCCAGCCCGCCCTGGGGCTCGGTGTCGGACGCGTCGAAACCGGTCCCGTCGTCGGCGACCTCCAGCACGGCCTGGCCGTCCGCCGTGGCGAGCCGTACCTCCACAGTGCTCGCGCGGGCGTGTCGCAGCGCGTTGTAGAGCGCCTCCTGGGTGACCCTGAACGCGACGGCCTCGTGCTCCTCCGGCAGGACGACGGCCTCGTCGGCGGAGAAGCGCACCTCGGCCTCGTGCGCCCGGTCGAGGACCTCGACGTGCTTGCGCAGCGACGCGACCAGGCCGTCCGCGAGGTCGGCGGGGCGCAGCTCGAAGATCACGGCGCGCAGCTCGGCGAGGGCCGCGGCGGCGAGCCGCTCGACCTGCGCGAGCTCCTGGACGGTCCGCGCCGGGTCGCGCTCGGCCAGCGCGGACGCCGTGCGCGCCGTCAGCCGCAGCGAGAAGAGCTTCTGCGCGACGGCGTCGTGCAGCTCGCGGGCCAGCCGGTTGCGCTCCGCGACGACGGTCAGCTCGCGGTTGTGCTCGTAGAGGCGGGCGTTCGCCATCGCGATCGCGGCGTGCGCGGCGAACAGGGTGAGGAGCTCCTCGTCGCCCTCGGTGAAGCCGCCGGGGGTGCGCTTGTTGGCCAGGAAGACGATGCCGAGCACGTCCTCGCCGTCGCGTATCGGCACGCCCAGGAAGTCCTTCAGGACGGGGTGCGCGACCGGCCAGCCCTCGAACTCCGGCTCCCGGCGGATGTCGCCGAGCCGCTTCGGCACGTCGCCCTTCAGCATCGCGGCGAGCATGCCGTGCTGGCGGGGCAGCGGGCCGATCCGCTCCCACTCCTCCTCCGACACGCCCTCGACGACGAACTCGGCGAACGACCCCTCGTCGTCGGGCACGCCGAGCGCCGCGTAGCGGGCGTCCAGCAGCTGCGCCGCGGCCCGCACGATGACCTGCAGCACCTCGTGCACGGACAGGTGCCGGGTCACCGCGAGCACGGCGGAGCTGACGGCGTGCAGGGTCGCGCCCTGGTCGCCGCGGCACCCGTCGTCGGTCTGCATCCCGGCCTCTCGTCCTCCCGGGCCGCCCCTCGCGAGCGGCCCGGATGAGCTCCCCGCGGTGCTCACTGCTGAAGACCGTACTCTCTGGGCGGGTCTTCCCGAATCAGCCTGGACGAGTATCCCCGCCGCCGGAGCGGGACCCGGGTCCTACGACCATCAGACGAGCCGCCGGGGAACCGGCGGCCGATGCCGCCGGACGCCCCGGATTCCTAGCGTCGGTGACATGAAGACGGCACTGATCACAGGAGGCTCCCGGGGCCTCGGGCGGGCGCTCGCCGCCGAGCTGGCGCGGGACGGCTGGACGCTCGTCATCGACGGCCGCGACCCCGTCGTCCTGGCGGCCGCCGCCGCGGAGACGGGCGCGACCGGCATCGCCGGGGACGTCGCCGACCCCGCGCACCGGGCCGCCCTCGTCCAGGCCGTGTCCGGCGGGCTCGACCTGCTCGTCAACAACGCGAGCACCCTCGGGCCCACGCCGATGCCCCGGCTGGACGCGCTGCCGGTGGCCGACCTCGCGGACACGCTCGCGACGAACGTGCTGGCGCCGCTCGCCCTGATCCAGGAGGTCCTGCCGAGCCTGCGGGGGCGGCGCGGCGCGATCCTCAACATCACGTCGGACGCGGCCGTGGAGGGCTACGAGACGTGGGGCGGCTACGGGACGTCCAAAGCGGCGCTGGAGCAGTTGTCGAACGTCCTCGCGGCCGAGGAGCCCGACGTGGCCGTGTGGTGGGCGGACCCCGGCGAGATGAACACCGACATGCTGCGCGCGGCCGGCGAGGACGCGGACGCCGCGCCCCCGCCCGCCGAGGCCGCCGCCGCCCTGCACCGGCTGATCGCCGACCGCCGCCCGAGCGGCAGGTACCGCGCCTCCGACCTGGTGAGCGGGCGATGACGGCCGTCCTGGACCATGATCGCGTGGCTGATTCGGGGCGAAGTGTCCTTTCTGCAGGTTTTCGTGGTCCGACGTTCGGGATCGTGCTGGTCGTCACGCTGCTGGCGTTCGAGAGCATGGCCGTCGGCACCGTCATGCCGGTGGTCGCGTCCGACCTGGACGGCCTGGCGCTTTACGCGTGGGGGTTCAGCGCGACGCTGATCAGCAGCCTGCTGTCCACGGTCCTGGCGGGCGGCTGGGTGGACCGGTCCGGCCCGGCGCGGCCGCTCATGATCGGGCTGAGCACGTTCGTCGTCGGGCTCGTGGTCGCGGGCGCGGCGCCGGCCATGGGCGTCTTCGTCGCCGGCCGCGCGGTGCAGGGCCTCGGCACCGGCGTCTCGCTCGTCGCGATCTACGTCGTGATCGCCCGCGTGTACCCGGAGGCGCTGCGGCCGCGGGTGTTCGCGGCGCTGTCGGCGGCCTGGGTGCTGCCGTCGCTGATCGGCCCGGCGGTCGGCGGCGCGGTGGCCGAGCACGCCGGCTGGCGGTGGGTGTTCCTCGGGCTGATCCCGCTGGTGATCCCGCCCGCGCTGCTGCTGGTGCCCGTGATCCGCCGCGTCAAGCCGGTGGACGCCGCCGCTGGGGCCGGCGCCGGGGCCGGCAAGGCGCGGTACGTCGCCGCCGTGGCCGTCGCGGGCGGCGCCGGCGTCCTCCTCTACGGCCTCGACGGCGCGGGCTGGGCGATGCTCCCCGCCGCCGTGGCGGGCCTCGCCGGGCTCGCGTACGGCCTCCCCCGGCTGCTGCCCGCCGGGACGCTCCGGCTGCGCCGCGGGCTGCCCAGCGTCGTCCTCGTCCGGGGCCTGCTGTCGGGCGCGTTCGTCGGCACCGACGTGTTCATCCCGCTGGCGCTGACGAAGCTGCACCACTTCAGCCCGACGCAGGCGGGCATCGTCCTCACGGTCGGCGCGCTCGGCTGGTCGGCCGCGGCGCAGATCCAGGGCCGCTCCCGGCGCCCCCGCGAGTTCTACGCACTCCTCGGCGCCGTGCTCGTCACCGCCGGGATCGTCCTCGCCGCCGTCGCGCTGCAGCTGTCCGGCTGGCTCGCCGCCCCCGCGTGGATCGTCGGCGGCGCCGGGATGGGCTTCGCGATCGGCAGCCTGTCCGTCCTGCTCCTCGCCCTGTCCCCGGAGGACGAGCAGGGCGTCAACTCGTCCGCGCTCCAGATCAGCGACACCCTCGGCTCCTCCCTCGTGGTCGGCGCCGCGGGCGCGCTCGTCACCGGCTTCGGCGTCGACCGGCTCGGCACCGGGCTCGCCGTCGCCGGCGTGCTGTTCGCCGCGATCGCCCTCCTCGGGGTCGTCGCCGCTCTCCGGCTGGAGGTCTCGAAATGACCGTCGACTTCACCCTGCCGCCCGCCCTCGAAGCCCACGAGCCGCCGGAGGCGCGCGGCCGGACCCGGGACGGCGTCCGCCTCCTGGTGTCGCGGCGCGCGTCCGGCGCGGTCTCCCACCACGCGTTCCGCGACCTGCCGGCGCTGCTCGACCCCGGCGACCTGCTCGTCGTGAACACCTCGGCGACGCTGCCCGCCGCCGTCCGGCTCGACCGGATCAGCGTGCACTTCTCCACCCCGGTGCCCGGCGGCGACGACCGGCTGTGGCTCGTCGAGCTGCGCCGCCTCGCCGGGAAGGCCAGCCGCCCCTACGCCGGCGGCTGCCCCGGCGAGTGGATCCCGCTGCCCGGCGGCGCCACCCTCACCCTCGTCGAGCGGCACACCCGCCGGCTGTGGCGGGCGCGGCTCAGCACCGACGTCGTCCCCTACCTGCGGCGCCACGGGACGCCGATCAGGTACGGGTACGTCCGCCGCGACTGGCCGGCCGCCGCCTACCAGACCGCGTTCGCCCACGACAGGACGACCGGCAGCGCCGAGATGCCGAGCGCCGGCCGGCCGTTCACGCCGGAACTGGTGACGGAGCTGGTCTCGCGTGGAGTCCTGATCGCCCCGATCACGCTGCACACCGGCGTCGCGTCCCCCGAGGCGCACGAGCCGCCGTACGCCGAGCGCTACCGCGTCCCGGAGCCGACCGCGGCGCTGGTCGAGCACGTCCGCGCCCGGGGCCGGCGGGTGATCGCCGTCGGCACGACCGCCGTCCGCGCCCTGGAGACGGCCGTGGACGCCTCGGGACGCGTCCGCCCGTCCTCCGGGTGGACCGAGCACCTCGTGACGCCGGAGGGCGGCGTCCGAGCCGTGGACGGCCTCCTCACCGGCCTGCACGAGCCGGCGTCGTCGCACCTGCAGATGCTCACCGCCATCGCGGGCCGCGACCTGCTGGCCGCCACCTACGCGGCGGCCCTGGCCGAGCGGTACCTGTGGCACGAGTTCGGCGACCTCAACCTGATCATGTAGCCGTCTCGCATGCCGGACCTGCCGCACGCCCCCCACGTCAGGGCCGGTACCGTGAAAACAGTTATGGACGGGTCAGCACAGCGCACGCTCCTCATCACACTCACCGGACGCGACCGCCCCGGCGTGACCTCGCGCCTGTTCCGGACGCTCGCCGACTTCCCGCTCACGGTCGCCGACGTGGAGCAGGTCGTCATCCGCGGCCGGCTCGTCCTCGGAGTCCTGCTCGCCTACAGCGAGGGCGCCGACATCGGCCGCGTCTGGAACGCCGCCGAGCACGTCGCGAACGACCTCGACATGGAGATCGAGCTCTCCACGGGCCGCAACCGGCGGATGCCGAAGCGCACCGGGCGGCTGCACGTCACCGTCCTCGGCGCCCCGCTGAAGCCCGCCGCCATGGCCGGGATCTCCGGGCGGATCTCCGCGCACGGCGCCAACATCGACCGCATCGAGCGGCTCGCGCAGACCCCCGTCACCTGCATCGAGATGGACGTCTCCGGCGCCGACCCGGACGCGCTCCGCGCCGCCCTCACCGCCGAAGCCGCCGAGCAGCAGGTCGACGTCGCCGTCCAGCAGAGCGGGCTGAGCCGGCGCGCCAAGCGGCTGATCGTCATGGACGTCGACTCCACCCTCATCCAGGGCGAGGTCATCGAGCTGCTCGCCGAGCACGCCGGCTGCCTCGACGAGGTCGCCAAGGTCACCGAGGCCGCGATGCGCGGCGAGCTCGACTTCGAGGGCTCCCTCCGCGAGCGCGTCGCGCTGCTCGCCGGGCTCGACGCCGCCGCCATCGACGACGTCCGCGAGAAGCTGCGGCTCGCCGCCGGCGCCCGCACCATGGTCCGCACGCTGAAGCGCCTCGACTACAAGTTCGCGATCGTCTCCGGCGGCTTCACCCAGGTCACCGACGCCCTCGTCGACGACCTCGGCATCGACTACTCCGCCGCGAACACGCTGGAGATCGTCGACGGCAAGCTCACCGGCCGCGTCACCGGCCGCGTCATCGACCGCGCGGGCAAGGCCACCGCGCTGGAGCGCTTCGCCCGCGAGGCCGGCATCCCGATCAGCCAGACGGTCGCGATCGGCGACGGCGCCAACGACCTCGACATGCTCCAGGCCGCGGGCCTCGGCATCGCCTACAACGCCAAGCCGGTCGTCCGCGAGGCCGCCGACACCGCCGTCAACGTCCCCTACCTCGACACGATCGTCTTCCTCCTCGGCATCTCCCGCGAGGAGGTCGAGGCGGCCGACGCCGCCGACGCCGCGGCCGACCGCCCGAACCCCGCCGCGTAGGCCCGCCGCCCCCGCTAGGGTCGCGGGTCATGATCTTTCGGCGTACGGGCGGCGCCGGGGCGGTCGACTGGGCCTCCCTCCGGCACGCGTGCGGCCCGGCGGACGACGTGCCGCGGCTGCTGCGCACCGCCGTCGGACGCGACGACGGCGCCGCGCGGGAGGCGCTGGGCGAGCTGGCCGCCCGCCTCACCCACCAGGGCACCCCGTACCCCGCCACGGCGGCGGCGGTGCCCGTCCTGATCGAGCTGGCCGCCGCGCGGCGGACGCGGCGGCGGCCGGAGCTGCTGTGGCAGCTCGCCGTCATCGCCGAGAGCACCGGCGCCGCACCCGAGCTGGTGGAGGAGATCCGGGCGGCGCTGCGCGCGGGCGCGCGGCGGCTGCTGAAGCTGCACGCCGACCCCGACGTCCGGGTGCGGCGGATGGCGTCCTACACGGTGGGTCAGCTCCCCGCCGACAGCGTGCCCCTCGCGCGGCTGCGGGAGATGCGGGACGCCGAAGGCGATGACGAGGCCGCGGCCGAGCTGCTGGCCGCCGGGGCGCTGCACCCGAAGGAGGCGGCGCCCTGGCTGGCGGACGAGCTCGCGGCGGGACGTCCCGTCCTCACGCGGGCCGCCGCCGCCTGGTCGCTGGCGGTGTACGGCGAGTCGTTCGGCCCGGCCGCCGTGGCCGCCGTCCGGGAGTGCTGGGCGAAGTACGACCCGTTCCGCGACAGCCCGTGGTCGGACGGCTCGCTCAGCGAGATCATCTCCTCCGCTCCCCTGGAGGACGCCGTCGAGCTGGCCGGCGCCTTCCTGCGGGACGAGCCGGGGGAGAACGCCTCGCGGGTCGTCGGCGGAATGCGGTGGCGCTGCCTGTTCTTCCGGTCCGCCCGGACGGGGTTCGGGGACGTGCTCGCCGAGGCCGTCTCCCATCCCGACATCGAGGTGCGTGCGGCGGCGGCCGCGCTGCTCGTGGAGGTCGGGCAGGCCGTCCCCGCCGCCGTCGCTGCCCTCGCGGAGTACGCGAAGGCGCCGCCGGAGACCGCGCTCACCGACCGCCGGCACTGGCTGCACGGCCTGCGCACGTCCGAGGGGCGCCTCCTCGCCGCCGCGCTCCGCCTGCTCGTCATGGCGGACCACCCGGACTGGCGGCCCGCCGTCCTCGGCGCCTTCGGCGCGGGATGGTTCGACGGCGAGACCGTCGGGCTGCTCGCGGAGCGCGGGCTGCCGCCCGACCCGGCGCTGCTGGACGTCCTGCGCCCGCACCTGGCGTCCGCCGAGATGGAAACGCTCATGGCCCACGAGCCGGACGTCGCCATACCCGCGCTGCTGACCGCCTGGGGGCCGGACGCCGCCGCCGCGACGCCCGAGCTGGCCGGCCTCGTCCCCCATGAGTGCCTCGCCGCCGTCACGACGCTGCGGGCGATCGGGCCGGGCGCCTCCGCCGCCGTGCCCGCCCTCACCGAGGCCGCGACCGGTTCCGGCTCTTGGGATTTCCGCGAAGCGTGCGCCGAGGCGCTCGCCGCCATCACCGGCGACGGCGAGCACCTCGCCCGGTTCGTACGGGACGCGGCGGCCGCCGGCGAGACCGTCCTGGCGGCGCGCCTCGCCTGGACGCACGGGCTCCCGCTGGACGACCTCCTGCCCGCCCTGCGGGAACTCGCCGCGACCGACACGGCGGACTTCGACGGCTGCGAGCGGCGGATCGGCGCGGCCGAGATCGTCCTGGACCTCACCGGCGACACCGCCACCGCGCTGCGCACCGCCGAGGCGGTACTGGCGGACGGCCGCGCGCCCGCGATCCAGGCCGCCCGGCTCGCCGGACGGCTCGGCGCGGAGGCCGCCGCCCTCGTGCCCGTTCTGCGCGCGATGGACGACGACGTCACGTCCCACTACCCGGCCGCCCTCGCGATCAAGGAGATCACCGGCGACACCGGTCCGCTGGTCGACGCCGTCGCCCGCCGGCTCCTGGAGCACGGCGCGGGCCCCTGGCTCGCCGAGGCCGCCCGCGAGCTGTGCGACGCGTTCGAACCCCTCGTCCCGGGCCTGCGCCGGCAGGCGGCCATGGACCGCAACACCCTCCCGCCGACCTCCCTCGACACCCTCATCCCCGGGGACCTGGAGCAGCTGTCCGTCCTCGCGGACGTGCTCGCCGCCCGGGACGGCCGCGACCGCCCGGCCGATCCGGGCCTTAGGCAGTGATCATCGGGGTACGGGTGAGGCGTGGGGAGAGGGCTCTCCGCGGGCGGGCGAGTGAAGGCGGAGGGACCGGCGGTGCTGCAGCGTGCGCGGGAGGCGTACGTTCAGGCGAACGGGCAGGCGACGCCCATGTACGGGGTCGCCGCGGCCGTCGCGGTGGCGGTGCCGCTGATCGCCGGGGCGCTGACCGGGCACGCCGCGCAGGGCTCCATGATCGCGCTCGGCGCGTACCTGGTGGCGCTGCGGGCGCCTGAGGGGCCGTACGGGGCGCAGGCCCGCAGCCTCACCGTCGGGGTGCTGGTCGTCGCGGTCGGGGCCGGGGTCGGCGGGCTGCTCAGCGGGCACCTGTGGCCGACCGTGATCGTGGTGCCGCCGCTGATCGCGCTGGGCGTCGCGGTGCCGCGGATCGGGTCCACGGCCGGGCTGGCGGTGCTGCTCAGCGCCGTCCGGCCGCCGTCCGCCGACGTGATCGACATCGGGCTGCTGGAGCTGATCGGCGGCCTGTTCACCGCCGGGCTGCTGCTCGCGCCGTGGCCCGCGCGGCGGCTGCGCCCGCTGCGCGCCTCGCTCAGCGAGTGCGCCGACGCCGTCGCCGAGGCGCTCGACGCCGTCGCCGAGGACGTCGCCCCGCACGACGCCGGACCGCTCGACGCCGTCGAGATCACCAACCCGGACCTGCGCGCCGTCACCCGGATCCCGGACTGGGAGGCCAAGCGGCGGGCCGCGTCCGAGGCGCTCACCGAAGCCCGCGCGACCTACCGCCTCTACCGGACGGGACGCGGCCGCAGCGACCCCACCCGGCCCGAACGGCTCATCGACGCGCTCGGCCGCGTCCTCCACGAGACGGTGACGCTGCAGGCCGTCCTGGAGGCGGCGAAGAACTATCCGCCGGACCGCGAGTGGCAGCTGGAGACGCAGACCGCGATCTCCGCGCTCGCCGCGCGGCTGCGGCTGCTCGCCGGGGCCGTCGCGACGGCGGGCGAGGCGCCGCTCGGCCGGGAGGAGTCCGCGGCCGTCCGGCGGATGGGGCGGGCGGCCGAGCAGATCCGGCGCGCCGGGCTCGCCGGCGACGAGGACCTCGTCGCCGTCGCGCTGATCGGCCAGGTGCGCCGCTCCATCGACCGCATCGCCGGCGAGGTCGCCTCCACCCGCCGGATCGTCGCGAGCGGCCTGCGGATCGGGTTCGGGCCGCCGCGCCTGCCCGGCAGCCTCGACCCGCTGCCGGCGTGGGACCGGATGGGGCACGCCGTCCGCACCCGGTCCCCGGCGTTCCGGCAGGTGGCGCGTGTGTTCGTCACGGCGGTCGTGTCGATGGCGCTGGCCGCCGCGCTCGGTCTCTCGCACGGGCACTGGCTGACGATCACCGCGATGCTGAGCCTGCGCGCCACCTACGGCGAGACCGTCGACCGGCTCGTGCAGCGCATCGGCGGCACCGCGGCCGGATCCGCCGTCGCCGCGGTCATCCTCACCCTGGCGCCGGGGCAGCTCACCGTCGCCGTGATCGCCTTCGCGTTCGCGTTCGCCGGGTTCGCGATGCGGTCGGTGAACTTCGCCTACTGGGCGCTGTTCGGCACGCCGCTCGCGATGATGCTGCTCGACTTCTCCACCCCCGCCGGCTGGGCCACCGCGGGGGAGCGGATCGCGCTGACCATCGCCGGGACCGCGCTGTCCTACCTCGCCGTCCGGCTGCTGTGGCCCGCCGGGCACCTGGAGCGGCTGCCCACGCAGCTCAACCGGCTGCTGCGCACCCACGCCGACCTCGTCCGGGCGACGGCGGACGTCCTCGCGGGCGAGCAGGTCCGGCTGCCGCACGACACGATCGTCGCGGCGGAGCGGGCGGCGGAGGCCGTCGCCGAGACCCGCACCCGGCTCGGCCACGAGCGGCTGCCCGACACCGAGCTGATCAACGAGCTGCGGACCGCCGTGGACGCCGCGCACCGCACCCGCGACCACCTCATCGCGGTCGCGCGGCTGTCCCGGGAGAAGGCCGTCGACACCGGGCCCGTCCCCGAGATCCTCGACCGGCTCGCCGACGAGTTCGAGGAGACCGCCGTGCTGCTGGAGGAGCCGGAGGAGCTCGACCCGAAGCACGTCCCGCCGGTCGAGGAGCTCGGCGAGGAGCTCGCCGACCTCGACTCGCACCTGTCCACGCTCACCCGGCGGCGCCGCGCCGAGATCAAGGCGGGCATCGACCGCGACGAGGTCACCCCGCTCCGGCAGGCGCTGCTGCAGGTGTCGGGCACCCGCTACACGATCAGGTCGCTGCGCCGGGACGCCGGGACGGTCGTCGAGTCGTCCCTCATCGCCGCGGCGCCCCGCCCCTGAGGTCAGTCCTTCGGCGTGTGGACGGTGCGGAGCGTCCCGAGGCCGGGCCGCGCCTCGCTCCACGCGCCCGGCAGGTCGATCACCGCGAGCGCGCAGGTGGGGAACGTGGCCGGCGACTCCCCGGTCAGGTCGTGGACGAACTGGTGCACGGACGGGTTGTGCCCGACCAGCAGCAGCGTCCCGGCGTCCTCCGGGGCCTCGGCGACGAGGCCGAGCAGCTCGTCCGGGTCGTTGGCGTAGATCACCGGCTCGTGGTCCGCCGGCGCGTCCACCGCCAGCAGGCCGAGCGTCTCCCGCGTGCGGGCCGCCGGCGAGCAGAGCACCCGGTCGGGGACGAGGCCGTTCGCGCGCAGCCACTCCCCGGCCGCCGCGGCGTCGCGGCGCCCGCGGTCGTTGAGGACGCGGTCGATGTCGGCCGTGCCGAACCCGGCGACGGCCTTCGCGTGCCTGAGCACGATGAGCGTGGGCATGACCGCAACATTAGGCGGGCGGTCACGGCGCGGCGAGCGCCGCCAGCCCCCACAGCACGAGAAGGATGCCGAGCATCCCGCAGATCACGAGGGCGAACCCCTTGGGCCCCGACATCGCCGGCTTGCCGCCGCCGCTCGTCACAGCGCCTCCCGATGGTCCCGTCCGGGGCCGGAGACGTCCGGCCCTCCCCTCAAGATGAATCCATCGGTGTCGACGACGTCGGGCGTGTCGGTGGACTCGTAGGTGAAGGTGATGTCGCCCCAGGTGGACAGGGCGATGTCGAGTTCGCGGCTCTGCTTGGCGGCGGCGCGCAGGATGTCGG
>NZ_VCKZ01000248.1 GCF_005889745.1 Actinomadura geliboluensis
GGTACGTCGTGTCCGATCTCAAGGTGCGGCCGGGGGCCGGGGGCGTTCCGGCGGCGGATCATGTGGTGGGTGCGGGCGGTGCTTCCGGGAGCCTGGCGCGGCTGGTTGTCCACAGGGCTGTGGATAACGTGCTCGATGTCGGGACGGGCTGCGGCGTCCAGGCGGTGCACGTGGCGGGCCGGAATCCGGGCGCGCGCATCACCGCGACGGACGTCAACCCGCGGGCTCTCGATCTTGCCGGGATGAGCGTCGCGCTGTCCGGTGCGCCGGAGGGTGAGGTCGAGTTCCTGGAGGGGGCGCTGCTGGAGCCCGTCCGGGGGCGGCGGTTCGATCTGATCGTGTCGAACCCGCCGTTCGTGGTGGCGCCGGAGGAGGGGCCGCGGTTCACCTACCGCGAGTCGGGGATGGCGGGGGACGACTTCTGCCGGCGGCTCGTCGGCGAGGCGGCGCGGTATCTGGAAGACGGCGGATACTGCCAGCTCCTGGCGAATTGGCTGCATATCGACGGGGTGCCGTGGGACGAGCGCGTCGGCGCGTGGGTGGACGGCTGCGACGCGTGGATCGTCCAGCGGGACGTCCAGGATCCGGCGGAGTACGCCGAGTTGTGGCTCCGGGATTCGTGTGAGGCCGGGACGCCCGAGTACCGGGCGCGGTACGACGCGTGGCTCGATCACTTCGAGCGGCGGGGCGTCGTCGGGGTCGGGTTCGGGTGGATCACGTTGCGGCGGAGCGAGCGTCCCGTGGTGCGGGTGGAGGAGCTGCGGCACGCCGTCGAGGAGCCCGTCGGCGCCTACGCGGGCGAGATCCTGGACGGGCTCCGGAAGGGTGCGGAGTTTTCCACAGCCTGTGGACATTTGCTCGCGGCGGCGGACGGGCTCGTCCAGGAACAGGTCGGCCCGCCCGGTGCCGAGGACCCGGAGCGGATCGTGCTGCGGCAGACCCGGCGGCTGCGCCGGGCGGCCGGGGTCGGGACGGTCGAGGCCGGTCTCGCCGGGGTCTGCGACGGCACGCTGCCCCTCGATCCGCTGCTCGGCGCCATCGCCCAGCTGACGGGGATGGACGCGGAGCAGGTCCGCGCGCACGCCGACGCGGTGCTGCCGGAGCTGATCGCTGACGGCTTCTTCATCTAGGCCGGACGACCGCCGACATCGCCGCGCCCAGGTCGCGGTGCCGCTGGATCAGCACGGAGAAGCCGATCGCCAGGTAGAGGCCCGACAGGACGAGCCGGGCGGTCTCGTCCGGCAGGACGAACTGCACCGCGAACAGCGCGAACAGCGCGGCGGCCTCCCACCGCTTGAAGACCAGGTCGATGAGGAGGGCGAGGCCGAGGACGGTCTGCGCGGCGGTCAGCAGCACCTCCTCGGTCTGGCGCGAGTCGAGCGGCAGTGACCAGGCGCCGCCGCCGAGCCGGTAGGCGAGCGGGAGGGTGCCGATCAGCAGCGTCCACTGGTTGACCTTGCTCGACAGCAGCGTCCCGATCGCGTCGGCGTCCCGCAGCCGCCACGCGAACATGACCGCGACGAGCAGTTCCGGGGCCTCGGACGCCAGCGGCGCGAGCCACTGGACCAGGAGGAACTCGTCGATGCCGAGGGCGGCGCCCGCGTCCACGAGCGCGTCGGCGAACGGCTTCGCCGACGCGAAGACGAGACCGGCGCCGAGGGCGAAGCCGGTCCAGGTCGCGAGGCGCCGGCGGCGGGCGGGCAGCGCGGCCAGCCGGGCGGGGACGCCCGCGAGCTCCTCGACGTCCTGGCCGCGGTCGCGCGCGATCCGGGCGAGGTAGAGGGCGTAGACGGCGATCAGCACGATCGCGATGTACCAGCCGATCTCGCCGACCAGCGCGGGGACGAAGCCGAGGACGCCCGCGAGCGCGAGGAAGCCCAGCTCGACGCGGTGGCGTTTCGTCAGCATGACGTCGCGGCGGCCGGTGCCGGGGGCCGCGTGCCGGCCCCGTCCGGAGACGCGGCGGACGCCGAGCGTGAACGCCAGCACCACCAGCGCCCAGCCGACGCCGACGAGCAGCCGGTTCGCGCCCGTCATGTTGGCGGCGGCATAGGCGGTGTACTGCGGCCGTGTTCCGGCGGCGTAGGCGTAGTACAGGTCGACCGCGTACTCGGGCAGCACCGCGATGAGGGCGAGGAGTGCCAGCGCGAGTGCCCCGGACATGTCGGCGCGCGCGGTCTCCGCGGCCCACATCAGCAGGACGGCCGCGGCCAGCACCCCGGCGCCGTACACGACCATGGCCGCGACCGCCGGCAGGTCGAACCCGCCGGCCCGGGTGACGGCGGCGGGGACGCCGAGGAGCAGCGCCAGCGCGATCCGGGTGAGCAGCGTCCTGCGGGTGATCAACTCGCCGGCCATACGGGCACGGTGCCCGCAGGCGTCCCGCCGATGCGCGCGGGCCGGGGAAAGGCCGGGCGGGACGCGGTCAGCGGCGGGCTTCGTCCAGGGTGCGGAAGGTGCTCGCGCGGAGGCGGCGGGACAGGTCGCGGTTGACGCGGTGCGCCCAGAACGGGCCGCCGTAGATCATCCCGGTGTAGCCCTGGACGAGGGTCGCGCCCGCGCGGACGCGTTCCCACACGTCGTCGGCCGACTCGACGCCGCCGACGGAGATGAGCGCGAGCCGTCCGCCGGTGCGGGCGCGCAGGCGGCGCAGGACGTCCAGCGAGCGCTCCTTCAGCGGCGCGCCGGACAGCCCGCCGGTCTCCTTGACCAGGGCGGGCGGGCTGAGCAGGGCGTCCCGGCCGATCGTGGTGTTGGTCGCGATGATGCCGTCCAGGCCGAGGTCGAGGGCGAGGTCGGCGACCGCGTCGACGTCGTCGTCCGCCAGGTCGGGGGCGATCTTGACCAGCAGCGGGACGCGGCGCGCGGACGCCCGGTCGGCGGCCTCCCGCACGGCCGTCAGCAGCGGGCGGAGGTGCTCGACGGCCTGGAGGTCGCGCAGGCCGGGCGTGTTGGGGGAGCTGACGTTGACGACCAGGTAGTCGGCGTAGGGGGCGAGCCGCTCGGTGCTGGCGACGTAGTCGGCGGCGGCGGACGCCTCGGGGACGACCTTCGTCTTGCCGATGTTGACGCCGACGATCGTGCCGGGGCGGCGGTCGCGCAGCCGCCGCGCGGCGGCCTCGGAGCCCGCGTTGTTGAAGCCCATCCGGTTGATGACCGCCCGGTCGGGCGGGAGCCGGAACAGCCGGGGGGCCGGGTTGCCGGGCTGCGGGCGGCCGGTGACCGTCCCGATCTCGACGTGGCCGAACCCGAACGCGCCGAGCGCCTCGTAGGCGACGGCGTCCTTGTCGAACCCGGCGGCGAGCCCGAGCGGGCTCGGGAAGTCCAGCCCGAGCGCGTGGACGGCGAGCGCCGGGTCGCGCGGGGCGAGCAGCCGCCGCAGCAGCGGCGCCAGCCCGGGCACGGCCTGGATCGCGCGCAGCCCCCGCAGCGTCAGGTGGTGCGCTGCCTCGGCCGGGACGCGGGTGATGACCACGGAGAACAGGAATCGATACATCGTGCTCGATTATCTCAGCCGCCTCCGGCGGGCCTGCGATCAGTGCCCGCGGAAGGTGCGGCGCAGGGCCAGGCGGACGTCCCGGGTCGCCTGCCGCATCGTCCGGCGGACGGACCGGGCGGGCTCCAGCACCGAGACCCGCCACGCCGCGGCGATGCCGTGCCCGATCGGCCGCAGCACGTTCGTCCCCACCCAGCGGGCCGGGACGACGACCACGACCCGCACCGGGAGCACGACGAACGTGCGCCAGAGCCAGCGCAGCAAGCGCGCCGCGAGCCGCCACGCGCCCACCGCCCCCGCGACGATCGGAGCGAGAACGTACCGCCACAGAGCCCGCGCCGGGATGACGAACAGCACCCGTCCCAGCCAGCCGAGGCACCGCCCGAGCGCCCGCCACGACCAGACCACCCCGGCCGCGAGGGCGCCGAGGACGAGGAGCGTCCCGCGTCCGAGCCAGGTGAGGCCGCTCCAGGCGACCCGGCACAGCCAGCCGAGGACGAGCAGCGGCGGGCGCAGGACGTACCGCCACAGCAGCGTCGCCGGCAGGACGATGAGCACGCCGATCAGCCACACCAGCGGACGCAGCAGGACGAGTTCCAGCAGCCGGCCGAGGCCGCGTCCGAGCATCGCGAAGAACCGGCCGACCGGGGCGATCAGCGCGCGGTAGAACCACCGGGCGAGCCGTCCCGACCCGCGGCCGAACCAGCGCAGGAACCCGAGGACCACCACGACGGCGAGCCACCGCAGCGGCCGCAGCAGGAGGAAGTCCAGCACGGCGGCGATGCCGCGGCCGATCGCGGCGGCCAGCCGGCCGAGCGGGGCGAGCAGCCACCGGTACAGCGTGCGCCCGGTGCCGCGCAGGCCGCGGCCGAGCAGTACGAACAGGTCGTGGACGAGCCGCAGCGGCAGCACGACGATCAGCGCGACGACACGGGCGGGGACGACGATCCAGGCAGGGCCCTGCCGCTCGGGTTCCGGACGTCTGCTGGTCGGCCGCTTGGTCAGGTCGATCGTGCCGCCCGCGGGTTCGTCTCCGGTCACCGCTGCCTTCCTTGTCGCCTTCGCCCTGCTTTGACCCGTCCGATGGGTCCGCGGTTCCCGGCTTGAACCCCTTCCGTGCGGTTCACCGTACTCCTCGTCGATCCGGGCGAGCGGCGCGGCGGCTCGCCCCGGATCGCGGGACGGGACCTGGACCGGAGCCGGGGCCCAGATGACCGGGAGGACAACGCCATGAGATTCCCACGCTGGGTGATCCCCCTAGCGGCCGCACTGACCGCGACGGGACTCGTCGTGAGCGCCTGCGGGCAGGAGCGCCCCGGCGGCGGGCAGAACACCGCCGCCGGCTCCCAGGCGCAGGCCGCGCCGGCCGCCCCGCCCGCGCCCGCCGCGGCGCCGACCGCGCTGGAGGTCGCGGGCGTCGCGAAGCTCGGCAAGGTCGTCACCGACGGGAACGGCATGACGCTGTACCGGTTCGACAACGACACCGCGCGCCCGCCCGCGTCCACCTGCGCTGACGCGTGCGCCCGCGCCTGGCCGCCGGCCGTCGCCGGCCAGGGCGACATCAAGGCGACCGGTGTGGAGCAGTCGCTCGTCGGCAAGGTCAAGCGGCCCGACGGCACCTGGCAGGTCACCCTCGCCGGATGGCCGCTGTACCGGTTCGCCAAGGACCAGGGCCCGGGCGACGTGAAGGGCCAGGGCGTGGGCGGCACCTGGTACGCCGCGGCCCCGACCGGCAAGAAGGCCGCTCCCGCCAAGACCGACAACCGCTGGAAGGGCTGGACGGTCGTCAAGGCGAAGAACGACCCGAAGCTCGGCCTGATCCTGACCGACGGCGACGGCCGGACGCTGTACCGCTACGACAGGGACACGAACAAGCCGCCGACCACCAACTGCTTCGGCGCCTGCAAGAAGGCGTGGCCCCCGGCCACCTTCAAGGGCTGGAAGAAGCTCAAGCTCGAAGGCGTCAGCAAGAAGGTCGTCGGCTTCATCGAACGCAAGGACGACGGCAAGTGCCAGCTCACCATCAACGGCTGGCCCATGTACTACTACGAGAAGGACGAGCAGCCCGGCGACACGAAGGGCCAGGGCGTCGGCGGGGTCTGGTGGGCGACCACCCCCACCGGTAAGAAGGCTGCAGGCGCCGCAGGAGGCGGCTACTGACGCGCCCCACGAGCGAAGGCGCGGAGGTCTCGCGGGTCGGTCGGGGTCCGCGAACCCTCCGCGCCTTCTCCCCATTCCGAATGGCCTCCATCTCCCACCGCGAACACCCTCGCTTCCGGGCGCGAGTAGGGAGATAATAGAACTATAACCCGACAGATAGCTTGCAGTAGATATCAGTCTGTCAGGTGGCAGATCGCCAGGCGTCTCATTGTTCTGGTGCGGCTACCAGCGGCCTCTCCGAGTCATTTGCTGTAATACACGCAGCCTGCCTGCTGGCTCTGCGAAGCGTGGCCAAATGACATATGTCAGTGTGCTCCCTGCCGTCCTCCAGGTGGCTGCAAAAAGGCCCGGCGAAGTGCGATTCTTGAGCCGAGGCCAACCAGAGTCGCACCAGGGCCAGATGGGGGCGAGGGCACATATGACGATCACTCCAGCACCGCCGGCCGAGTCGGGTTCCGCCGCACGGCTGCTCTTCCGATTCCTGCTCGCGATAGACATCCAGGGGTACAGCGCCCGGCCGCCCCGCCTCCAGTTGCAGGCACAGCAGGTCCTGCAGGAGTCGATCGAGGCCGCCGCCGCGGCGGCCGGCCTGGACAGGGGCCAGTGGCTGCAGCAGGTCAGCGGCGACGGAGAACTGGCGGTACTGCCGGGGGACGCGGACATCGTCACGGTCATCGGCGTGTTCGCCCCCGCCCTCGAACGCGCGCTCGCGGAGGCCAACCGCCGGGCGTCCCGGCATCCCCGGGTGCGTGTCCGGCTCTCCTTCCACCACGGAGCACTGATCATGGGATGGCCGGCCTCGCTCGGGCCGGCCGGGGACGCGCCGGTGGTCGTGAGCCGGCTCGTCGACGCCCGCCCGCTCCGCCGGCACCTGGACTGCCGGCCGGAACGCAACGTCGCTCTGATCGTCTCGGACCAGGTCTTCCGCGAAGTGGTCTGCAGCGGCTTCTGCGCGCTGTCGCCGCGGCATTTCCAACCGACCCGGACGACGGTCAAGGGGATGGTCTACACCGGGTACATCTACGACCCCGACCGGGCGGAGACCGCGGCGAGCGACAGGGAGAAGCCCCGCTGACCCGATGGGGGCCGCGGACTCGTAACCGATCAGGTCGTAAATGCGGCGGCAGCACTTTCAGGTAGCCGCTCCGCCAAGTGCGTTCACGCACCGCCTTGCCCAATTGTGCGAGTTCGTCGAGGCGACCGCTCTCGATGGCGTAGAGCGAGAGTATCGCCTTGAGGTCGGTGGTCGAGAAATTGACCGCGCCGCACTCGATGCGAATGACTTGCGAAAGGGGCCAGTCGAGGTTTTTGCTGACCTGCTCCGGGTGAGAGCGGCTTCGTCCCTGGCCCTGCGAAGCTCGGCACGCAGGCGCTGCCGCCGCACCGTGGGACGGTCTGCCGCAGGCACCGGCCGCGGCCCGCCCCGGTTCGTGTGGCGCTTCCGAACGTGGTTTTGCCCCTTGGTGAAGAGACACTCGCTCGGTGGTGAAGGGCGTGTGGCCTGAGAGGCGTTGCTCCTGCTCAAGCAGAAGGCGGCACCATCGGCACCCGTGAGGCTGACCCGCCGTGGTGGGACATATTGACAGGGGCAGTCGATCTTTCTGGCACGATCGGGGGCATGTACGAGCAATTCGCCCGCGAGTATGCGGCCCATGCCGAGAACAGTGCCTACAACGCCCTCTACGACCGTCCGGCCGTGCTGGGTCTTGCCGGTGACGTCGGCGGGCTGGCGGTCTTCGACGCCGCTTGCGGCCCCGGCCTGTACGCCGCCGAGCTGCTGGAGCGCGGGGCTCGCGTCGCCGGCTGCGATGCGAGCCCCACCTTCGTCGACATGGCCCGCGCGCGCACCGGGGGCCGCGCCGACCTGCGCGTCCACGACCTGTCCCAGCCACTGACGTGGGTCGAGGACGACGCGTACGACCTCGTCGTCCTCGCTTTGGCCGTGCACTACATCGACGACCGTGTGGCGCTGCTGTCGGAACTGCGCCGGATCCTGAAGCCCAGCGGTGCCCTCGTCCTCTCCACCGAGCACCCGACCATGGCATGGATGCGGCTCGGCGGCTCCTATTTCACGGAGGAGCCGGTCGAGGAGTCCCTGAGCGGTGACCGGGACTGGCCGATCCGGGCCTGGCGCCGCCCCCTGACGTCGATCTGCGCCGAATTCCGCGCGGCCGGCTTCCTCATCGAGGAGTTGCTGGAGCCGCGTCCCGTCCCCGAAATGGCCGAGCGCTACCCGGAGGACTACGCCCACCTGGAGGCTCTCCCGGCTTTCATCGCCTTCCGGCTCGTGCCCGCACCGTCGCGGTGACGCGGCGGGGCCGATAATCGCGTGGCGGCACGGGCGGCGCCGGAGCTAGCGTCCGCCGTATGGCCGACTCATCCCCGGTGCCCGAACCGCCGGACACGCTGACCGACACCCGCGAACTCCTGCTCGGCTACCTCGACCACTACCGGTCCGCGCTGCTGCGGAAACTCGACGGCATGCCCGAGGACGACCTGCGCACGAGCAGGCTCCCGTCCGGCTGGACGCCGCTCGGGCTGCTCAAGCACCTGGCCTATGTCGAGCGGCGCTGGTTCCGCTGGGGCTTCGCCGCCGAGCGGGTGGACGACGTCGACGGCGACCGCGACCCCGGCAGCGGTCGCTGGCACGTCGGCCCGGAGGAGTCGGTGGACGGTCTCAAGCGGCTCTTCCTGGACGAATGCGCACGGTCGCGCGAGATCGTGGCGGGCGCCGACCTGCAGGACCCGGCGCGTACGGGCGGCGGGTTCGGGCCGTCCGAGCACCGGCCGGCACTGGTCTGGATCTTGTTCCACGTGCTGCAGGAGTACGCCCGGCATGTCGGGCACCTCGACATCGTCCGGGAACTGGCCGACGGCGTGACCGGCGAATAGGCGCGGGGCCGTCGGGCGAGTGGGCGCGGGGCCGTCAGGTGAGCTTCTTCACGAGGAGTTCGAACTCCAGGTCGTCGCGTTTGGGCAGGCCGAAGCGCTCGTCGCCGTAGGGGAAGGGGCTCGTCTCGCCGGTCCGGGCGTAGCCGCGGCGGACGTACCAGGCGATCAGCTCCTCGCGGGCGCTGATCACCGTCATGTGCATCTCGGTCGCGTCCCACTCCTCGCGCGCCACGCGCTCGGCCTCGGCGAGGACCTGCTTGCCGAGGCCGCCGCCCTGGCGGGACGGGGCGACGGCGAACATGCCGAAGTAGGCGTGGCCGCCCCGGTTCTCCAACTGGCAGCACGCCATCAGGGCGCCGCCGGTCTCGGCGACGAGCATGCGCGAGCCGGGGCTGGTCAGGACGTCCGTGACGGCCTCGGCGTCGGTGCGCTGACCGCCGAGGAGGTCGGCCTCGGTCGTCCAGCCGGCGCGGCTGGCGTCGCCGCGGTAGGCGCTCTCGATCAGTGCGACGAGGGCGGGGACGTCGGCCGGGTCGGCCGTGCGAAATGTCGTGTCCATCGGGCGGAACTCTAGCCGGGGCGGCCTACTGGTCGACGCGGCAGTCCGGGCCGATCGGGCGGGTGATCGACCAGTAGCGGTGGAAGTGGCATTTCGACATCTTCCAGCGACCGTCCTCGATGACGTATTCGTCGTCGTACTCGCCTGTCGCCACGGTCTCGGTGTTGTCGAACAGGTTCACCTGGCGGAACTTCAGCGTCCAGCGGCCGGACGCGCTCGTTTCGCTGTGCACGGTGATGTCCGGGTGCAGCGCGTGGTGCATGTCGAGGATCGCGTTCCGGCCGTCGATCTTCTGCAGCGCGATCCGCTCGAAGACCTGGGCGATGCCGTCCGCGTCGTCGAAGGCGCCGAGCCGGCCGTAGTCGATCGAGGCGCCGGACGCGATGAAGCACGCGCGGAACTCCGCGGGGTCCTTGGCGTCGCAGGCGCGCAGGTAGCGGTGCTTGAGGGCCTTGATGGCCTCGACGGCCTCCAGCCGCGCGACGCGCGCGGCGAGGTCGGGGCTCGGTGGCTGCGGCATGGTGGCTCGACTTTCGCCGACGGCCGGCGGTCCGTCCAGTCCCCTGTCCCGGTGAACGGGAGGGGAGCGGACCGCGGCGGGACGGGCGCCGAGGATCGTCGGCATGAGCCTTGGCGAGGAGGACGTCCGGCACCGCGTGCTCGACGTCGGCGACATCGCGCTTCACGTGGCCGAGTCGGGTGAGGAGCAGGGGCTTCCCGTGGTGATGTGCCACGGCTTCCCCGGCCTCTGGTACAGCTGGCGCCACCAGTTGCCGGTGCTGGCGGCGGCCGGGTACCGGGCCATCGCGGTCGACATGCGCGGTTACGGACGCAGCGGCCGTCCCGCCTCGCCGGAGCAGTACGACCGGAGCCGCACCGTCGCGGACATGGTCGGGCTCTTGGATGGCCTAGGCATCGATGAGGCCGTCTTCGTCGGACATGACTTCGGAGCCGCTCTCGTCTGGGACCTGCCTCAATGGGCCCCTGGACGAGTCAAGGCGCTGATGCAGCTGAGCGTGCCGCGCATGCCGGTTTCCAGCCGTCCGCCCACCGAGCTTTACGCGCGGATGGCCGAACAGCACTTCGTCCACGTGCACTACTTCCAGGAGGAGGGGCCTGCCGACCGGGAGTTGGTGGCCGAGCCAGAGCGCTTCCTGGCGAACGTGTTCTGGGCGCTCAGCGGCGGTTACCGGTACCTCGACATTTGGCAGCACCCCAGCGAAGGCAACGGCTACCTGGACGTACTACCGGAAGCCCCGCCTCTGCCCTGGCCGTGGCTGTCGCAGGAGGAGTTCGCCTACTACGTCGACGAGTTCCGCCGGACGGGGTTCACCGGCGGCCTCAACTGGTACCGGGCCTACGACCATGTGTGGAGAGAGAAGCAGGATCGTCCGGACGAGCCCGTCGCCGTCCCGACGATGTTCCTTGTGGGCGAGCGTGACCCCGTCCTGCAGATGATGGGGTCGAATGCTCTGAAGCAGATGGAGAGCCTGGTGCCGGGCTTGCGCGACGTCCACACCGTTGAAGGAGCGGGACACTTTGTGCAGACGGAGGCCCCGGCGAAGGTCAACGAAGCGATGCTCGCCTTCCTAGCGCGCCTCGGCTGACCGACGGCGTCAGCGGCCCAGATCCCCACCGCCACCGCCAACGCCGCCGGGCCGGTGGTGTGTCAGCAGGTGCCCTCGTCCACGGACGTGCTGATCGAATGGCTCCAGGGGTCGGACCCGCCCAGCCTCAGTTTGTTGTCGACCGTGACGGTGAGGCAGACGGGGTTCTTGCCCTTGCGATTCGTCAGCTCGTACTTGCCGCTGCCGGCGCGCCGGATCCTCACGTTGCCGTTTCCCTCCTCCTGCACGGCATCGAAGACGTCGCTCCCCGCTCGGTAGCTGGAACCGAGCCCCGTCCCCGACCCCCGGTCCAGCTCCGAGGCCGCCGCGTATGCGACCGACCTCACCTGCGCGGTGGAGTAGTCGAGCGAACTGTCCGCCGCCTTGAAGACGAACCCCATGACCACGAAAACCACGGCGCCGATCACCAGCGAGGCCCGGCGCATGGCGAACGCCGACTCGGAAGGCTCGTTGGCCTCCGGGTTCCGGTACTGCCAGGCGCCGGTCTTCCAGTAGAGCTTCCGCTGGTCCACGCACGCGAGGAGCAGGCAGCAGGCCGCCAAGACGAACATGAGGGCGATCAGAGCTGTCATGGGAGTCCTTCCCTGGCGCGGGCGGTTCACCATCGGACTCGCCGGAACGCGATTCGGTTCATCCGAAAGCCGGCCGCCGTGCCCGCCCTCGTGCCCGCCGCAGCACCCCCGAGCCCCGGCGCCGGAGGGTTAGCGCAGGTCGGCGGGGTAGCAACAGCACAACGACCGGTCCATCCGGAAGCGGGGGAAGCCCGATATGAACCAGCGAGCCAGTGGCCAGGACGCCGAAGCGGACATGCGGCGGCGCATCCACCGGGTCGGCACCGGGGCGAGCGACGCCCCCGGACACCTCGACGCGGACGAGGGCCCGAGCACCCACGACGCCGAGCAGGACATCGAGGGCCGCATCGAGCGCCGGGGGACGGGCGCGAGCGACAGGCCGGGACGCGCGGACTAGCCGCCCGGCCGGGTCACGCCAGCAGGATCTCCAGCGTGCGTTCGTACAGGTCGGAGCCGTCCTCACCGGGCATGAGGTAGCCGCCGACCCAGGAGCGCAGCATCAGCCGGGCGCGCAGCCGCGCCTCCTCGGCGCCGAAGCCGAGATCGTCCAGGCAGGCGGCGATGTGCCCGAGCAGGGCCCGGTCGGCGTGCCGCACCGCCTCCTCCGCCGCGGGCTCGTGCTGCGCCCACAACCGCATGGCGCGGTCGATCGGGGCGACCTCCCGGCCGAGCGCCTGGATGCGGCGCAACCGCTCGCGCGGGTCGGCGGTGCTGCCGAGGGAGAGGCCGAGCACCTCGTCCGTCCGCTCGTGCGCCCACCGGTCGAGCAGCGCCCGCATCAGCTCGGGACGGTCGGTGAAGTGCCAGTAGAAGCTGCCCTTGGTGACGCCGAGCCGGGCCGCGAGCGCGTTGATCGTCACGCCGCGCTCGCCGGCGCGGGCCAGCTCCTGGTAGGCGGCCTCGATCCAGTCCCGCCGCGCCATTCTCGTCCGCGCCGTGCTCGTCCGCGCCGTGCTCGTCCGGGTTGTCCTTGTCCGGGTTGTCCTCGTCCGGGGCGTCATGCCCGGCTCACCGGGGGACGTCATGCCCGCGCCCGCCGCCGGTCAGACGAGGACGACCGGGCCGGGGTCGAGGCCCAGCCCGATCCTGCCGTAGAGCGCGTAGGCCGCGTCCGGGTCGAACACCACATGCCCGGAGATCGTATTCACATCGCGCTGCGCCCGCTGGAACGGGGAGGACGTGAACTGCGCGCTCGCCCCCGCCGCGGAGCACAGCTCGTTCACGACCCGCCGCGCGGTCACCGCCACGTGCGCCGCGACCAGCCGGGCCCGCGCCCGCTCCGTCATGTCGAGGGGACGGCCCTCGGCGATGGCGGCGGTCACGTCGCCCAGCGCGCCGTCCAGCAGGAGGCGGGCGGCTGCCAGGTCCGCGGTCGCCGCGGCGAACCGGATCTGCCCGCTCATCAGGTCGCGCTGCCGCTGGCCGCTGTAGGCCATCACGCGGGTCGACATCCGCTCGGTGAACCGCGCGAGGACGCCCTCGGCCGCGCCGAGCACGGGCGCCGCGCCGGTCAGCGCGAACACCGGCACCAGCGGCGTCCGGTAGAGCGGCCCCGGGTGGACGCGCGACCCGGGCGACCGGCCCTCGGCCAGTTCCAGCATCGGCACCGAGCGGTGCGCGGGGACGAACACGTCCGCCACCTCGATGTCGTTGCTGCCCGTGCCCCGCATGCCGCTGGTGTGCCAGACGTCGTGGACGGTCACGTCCGCGCGGGGGATCAGGAACAGCCGGGGCTCGATCGCGTCGTCCACCGTGACCAGCGCCATCACCATCACGTGGTCGGCGTGCATGACGCCGCTGCCCCATCCCCAGCGGCCGGTGATGGTGTGGCCGCCGTCCACGGGCTCCGCGGTGCCGGACGGCGACAGGGCGCACGGGATCAGCGCGTACGGCCGCTCCGCCCACACCTCGGCCTGGGCCTGCTCGGGGAACAGCCCGACCATCCAGTTGTGCAGCGTGTAGATCACCGAGAGCCATCCGGTGGACGCGCACGCCGCCCCCGCCTCCCGGCACGCCGCCGCCATCGCCTCGAACCCCAGCTCGGCCCCGCCGAACCGCTTCGGGACCAGCATCCCGAACAGCCCGGTCGCGGCGAGGTCCGCGATGGTCCCGTCCGGCAGCCGCCGCGCCGCCTCGGCGGCCTCCGCGCGCTCCGCCAGGAGCGGCGCCAGTTCCCTGACGCGCTGCACGATCTCGTCTCCGTACTCCATGGTACGGAGACCATACTCATAAGTATGGTCCAGCGATAGGGGCTTCCTCCGAATTCTGTCGGGGACGGTGAGTAACGTTGCGGCTACCTGTTGTATCGGAGGTGTCAGCGCATGACCCCATCACCCGTCGAAGACCTCGCCTCGCTGCTGGCGGCGGCCGGCGACTTGGTCGCCGGCGTCCGTGACGACCAATGGAACGACCCGACTCCCTGCACCGACTGGGACGTCCGCGACGTGGTCAACCACCTGGTCATCGGCGACCGCGTGTTCACCGCGACCCTGCGCGGTGAGGAACCTCCGGCGCCGGGCGCCCGCGATCCGAAGTTCAACGACGCCCTCGGCGACGACGCCGCCGCGGCCCAGCGGAAGGGCGCCCGTGAACTGATCGCCGAACTCGCCCGGCCGGGCGTGCTGGAGCAGACCTTCCAGAGCCCGATCGGCCCGATCCCGGGCAGCGCCGCCGCGCGCCTGCGCGCCACCGAGGCCGTCGTCCACGGCTGGGACATCGCCCAGGCCACCGGCCAGGACCCCCGTTTCCCGGACGGCATCGTCGAACGGATCCTGGAGTTCACCCGCGCCCGACTCGCCGACGTCCCACCCGACCGCACCCCATTCGGCCCGCCGCAACCGGCCCCGGAGGACACCCTCGCCTCC
>NZ_VCKZ01000249.1 GCF_005889745.1 Actinomadura geliboluensis
CGCACGGCCCTGCGCCGTGCGGCCGGTTCACCCATCCCAGAAACCTTCGACCACCCCGATCGGGCATCGGCGCCCGATGAAGGAGGCCACCATGGTGTCCAAGCGACTGCGGGCGACCGCGCTCACCGTGGGCGCGCTCCTGCTCGCCGCCGGCTGCGGGTCCGGCGACTCCGGCGGGAGCAAGTCCGAGCTCAAGCTGTACAACGACAAGGGCGCCTGGAAGCCCTACTTCGAGCAGATGGCCGCCCTGGGCAAGCAGCAGACCGGGCTCGGCATGACACCGGTCGGCTACACCGACGAGCCGACCTACACCGCGTTCATCAAGACCTCGTTCCGCACGAACGTCAAGCCCGACCTGTTCACCTGGTCGACCGGCGGGCGTCTCGAGGAGATCGTCAAGCAGAACCAGGTGGCCGAGACCACCGACATCTGGCAGGACTCCATCAAGAACGGCGACCTCACCGAGGACCTGAAGAAGTACTACACGGTCGACGGCAAGCAGTACTGCGTCCCGCTGAACACCGCCTACTGGGGCATGTTCTACAACAAGAAGGTCTTCGCGAAGCACGGCGTGAAGCCGCCCACGACCTGGGCGGAACTGGAGAAGGCCGCGGAGACGCTGAAGTCGAAGGGGCAGGTCCCCTTCAACCACACCACCCCGACGTCGCTGTTCTCCTTCGCCTGGTTCGAGCAGATCCTCGCCGGCACCGACCCCGACCTGTACGAGCGGCTGTCGAAGGGCGAGGCGTCCTACACCGACCCCGGCGTGGTGAAGGTGATGGAGCGCTGGAAGTCGATGATCGACAAGGGCTGGTTCTCCAAGCCCGGCGACAAGGCCGACCCCGCCGACCACTTCAAGTCCGGCGACGCCGCGATGGTCATCAGCGGGACCTGGTTCAACACGAGCATGACCCAGCGCGGCCTCAAGCAGGGCCAGGACTACGGGTTCTTCTTCATCCCCAACGTCGACCCGGCCCTGCCGAAGCGGTCGCTGGTCTTCGAGAGCGGCCCGCTCTGCTCGCTGCGCAAGGCCCCCGACCCGGCGGCCAGCACCAAGTACCTCAAGTGGTGGGTCACCCCCACCGCGCAGGAGAAGTGGGCGAACGCGCGCGGCGACGTGTCCGGCAACCCCAAGGTGAAGATCGCCGACCCGGAGCTGACCGCGGTCACCAAGGAGGCGGCGTCGCCGGAGAACCGGCTCGTGCTGCGCTACTTCGAGGCCGCGCCCTCACCCGTCCTCACCGAGGCGCTGAGCGGCTTCGACAAGTTCCTGAACAAGCCGGAGACCTATATGGACGTCCTCAAGAGCATCCAGAAGGCGAACGAGGCGTACTGGAAGTCGAACTGATCCGATGAGCACGCACAAGGCCACCGCCACCCGCCCGAAGACGGCGGTGGCGAAGGCGCCGGGCTCCGGCCGCCGCGCGGGGCGCGGCGGCCGGGCCGGGAAGGGCTTCGCGCTGCACGGCCGGTTCCGGCACGCGTACGTCTCCCCGGCCGTCCTGTTCGTCGCCGTCCTGCTCTACCTGCCGTTCCTGTGGACGGCGTACCTGAGCTTCACCAGCTACGACGGGCTGGCGTCACCGGAATTCACCGGCCTGGACAACTACAAGCGGCTCCTCGAGGACGACGCGCTCGTCACGTCCATCCGCAACACGCTGCTGTGGGTCGTCGGGACCGTCGCCCTGCCGGTGGGGCTCGGGCTGCTCGTCGCGGTGCTGTCCTACGACCTCAAGGGCGGCGGCTGGTTCCGGCTGCCGTTCCTGCTCCCGTACGCGATGTCGGGCGCCGGCCTCGGCGTGATCTGGGGCTTCATCCTCCAGCCGGACGGCATGGCCAACCAGATCCTCACCCTGTTCGGGATGCCGGGCGGCGACACCGCCTTCCTGCAGGACGGCCCCCGCAACACCATCGCGATGATCGTCGTGTGGACGTGGCAGCAGCTCGGCGTGAACATGCTGCTGTTCGTCGTCGGCCTCCAGTCGATCCCGAAAGCGCCGATCGAGGCGGCCCGCATCGACGGCGCGTCCGGCTGGGCGATGTTCCGGCACGTGATCTGGCCGCTGATGCGCCCGATCACCACGGTCGTGTTCGGCCTCGCGCTCGTCGCCGGGCTGAAGAACTTCGACATCGTGTGGGTGATGACGCAGGGCGGGCCCGGACGCTCGTCGGAGACCCTCGCCGTGACCATGTACCGGGACGTGTTCGTCGCCAACGAGTACGGCTACGGCTCGGCGGTCGCGGTCCTGCTCACCACCGTCACCGGCCTCGCCTCGTACGTGTACCTGCGCAGGCAGATCGGCGGGGAGGAGAAGTCATGAGCGAAGCGAACCGGAGGGTGCGGGGGGCCGTCCCCCGCGAGGTGCGCCGATGAACCGATTGACGCTGAACCTGCGCCGTGCCGTCCTCGCGCTGCTGGGCCTGGCGTGGCTGTTCCCCACGTACCTGATCATCGCGAACGCGGTGCGGCCAGCCGGCGACTACGACCCGTCGGACGCGGTGAAGCCGCCGTCCTCGCTCGGCCTGTTCGACAACGTCTCCCAGGCATGGGACCGGACCGCCGTCGGCGACACGCTGCTCAGCACCCTGCTGTACAGCGTCGTCTCGCCCGCGGTCGCCGTCCTGCTGGGCGCGCTCGCCGGATACGCGATCGTGGTGCTGCGCCTCAAGCACGGCTTCGCCTGGTTCGTGGTGATCTTCGCCGGGACGGTGGTGCCGTTCCAGATGCTGCTCATCCCACTGTTCGTCGGCTACAGCGAGGTGTCGCTCTACGACAGCCGGCTCGGCCTGATCATCATCTACTCGGCGATCAACGTGCCACTGGCCGCGCTGGTCATGCGCAACTTCTTCGGCAACGTCGCCGTGTCGATCTTCGAGGCGGCGCGGCTGGACGGCGCGTCCACCTTCCGCATCTTCTGGCGGATCTACCTCCCGCTCTCCTCGGCGGCCCTCGCCGCCGTGTTCATCCTGGAGTTCACCTTCGTCTGGAACGACCTGCTGTTCGGCCTCACGCTCTCCCAGTCGGAGACCGTCCGTCCGGTGTGGGCCGAACTGTCCGCGCTGACCACCGACGTGTACGCCGGAACCCCCGTACCGATCGCACTGGCCGCCGGGCTAGTGGTCTCCCTCCCGACCGTCGTGCTGTTCCTGGCGACCCAACGCCTCTTCACCCGCGGCCTCACCCTGGCCCAGTTTTAACGCCCCGCTCCAACGCTCCCCAGAGAGAGATTGACGCATAACGATGACGAGTCGTCTGCTTCAGGCGAGCCTCGGTTCGCCCGACTATGACGGGATCCGCGACGCGCTGCGCCAGGACACCTCCACCGAGGTGCTCGCCGTGCGCGGGCTGTCCGTCCGCGCCGCCGTGCTGCCGCTGTTCAAGCGCGGCGAGGACGGCGGGCTCCGGCAGGCCGTCCGGGTGACCCTCTCCGGAGGCGGCGCCGTGGAGGTTGCCCTCAAGGACGGCGACGCCGACCTCGCGTCCGCCACCGGGGACGGCGGCACGCTGACGCTGCTCGTCCCCGAGGTGGACGCCCCGCGCCGCGTCACCCTGGAGGTGCGCGACTCCACCGGGCTCGTCGGCGCCGCGCCGCTCGACCTCACCCCGCAGCGCAAGTGGAACGTCTTCGTCGTCCACCACTCGCACCTGGACATCGGCTACACCGACACCCAGGGCACCGTCCTGCGGCACCACCTCGACTACCTCGACGCGGCGCTGCGGCTCGCGCGGGAGACCGACGGGCGGCCGGACGACGCGCGCTTCCGCTGGTCGGTCGAGTCGTCGATGCCGGCGCTGCGCTGGCTCGCGACCCGCTCCGCCGACCAGGTCGCCGAGTTCACCGACCGGGTGCGCGCGGGCAACATCGAGGTCACCGCGTTCCCGATGCAGCTGCACACGGAGGCGTGCTCGACGGAGGAGCTGTACCGCCAGCTCCGCTTCGTCGAGGACCTGCGGCGCGCGTACGGCATCGAGGTCCGGTCCGCGATGCACACCGACATCCCCGGCGCCGTCGTCGGGACGGTGGACGCCCTGAACGCGGCCGGCGTCCGCTACCTCGCCGCCGCGCACAACTGGGCCGGGCGGTCCGTGCCCTACATCACCGGCGGCGACAAGCTGGCGCGGCCGTTCCGGTGGCGGTCGCCGGGCGGCGGCGAGCTGATCGTCTGGTTCACCGACACCCCGCACGGCATGGCCTACATGGAGGGCAACACCGTCGGCCTCGTCGACTCCTACGACCTCGCCGAGGACCTGCTGCCCCGCTACCTCGGCTCCCTCGCCGACCGCCCCTACCCGTACGGGCCCGGCACGTTCGGCTGGTACGCGGCGCCCGGCCAGGTCGGCGCCGCCAAGGACCCCGACTTCCTGGACGCCGTCCACCTGCGCGTGCAGGGCGCGCACGCCGACAACGCCGGGCCGTCGATCGTCCCCGCCGACATCGCGCTGCGGTGGAACGAGACGTGGGCGTACCCGCGGCTGCGGATGGCGACCAACGCCGACTTCTTCGAGTACGTCGAGGAGCACCACGGCGACCGGCTCCAGACCCACGAGGGCGACTGGACGGACTGGTGGGCCGACGGCCTCGGCTCCGGCGCCCGGCCGCTCGGCTACGTCCGGCGGGCGCAGAACATCCTGCGGTCGGCGGAGACGCTGCACGCCCTCGCCGACGAGCGCGGCGACGAGCGGACCGGTTTCTCGTGGGGGGACGACCCCCCACACCCCCCGCAAGAGCCGGCCGGTCCGCTTCCCTCCGCTCCGCTGGAGCTGCGCTCCGGGAACCGGACCGGGGCGTCCCGGCTGATCGACGAGGCGTACGACCGGGCCGCGCTGTTCGACGAGCACACCTGGGGCGCCGCCAACCCGTGGGAGGACGCCGAGGAGGGCGGCGACTCCGGCGGCCTGCAGTGGACCCGCAAGTCGCAGGTCGGCTACCAGGCCCACGACGACGCCCTCGACCTGCTCCAGGCCGGCGCGCGGCGGCTCGGCGCGACGTTCGGGCCCGCGCCGGACGCGCTCGCCTCGTTCCTCGTCGTCAACCCGGGCACGGCCGCCCGCACCGACGTCGCCCGCGCGTTCCTGCCCCGCGACGTCGTCGCCGCGGACGTCCCCATCGCGCTCGTGGACGCCCGCACCGGCGAGCCCGTCCCGCACCGCGAGGAGGAGGTCGACCCGGACGAGTGGCCCACCCGCCCGATCGGCCGCCACCTGGAGGCCGTGCTGCCGGACGTCCCCGGCCACGGGCACGTCCGCGTCGACGTCGTCCGCGCCGGGACCGCGGCCGCCGAGCCGGTCGACCTCGGGCAGGACGGGACGATCGAGAACGAGTTCTACCGCGTCGCCTACGACCTCAAGGAAGGCCACATCGCCTCGGTCTTCGACAAGGCCGCCGGCCGCGAGCTGGTGAACACCGACGGCATCGCCGGGTTCGGGCAGTACATCTACGACCGGTACGCGACCGCGCCGCATTTCAACCACATGTCCGGGCACATGCTCGTCCATGACAAGACGATGCTCGGTGACCGGGCCGTCGCCACCCACGCGACCGTCACCAAGTGCGAGCGCACCCCCGCCGGCGAGCGCCTCGTCATCGAACTGCACGGCAAGGGCGTCGACTGGCTGCGCACCACGATCGACCTGTACGCGGGCGTGCCGCGCGTGGACGTCCGCTACCAGCTCGGCAAGCAGCCCACCGCGGCGAAGGAGGCCGTGTTCTTCTCCTTCCCGTTCGCCGTGGACGGCCCGCCCGCCGCGTGGGAGCTGACCGGCGGCGTCGGCGGCACCGGCGTCCCGAGCGTCCCGGGGTCGGCGGAGCACATGCGCCCGATCCGGCACTGGGTCGCGTTCGAGGACCCCGAGCTGACCGTCGCGTGGGCGACGCTGGAGGCGCCGCTCGTCCAGTTCGGCTCCATCCACATGCCGTACGCGCCGTTCCCGCCCACGCTCGACAACGAGGACGGCACCGTCTACTCGTGGGCGCTGAACAACATCTGGGACACCAACTTCCCGTCCCAGCAGCAGGGCGAGACGACCTTCCGGTACGCGTTCGCGTCCGGTGCCGCCGGCTCCGGCCGCCGCCTCGGCGCCCGCACCGCCGCCGGCCTCACCGACCCGTTCGTCGCCACCCTCGCCACCGGCACCGCGCCCGCGGCCGAGTCGGGGACGTTCCTGCGCGTCGACGACCCGGACGTGCTCGTCACCTCGGTGGGCCGCGCCCGCGACGGCGGCGGCCTCGCCGTCCGGCTCCAGTCGCTCGCCGCCGGCCCGGTGGAGGCGGAGCTGCACGTGCCCGGCGCGGTGAGCGCGCGGCTGAGCGGCGGTTTGGAGCGTGACCCGGCGGAACTTCCCGTCCGGGACGGCACGATGACGGTCCGGCTGCCCGCCTGCGGCATCGCCACCGTCACCGTTCGGCGTTGATCACGGATCGGGGACACATGAAGATCACAGGCATCCGCGCGACCACGGTCACCGTGCCGCTGGAGGCGCCGCTCCTGCATAGCAACGGCGCCCACTGGGGCCGCTTCGTCCGGACGATCGTCGAGGTCGAGGCCGACAACGGGCTGATCGGGCTCGGCGAGATGGGCGGCGGCGGGCAGAGCGCCGAGGCCGCCTTCCAGGCCCTCGCCCCGCACCTGGAGGGGCACGACCCCTTCGAGCTGGAGGCGCTCCGCTTCAAGATCGCCAACCCGACGGCGAGCCTCTACGACAACCGCGTGCAGATGCTCGCCGCCATCGAGTTCGCCTGCCTGGACCTCATCGGCCAGCACCTCGGCGTCCCGGTGCACGACCTGCTCGGCGGGCGCATCCGCGACTCCGTCCCGTTCGCGTCCTACCTGTTCTTCCGGCCGCCGGGGCCCGGCGGAGTCCCGGAGGTCCGCACGCCGGAGCAGCTCGTCGCGCACGCCCGCGACCTGAAGGCCCGGCACGGGTTCACCGTCCACAAGCTCAAGGGCGGCGTGTTCCCGCCGGAGCACGAGTTGGAGAGCTACCGGGCCCTCGCCGAGGCGTTCCCCGGCGACGGCCTCCGCTACGACCCGAACTCCGTGCTCAGCCTGAAGGAGGGCCTGCGCTTCGGGAAGGGCATCGAGGACCTCGACAACGACTACCTCGAAGACCCCGTCCTCGGCCTGGAGGGGCTGCGGCTCGTCCGCGAGCGCGTGGACGTCCCGCTCGCCACCAACACCGTCGTCGTGAACTTCGAGCAGCTCGCCGCGAACGTGCTGCGCCGCAGCGTGGACGTCGTCCTGCTCGACACGACGTTCTGGGGCGGCATCCGGGCCTGCGTGAAGGCGGCCGGGGTGTGCGAGACGTTCCAGATCGGCGTCGCCGTCCACTCGTCCGGGGAACTCGGCATCCAGCTCGCCACGATGCTGCACCTCGGCGCCGTCCTGCCCAACCTCACCTACGCCGCCGACGCGCACTACCACCACCTCGCCGACGACGTCATCGAGGGCGGCCTCATGAAGTACGCCGACGGAAGGATCCCCGTGCCCACCGGACCCGGCCTGGGCGTCCGCCTGGACCGTGACAAACTCGCCGAGTACGCCGAGCTGTACAAGGAACTGGGCGGCTACCCCTACGACCGCGACCCGGGCCGCCCCGGCTGGTACCCGATCATCCCGAACGACCGCTGGGCGGACCCGGCCGTCCCACTGGCGCCGCTCGAATAACCTGCCACCTGTGATTCGTTACGCGACCCCCGACGACGTCCCGGACATCCTGCGGCTGATCCGCGAACTGGCGGACTACGAGCGCGCCCTCCACGAGGTCAAGGCCACCGAGGAGCAGCTCACCGCCCGCCTCTTCGGCGACGACCCGAAGGTCTTCGCCCACGTCGTAGAGCACGAAGGGCGCGTCGTCGGGTTCGCCCTGTGGTTCCTCACGTTCTCCACATGGAACGGCACCCACGGCATCTACCTGGAGGACCTGTTCGTCGAGCCGGACGTCCGCGGCCACGGCTACGGCAAGGCCCTGCTCACCGAACTCACCCGCATCGCCGACGAGCGCGGCTACGAACGCGTCGAGTGGGCCGTCCTCAACTGGAACACTCCGGCCATCGGCTTCTACGAGTCCCTCGGCGCCCGCCCCCAGGACGAGTGGACGGTCTACCGCCTCACCGGCGACGCCCTCACCAAGGCCGCCCGCTCCAGCTGATCCCGGACATAGCAGATGATCCCGGACATGGCAGAGGCCCGGCCAGCCGCCGGCCGGGCCTCAGCTTTCGTCCAGGTCAGCCCTGCTTGGTCTCCCAGAAGATCTTGTCGATCTCCGCGATCTTGCCCAGCAGGTCATCGGCGACCTTGGGGTCCATGCTCCCCTTGGTGCCGGCCGCGCCGGCCAGCTTGGTGGCCTCGTTGAACAGCTGGTGCAGCTGCGGGTACTTCTCGAAGTGCGGCGGCTTGAAGTAGTCGGTCCAGAGCACCCACAGGTGATGCTTGACCAGCTCGGAGCGCTGCTCCTTGATCAGGATCGCCCGGGAGCGGAACTCCGGGTCCTCGTTGGCGGCGTACTTCTCACAGATCGCCTTGACCGACTCGGCTTCGATCCGGGCCTGCGCCGGGTCGTAGACGCCGCACGGCAGGTCGCAGTGCGCGGACACCGTGGTCTTCGGGCGCAGAAGCTTGAGCAACACCTGCGATTCCCTTCCCTCGTTGCGGATCATGCTCAGGTCACCGACATTACCCTTGTGCCGCGGGACGCGTCCGCCCAGGGCACTCGGTATTTCGGCCTAGGTCCCGGAGATGCCCGGGCTCCTTCCCGTTCATGACCGCCGCCCGCCGAACTATGCGGGCGGACGAGGAGGACCATGCGGATCCGCACGCTGTTCTGGGGCCTGGCCGGGGCGGCGGCGTTCGCGCTGGCCGGGGCGCGCGGGCGGGTGCGGACGGTGGAGGTCAGCGGGGAGGCGATGCTGCCGGGGCTGCGTCCGGGGGACTGGCTGCTCGTGCGGACCGGCGTCCGTCCCGAGGCCGGGGACGTCGTCGTGGCGCGCCATCCGGAGCGGCGGGACCTGCTGATCGTCAAGCGCGCCGACCACCGGGCCGGGGACGGGTGGTGGCTGGAGAGCGACAACCAGCGCGCCCCCGGGCGCAGTGACAGTTGGGACTTCGGCGCCGTCCCCGACGGCCTCGTGATGGGACGCGTCCTGGCCCGCTACTGGCCCCTCCCGGTGAAGCGCGTGCCGTAGGACTGGCGGGGACGGGGACGAACTGGCCGAAAGTACGACCGCTGCTAGGGCGAACCGTGCTTTGGGCCGGTGATCTGGGACGGTGCCGTTGACGACGATGCCGTCATGCCACATGAAGACCCCGTCCCGATGCTGCACGCCGAGGGACTGACGAAACGATATGGCCGCCGGCGCGAGGCGCTGAGCGGAGTCGACCTGCACGTCCCGGCCGGACGCATCGTGGGCCTGGTAGGTCCGAACGGCGCCGGCAAGTCGACGCTGCTGAACATGGCCTGCGGACTGCTGGAACCGACGTCGGGCTCCCTGCGCGTGTTGGGGTCCCCACCGGCGGCGAGTGCCGCGCACCTGGCCAGGGTCGGGTTCGTCGCGCAGAACACCCCCGTCTACCCCTCGTTCAGCGTGGCCGACCATCTGCGTCTGGGGGCGCGCCTGAACCCGTCCTGGGACCAGGGCATGGCCGAGCGGCGCATCGCGCAGGTCGGGCTCAACCCCGGCCAGAAGGCGGGACGGCTGTCGGGCGGTCAGCGCGCGCAGCTCGCGCTGACGATCGCCGCCGCGAAGCGTCCCGAACTGCTGGTCTTCGACGAGCCGGCCGCCGCGCTGGACCCGCTGGCGCGGCAGGGCTTCCTCGCGAACCTGATGGAGTTCGTCGCCGAACTCGGTGCCAGCGCCGTGCTGTCGTCGCACCTGCTCGGCGACATCGAGCAGGTCTGCGACTACCTCATCGTGCTGTGCGACGCGCGGGTCCAGGTGGCCGGGGACGTCCGCGACCTGCTGGCCCGCCACCACCGGGTGACCGGCGATCTCGACCGGCTTCCCGCGGGCGCCGAGGTCGTCCGGGCGGAGCAGGGCGGTGCGCTCGTGCGCACGGCCCTCCCGGCGTCGGAGCTCCCGCTCCGGGCCGGACCCGTCTCGCTCGAAGAGCTGGTGCTCGCGTACATGTCGCGGGCGAACACGCCCGTCGCCGGGGTCGGCGCCGTGGCCGGGGAGGGAGCACGATGATCTGGTTGAACTGGCGGCAGTTCCGCCTCCACGCGCTCGCCGGCGCCATCGGGCTCGGAGTGATCGCCGCCTACCTGCTGTACCTCGGCATGGACATCCGGGACGCCCACGACGCCTACCAGGCCCGGTGCGCCGACACCGCCGCGTGCGCGCAGGCCGCGAGCCAGTTCTCGGGGAGCTACCGGAGCACGCTGCTGTTCCTGGCCGCCGGGCTCGGGCTGATCCCCGTCGTCCTCGGCGCGTTCTGGGGAGCGCCGCTGATCGCCCGGGAACTGGAACTCGGCACCCACCGGCTGGTGTGGAGCCAGAGCGTGACCCGCCGCCGCTGGCTGATCGCCAGGATGGCCTTCACCGCCCTCGCCGCGATGGCCGTGACGGGCCTAGCCGCCCTGCTGCTCACCTGGGCGGCCGCCCCGTACGACGAGGTCGCGTCCGACCGGTTCGGTGCGATCGAATTCGGCGCCCGCAACATCGCCCCGATCGGCTACGCCTTCCTTGCCTTCACTCTCGGGACCACCATCGGGCTCCTCGTCCGCCGGACGCTCCCGGCGATGGCCATCACGGGCGTCGTCTTCCTCGCCGTCCAGTTCACAGTGCCGAACATGGTGCGACCGCACCTCATGCCATCGGAGAAGGTGACGCTGCCGCTGACCGCCCAGGCCATCAACGGGGCCAAGAACCTCGGCAGCATCACCGGCGCCCCGGTCATCGGCGGCCTGCAAGTACCCGGCGCACCCGACGCGTGGATCAGCGACACCAGCCCGATGCGCACCGCCGACGGTCGGACGCTCAGCGAGAAGAAGTTCAACGCGTGCCTCGACACCCCGTCCAAGACCGGCGCCGGAGGGACGTTCGGTGACGCCGCGGTGTGCCTGTCCGCCCTCGATCTGCACGTCGACATCGAGTACCAGCCCGGCAACCGCTACTGGTCGTTCCAACTGGCCGAGACGGGCCTCTACCTGCTGACCGGCGCGCTCCTGACCGCCATCGCCCTGCGTCGCATCAGGCGGGTGTGAGCCACTGATGGAGAACAACCGCAGAAATGCCGCCGACCGGTCAGACATCCTGCTCAACATCGGGTTGGGCCTGACGTTCGCCCTGGGCATCGCCTTCACGGCGTTCATGCTCGCCGTCAGCTGGGGCGGCGCCTACTGGCTCTTCACCACCGCCGTCGCGGTCGTCGTGTGCGGACTGGCTCTGCTGCGTGGACACCGCAGAGTGTGGCCCGCAGCCGCGGGCCTGACCGTGGCGGCCGGAGCAATAGCGACGTCCATGGCGACAGAACTGCCCCAGGAGCCCGCCCCCGCGACGGCCTTGGCCCTGGCCGTCCTCATCGGTTCCGCCCTCAGAGCGCTGCCGGCGCCGTCGGCCGTCTGCATCGCCGTGGGCAGCGTCGCCGTGATCGCGCTCAGCTGGCTCCCCGGTCCCTCCGCAGTGACGGTGTTGGCCACGGTCTTGATGGCCGGTGGGCTCGCCGTCGGGCCGCTGCTGCGCGTGCTCGCGCCCGTCCGGTCGTCCGGCACGCCGATAGCCTGGCGGACATGACCGTTCCGGCGGGATGGGTCCGGGGCGCCTCCGTGACCGGGCTCGGTGCCGCGTTCCTCACGGCGATCACCGTGCAGGCCGCCGCCATCGCGCAGAGCTGGGGCAGCTGGTACTGGGCGCCGGGCTGCGCCTTCGCGGCGGCGGTGTGCCTCACGGCCCTGGCCGGGCTGCGCCGACCGCTCTGGCCGGCCGTCGCGGGGCTCGTCCTCGCGGCGGCGGCCATCGCGACCACCCGCCTGAGCGGCTCCGACCTTCCCGCCGAACCCAGCCCGGCCATGGCAGTGGGGCTGGCGGTACTGACCGCCTCCGCCCTCCGAACCCTCCCGCCGGCACCGGCCGCCGCCATCACGGCCGCCGGACCGGCGCTGATTTTTGCCGGTCAGCTGGCCGCCGGGCCGCCGTTCTCCGAACTCGCGGCGGTGACGGTGCTGGACGGCCCGATCTGGCTGGCCGCAGTCGGCGCCGGGCTCTCCCTCCGGATACTGGACGCGCGGGAGCGCGCGACCGCAGAGCAGGTCCGGCGAGAGGAGCGGCTGGAGCTGGCCCGGGAACTGCACGACGTCGTGGCGCACCACATCACGGGCATGGTGCTCCAGGCGCAGGGCGCCCAGGTGGTCGCGCGGCGCAACCCGGAGCAGGTGGGCGAGTACCTCAGCGAGATGGAGGCCGCGGGCACCGACGCCCTGGCCGCGATGCGGCGGGTGGTCGGCCTGCTGCGCGACACCGACGACGCGGCACCGGCGTCCCCCGGACCGGAGGGCCTTGGCGCACTCATCGACCGCTTCCGCCGCCAGGGCCCCGAGGTCACGCTGACCATGCCGGACGAGAACGAATGGCCCCCGGAGGTGACGACCACCGTGTACCGCGTCGCGCAAGAGGCGCTGACGAACGTCCTGCGGCACGCGCCCAAGGCCCGATCGGTCACGGTCACCGTCGACCAGGGCACACAGGGCGTCACCATCGAGGTCACCGACGACGCCCCGACACCCGTGGCTCGGCACCCCCACCGCGGCTACGGCCTGATCGGCATGCGCGAACGCGTCGAGTCGCTCGGCGGCTCACTGCAGGCAGGGCCGCGCCCGGGCAGCGGCTGGTCCGTGCGAGCGACGCTGCCCGCGGGGGAGCGCCGGTGACCATCTCGGTTCTCCTCGCCGACGACCAGGCGATGGTCCGCCGCGGGCTGCGGCTGATCCTGGAGGACCAGCCCGACATCACGGTCGTGGGGGAGGCGTCCGACGGGGCAGAGGCGGTCGCTCTGGCGCGCCGACTGCGCCCGGACGTGTGCCTGGTCGACATCAGGATGCCCCGGCTCGACGGCATCGAGGTGACCCGCGCACTGGCAGGCCCGAGGACCACCGACCCGATGCGTGTCGTCGTGGTCACCACCTTCGACCTGGACGAGTACGTCTACGGCGCGCTGCGCGGCGGCGCGGCAGGCTTCATCCTCAAGGACGCCGGGCCCGCACTCCTCGTCGAGGCGGTCCGCGCCGCCCACAACGGCGAGGCGTTGGTCTCGCCTTCGGTCACCGTCCGCCTGTTGCGGCATCTGACGGCTGCCTCGGCACCACCACGCACCGTCCAGCCGCCCCTGTCGGACCGCGAACTGGAAGTCGTCCGCGCGCTCGCACGAGGCCGCACCAACCAGGAGATCGCCGCCGAGCTGTTCATCTCGCTCAGCACCGTCAAGAGCCACCTGTCAGGCATCCAGGCCAAGCTGGGAGTGCGCAACCGCGTCGGCATCGTCACCTGGGCATGGGAGAACCGCCTGGTAGACCCGTCCTGACCCACCTGTTCCGCGCCTGGAATCTGTCGTAGGCATCGGGCGTGTGTCTTGTGGGTGGCCAGGTTGTCGCAGACCGGCTGCACCCCAGTTCGGTCGGGACGGCCTTGTCGATCGCGCCAGGAACTTTTGAACTCGGTCGCGTGGTGCGGGTGGTGCAGTTCGGTGCCGTCGCGATGTTGAAGGTGGCGAAGGCAGTCCACGCATTGCATAACAACGGCCTGCTCGGACGGATGGTGGCGGAGGTGCGGCTTGAGAGGCGAACCGGCGTCAGGTTGACCAGTGTGCGGCGCCGGGCGGGGTCTGTTCCGACGTGAAGGTGGCCGCTTCCGGGGCCTCGTCCGGCAGGATCGAGGGTGGACGTCGGGGCTGGGGCTCATCGGCCGATGCTGCTGGCCCGTGCTCGGTGAACCTCTTGCGCCACACTTGGCGGCCGTTGACGGTGAGACGCCCAGCTCGGCGGCCACAGGCGTGTGGAGCGCACCCCAGGCTGGGCGCAGGCCGACACAATCCGGCACCGCAACGTATACGCCTACGACCAGGCCGCCGCCCGCGCCCCGCGCTCCCACTCCG
>NZ_VCKZ01000250.1 GCF_005889745.1 Actinomadura geliboluensis
TCAGCGCCTCCCGCAGCGACGCCGAGTCCGACCGGATCACGGTCGGTTCCACGCCGGCGGCCGGGTCGCGCAGGGTGGCGACCCAGTCGCCCAGACGCCCGTCCCAGCGCCGAGCCCGCCAGATCCGATGCCCGGTGAACTCCTCCCGAAGCTGTCGAAGCGCCGGGTCATCGTTGTGCGCACGCGTTTCCATCGCAGGGTTCCTCGGTTGAAGGGGTTCGGCTCAGGCCGCACCGGTCTCGCGAGCCGGGGCAGCGATACAGGCCCGGTGAACCCGAGCCGTGATCTGCCGTGTCCGGTCGTGGAGTTCATCGAGTTCCGCAGTGATCTCGGCGAGTACCGCGAGAAGGGCCTGACCTCTTCCTCGGTCAGCCCGCCAGCCTGCCCCGAGTCATTGCTGCGCAGACGCGGCATGGCAAGCCGCACCACCTTGTCTTCCGAACGCACACGACCGCTCATGTCAACCACGGTGTCGTGTCGATCGCGCCTTTCCCATGTCCTGGCACCGACGCAGTCCTGAACTTGTCCTGTACCCGGACCTGTGAGCAGCCCTTACCTACTGACAGACTGACCCCCATGGCTGAACTCAACGGCGTACCTGTCACCCCGGATGAGCTCAAAGCGCTAGCTCTCGTGAACTACGGTCACTTCACGTCGATGCGCATGGAAAACCAGCACATCAGAGGCTTTTCACACCATCTAGAGCGACTCGTTCGAGACTGCCGTGTTCTCTTCGGCCACGAGCTGGACCGCCAACAGGTCCGGGAGTACGTCAGACAGGCCACCGCCGGACGAGACGGCGCGTTCGTCGTCCGCGTGACGATCTACGACCCCGACCTAGAGCTAGGCCACCCCGGAGCCCGCGCCGAGCCGAAGATACTCATCACGACCCGGCTGTCCGGTGCATGGCCGATGTCCCCCATGCGGGTGCAATCCGTGCCCTACGTGCGCGAGCTGCCCGAACAGAAGCACGTCGGCCTGTTCGGTGCCCTGTGGCATCGCCGCAACGCCCAACTCGACGGATTCGACGATTGCGTTTTCACCGACCCGGAGCTGTACATCTCCGAGGGCGCAACGTGGAACATCGGCTTCTTCGACGGACAGCAAGTCATCTGGCCCAACGCCGAAGTTCTTCCCGGCGTGACCATGCGCCTACTCCACCAGGTGCACGACGCGACATCCCTTGGCCCCGTGAACCTCTCCGACCTACCGCGCATGGAAGCCGCATTCGCGACCAACACAGCCATTGGCGTACGAGCGATTACGGCCATCAACGAAGTGGAGTTCCCAGACGCGCACCCGATCTTGATGACTCTCCGCAAGGAGTACGAAGAGATCCCCGCCGAAGCCGTCTGAACACCGCCCCGCTACGGAGAGCACGACATGCCCCCCACAGTGTCACGCTGGACCGGCAAGGAAGCCCGCGCCCTACGGGAAGCCAAGCGCGTAAGCCAGGTGGAGTTCGCCGCGGAACTCGGCGTTAGCGAACGAATGATCGTCAGGTGGGAGAAGGGAAACGTCACCCCCCGACCCATCAACCAGCAGGGCCTAGACACCGTACTCGCAGCATGTAGCCCCGACGTACAGGCCCGGTTCGCCGAGATGATCGGCTTGACGAGCCCGGCAACGTCCGCCCAAGATCCGGGCGTGTCCTCAGAGCAGCCAGCAAGCCCCCAGTCAGAGCCCGACGTACCAGTTGGCGACGAAGACCAGGTCAGACACCCCATCGACGGGAAGCTGATGACGCTGATCCCGGCCGGCGTCTACTTCGCAGGCGAGAACAGCGAACCCATCTACCTCCCGGCGTTCTACATCGACGTGTTCCCCACCACAAACGCCGACTACGCCCGCTTCGTCGCAGCGACCGACCACAAGCCGCCGCAGCACTGGGAAAACGGCGACATCTCCGAGGGACTCGACAACCACCCGGTCGTGTTCGTCACATGGCACGACGCCCACGCCTACGCCCAGTGGTCCGCCAAGGCCCTCCCCAGCGCCCAGCAATGGGAGAAGGCAGCCCGAGGGACCCGAGGCGAGATCTATCCATGGGGCAACCAGCGGACCCCCGCGAAGGTCAACTGCCGAGAGGGCGGGAAGCGCAGCACCACCCCCGTTGACTGCTACGCGAGCGGCGTCAGCCCGTACGGCGTCTACGACATGTGCGGCAACACCTGGGACTGGTGCTCGACCGAGACCGAGCCTGGCCGCTACGAGCTGAAGGGGAGCGCGTTCACGAGCCCCTTCCTACGCTGCGCACCGTCCACCTTCAACGACGCCTCAGCAGACATGCTCGACGACGACACCGGCTTCCGCTGCGTCACCCCAGCCGAGACCATGCGAGCCCTGCTGAACGTGAAGGGCCAGTCAGCCGAAGCCTGAGGTCAGTCCTGCGCACCGGGGCCGGATGAGAACTTTCTTTACGTCTTCAAGGGCGCCGCTACGCGTCGCCGGCGGCCGCCCGCCCCGGCGCGCCGGGCATGCGGCCTGTCCCGTCCGGTCCCGCCGCGCCGGTTCGCCCGACCGCCGACGGATGACGACGATCGCCGACGGATGACGACGATCGCCGTAATCAGCGTTCTGGGGTTTCGGCAGGTTCAGGTTTCCGGGAAACGGAATGTTGTGCCGTAATCGGCGTTCTGGGGTTTCGGCAGGTTCAGGTTTCCGGGAAACGGAATGTTGTGCCGTAATCGGCGTTCTGGGGTTTCGGCAGGTTCAGGTTTCCGGGAAACGGAATGTTGTGCCGTAATCAGTGTTCTGGGGTTTCGGCAGATTCAGGTTTCCGAGAAACGGAATGTTGCCTGAAGGATTAATGTAATAATGCGCAGGGTTTGACGGGCCCCCGTTGGACCGTCCCGGATGAACTCGACGCCCTGGAGAGGGTGCCCTGCAAGAGTGTGAGGCAAGTCACTTGCATGCATCCGTCGGGCGGCTGACCTGCGGATTCGGTGGTGACGATGGGCCGAAATTCCAATCGGCGGATGCTCGGACGTCACGTTCTATCGGCCAAGTACCTGCATGGATGGAATGGTCGCGCTAGGGTCTTAGCAATGTCAAGGACGGCCGCGCGAGGAGTCCAGTCCTACCAAGATCGGGTACTCGCTCGCGCGGCCTTCGACTCGATGAGGAGTCTTATGCCTACTCTACCGAATCCAAGCGGGCCCGTCTCGGCGGTGCTGGCCATTGGTGCCCTGACGGTGACGCTAACGATCTTGGGCGTTGCTCCGAGTGATGTGCATGTGATCACCACCGAGTTCATCGGACTGGTCATGGGCTATGTCGCTGGACAAACCAGGCGGCCGCCAAGGTCGGGAACATGATCGATGCGAGGCCGGGGCTTGAAAGCAACCCCGGGGTGAGCCCCCTCAGTTGATCGTGTGCGACTCGGGGGGCGCGCCGCCCCCCGAACCCCCTGCGAGCCGGAGCACTCGTTCGCGCGAGACGGTCTGTCACAACTTGCGCGCCGTTCGCGCGAACGAGTGCTCCGGAACGGTCGGTGTGGAGTGCTCAAAGCTTGCTAACGGCGGGTCTGGACGGGCCTAGACGAGGATGGAACCTAGGGCTTCCGAGACAGGGGCCAAGTAGGTCGGCGGACGAGGCTGGACGGGTGTGGATCTTGTTCGTGAGACTCGTAATGAGGAGGTCGTCAGCTCAGCCCTACGATCGCCACAGCCCGGCTGATGTCGGTTGCGTGGTTGGGGGCGATCGCTGCCGCGCGGCTTCCGGTGCTCGGGCCGTGGCCGGCCCTGCGCTCCGGGTCCGCTTGCCCTCGGGTGATCGGGGTGCTGTCCGCCGCTCCGAGCTGCCGAGGACGAGCAGCGCACTGGCTACGGTGACGTGCAATTAGCGTGCAATTAGCCAGGGTGATCAGGGGACAACAGCGGTCACTGGCGGTATGAGCGGAGACCAGGTCAGGCACTATGACGGCCGGGATCGGTTTGATTCCCAAGCTGACAGCGCGGGTTCGATTCCCGTCACCCGCTCCCACGATGAAGGCCCAGGCCAGGGACATGCTCCCCGATCCTGGGCCTTGATTATTTTTGCCGTCGTCACCGATGGGCCATTAGGGCCTGTCTGACAAATGATCACCTGGCCGTTTCACGGAGCCAGAGGATCATGGAGGCCAGGACAACTCCCGCGCGGTAGCGGTCCACAAGCTTGTCGAACCTGGTTGCGATCGCACGGAACTGCTTGAGGCGGGCGAAGCATCGTTCGACCACGTTGCGGTCGCGGTAGATCTCCGTGTCGAAGGCGGGTGGCCTGCCACCGCGGCGCCCTCGGCGGCGGCGGTTGGCCACCTGGTCGCGGCGCTCGGGGATCGTGGCGGCGATGCCCCGACGCCGCAGCAGATGGCGGATGGCCCTGCTGGAGTATGCCTTGTCACCCAGCACACGGTCCGGTGTCGTGCGCGGGCGGCCCGTGCCGGCGCGCGGGGTGCGGATCCCGTCGAGGACGTCGGCGAACGCGGTGGCGTCGTTGGCGTTTCCGGGTGTGAGCACGATCGACAGCGGCAGCCCCCGGCCGTCGACGGCGAGGTGGACCTTGGTGGTCAGCCCGCCCCGGGACCGGCCGAGGGCCTGGTGCACCTGCGAGCGGCCCGGATCTTCCAGTTCGTCCCCGTCCGCGTCCCTCTTTTACGGGCGCCCGCGGCGTGCTGGTGGGCCCGGTTGACCGTGGAGTCGACGGCGACAGTCCACTCCACCTGGCCCACCGCGTCGTCACGGACCTGGACGTGCTCCAGCAGCTTCGCCCACGTGCCATCGGCCTCCCAGCGGGCGAACCGCTCGTAGACGGTCTGCCACGGCCCGTACCGCTCGGGCAGGTCGCGCCAAGGAGCCCCGGTCCGCAGCCGCCACAGCACCCCGTTGACCACCTGCCGGTGATCACGCCACGGACGTCCGCGTCCGTCCACCTGCGGCAACAGGGGCTCTATTCGCTCCCATGCCGCATCCGTCAACTCACCTCGACCTGCCACAAGATCAATTATCAGACTGGCGATAGAGTCCTGCCCGTGGCGAACCATCAGGACGAGACCAGTGCGGCCTACGACGGAGTCGTCGAGCTGTACGCATCGCTGTTCGCAGACCGGCTGGAGACACAGCCGTTCACCCGGGCCATGATCGGCACCTTCGCCGAACTGGTGCGCGCGACGGGCAACCTGCGGGCAGCGGACGTCGGGTGCGGGCCCGGACATCTGACGGCCATGCTGCACGAACTGAGCCTGGACGCCTTCGGACTCGACCTCTCCCCCGGCATGGTCAACCACGCACGGCGGGCCCATCCGGCGCTGTGCTTCCAGGAGGCGCGGATGGAATCCCTTCCGATCGAGGACGGCGCGCTCGGCGGCGTACTGGCCCACTATTCGATGATCCACACCCCTCCGGGAGAACTGCCGGAGCTGCTCGCCGAGCAGGTACGCGTCCTGGCGCCGGATGGCCTGCTCCTGGTTTCCTTCTTCGGGACCGACGGACAAGAACCGGTCCGGTTCGATCACAAGGTGGCGCCTGCCTACAGCTGGCCGGCGGATCGCCTCGCTGAACTGCTGGCCGATGCCGGGCTCGTTCCCTTCGCCCGGCTGCTCCACGATCCGGCCTCCGAGCGAGGCTTCCTCGACGCCCATCTGCTGGCCCGCCGATCGTAGGTCTTGCCCGGTAATACCCGCCAGCCGGTCGGCGCACCTCCGGACTGCCAGCTCGGCGGACGCTCGCTGATCCGACTGGAATTGTCAGACAGGCCCTAGCGGGCCATTAGGCCACCTGCACCAGCGTCCCGGCCGCCTCGCCGTCATCTTTGTCGTCCTGGTCGCGCTCCTCCCGGACGAGGGCATCAAGGCCATCGGTGATGATGCGGTCACCCTTGGCCGACCTGTGTTGGTAGCGCAGCGCCGCCCGCTCGTTGTCGTGCCCCATCCGTCCCATCAGGTTCTTGGTCGAGACGCCCATGTCGGCCGCGAGCTGGTTACCGGTGTGCCGAAGCCGCCGGTCGGTGCGGACCGGGTGCGGGCTCTCCGGGGCGGTCCCGCCCCGGCCGGCCTGCCACTCGCAGGCGACTGGCGACCGTGGGGAAGGACCCTCGCACACAACTTGACGCAGGCAGGGGGAACAGCCTTGGCTGCCTCCAGCGTCGGCTGGCGCTCGCGAACTGTCCTAATGGCGCGAGCACCTAGTATCACCATCAATGGGATTACCCAACCGCTCCGCGTGTTCAGGGGTGCCATCGATATGGCGTTCTGTCGCCGGGCTGGCGGAAGGTGAAGTGGCATGCCCGACGTTCGAGGGACCCTGGAATTGCGCCCAGGTTCCCGGTCAGCGCTGATGGTGGCGACCGCCGTGGGGTTGGGCGCCGTAGTCGAGGTCGCCGTGATCCTGATCAGCGACGCCCCCACGGTGCCCGCCCTGATCATGGGGCCCATCGTTGCCGTGTTGATCATCCTGGGAGCATGGGCCTTCCTCACCGCCCGCATCACCCTGACCTCCGACGAGGTCGTCGTGCGGGGTCCGTTCATCCGTCGGCGCCGGCCGCGCTCGCGCATCACGAAAGCTGTGCGCGCAACCATCGAACCACTCGACACGCACAGGGGGTTGCCCGACCAAAGCCTGTTCCTGCTCGATGCGCATGACACGCTGCTCCTCAGAGTGAGGGTCACCTACTACAAGCGCCAGGACGTGGACCGGCTGGTCAAGATGCTCGCCGTGCCGTGCAGTGGGCCCCACCACTTCGGGAGCGCCAAAGAATTCGACCAGACGTATCCGGGCCTGTTGTCGTCGTCGGAACGGCATCAGCAACGGATCGTGTTCGCAGTCATCGGTGTCTTGTGCGCCGTGCCCCTGGCGGTGATGCTCGTCTTGCTCGCGACAGCATCCTGATCCGCCACAAACGGGCAGCAAGTTCGCATGCTCCTGGCCCTTGCTGTGGGGAGCTCCGCCTAATGGCTCTGGCCCTGGCCTGCTTCCCTGATGGGTGGGACGAAAGACGGGAAGCTCAGGCATAGGTGTCTGGTGGTCGCGCCAGCGACGGGACCCTAACGGCACCGCAGTTCAGGCGGCCCACGGCGAGCGGTTAGCCACGATGATCAGGCAGTCGCGGTCACTCGCGGTACGGCGGTACACCAGGTCAGCCGTGCCCCTCTGAGGCATCCCGTCCCGGATGACAACTTTCTTTACGTCTTCAGGGCGCCCGCTCCGCAGCCGCCCACCTCGGTGCGCCGGGGCGGGCCGCCTGTTCCGTCCGGTCCCGCCGCGCCGCGTCGCCGGGCCGCCCCCCAAACTAGTGTCAAGCATGACCCGTGACCGAATGACTCGTGTTCGCGCAGCATGTGACTTCGGCTGCCACAAAGCGACACCTTATGCCGGGTGCGCGCGCTGCTTGTGCGCGGGAATTCAGCTCCTGGCCGAGGTGGTGCGGGACCTCGGTTCAGGTCGAGGTGCTGATGCCCACCGCCCAGACGGCACCGATCGCCAGCAACATGACGATCATGGAGGTGGCGATCCAGGTCATCACACCCCCGCTGACCTTCGTGGACGGGTCTTCGACCCATCGGTAGTAATCGCGGGTGATCTGACGTCGAACCGGGGCGAGCATCACCGGGAACATGATCAGGACTGCTATGTACAGGTACAGAGTCTCGGCCAGTGTGTGGCTCTGGGCGAGACCTCGCACGCCGACCGCGATGATGCCGATGACCGGGAGCCAGAACTGCTTCCTGCGGTACTGCGGTATCTGGATGATCCACTGCATGGCGCCGAGATTGACGAGAGTGGCGCCCACCGCGATCAGCACCCATGCGCCGGTGGGCAGCGACAAGAACACGGGAAGCCCCCTTCGAGCTGAACCCCATGAGCCTCAACACTCATAGGGCTCAGGCCAGTATGCCGACGAGCAGTGACCCCTGATCAATACCTCCGCCGGGCTGTACCTGGGCGGTGCGATGCTCTGGCTCCGCAGCCCTGCACATCGTCGTGGTGGTTGTGCTCCTCGCCCAAGGGCACCAAGGCCCTCGGCGACGACCTGGTCGCCCTCGGACTGTGGCGGTAACCCAGCGCCGCCCGCCCGCCGCGGGCGGGGCAGGATGAGAGCTTCCAATACGTCTTCAACGGCGCCGCCTATGGCGCCTAACAGCGGAGTTTGGAGCTATCAGCCGGCAAGGGACTGGCAGGGAGGCGGCATGGAGTCGACGCGGGCCGATAAGGTCTTCGGCATGGAGTTCGCCTTCCGCCAGCACAGTCGCTGGGACGTGACTCTGAAGAGCGGCTCAATGCTCGTGGTCTGGGCTGATGCCTACAGTGAGTTGACCGACGAGTTCGTCTTCTTCACGGCCGTCCGCGCTTCGCCCGAGGAAAGAGAAGGGCTTGAGGTCGTGAGCGACTTCTTTCACGACCCCGAGGACATCTTCATCGTGACAGCGCGGATCCCGAGAAACGAGGTTGAGTTGGTTGAGGGCGGTCCTGTCGGGCCGGCCTGAGCGAAGGTCCAGGCAGCGGCTTTTAGCTCTCGGGTCTATGGGTTGAACCTGCCCCAATCGGGGGGCTGCGCAGTCCCCGCTTCCCGTGAGCTGGAGGCGTGCTCGCGCGAAGCTGTCTGTCACACCGTCTCGCCGTTCGTGCGGGCGCACTCTCCGGGACGGTCAGGTGGGTTGCGCGTGAGCAGGAGTGGGACGGCACTGGCCCGGTGGACCCGAGTCGCGATCTGTCGCGCCCGTGCGTGGAGTTCGTCTAGTTCGGCTGTGATCTCAGCGGCACTGGTCGGGGAGTCTGACTCTGCCCGGGGTGTGCTTGAACGTGTTCATCTTGAGCCACTCGTCCAGTTCGGGGTCGTAAAGGTTTTGGACGCCGAACTGAAGGACCTGCCAGAAGGTCGTTGGATCCCGTTGATCGACGTAGATATCGCCGAGCGCGATGGGAAATCGAAGAAACTTCCCGGGAGGTAGTTGGGGTACGACGACGCCGACTCTCCAATGGTTCACATGGCGTTGCGGATTGGACTGCAAGATCTCTCGCCCGACGAACCGTGCCGTCCTTAGCTTCTGGTTCAGAGTGTTCAGGTTGAACCCTGGGATTCGCGAGCACTCGTGGTCATTAAGGCCAGGCCATTTATAGGTCAGCGTGTAGAGCGAGTTCCGATAGATGAGGTTCGTGAACCAGATCGGGTATTGCGGACCTCCTGCGACCATCTGGCTGTCGCCGTCTCTTCCGGTCCAGGTGAACGGCACCGTTATGCCCAGATCCCGGACGATCCATTTGCCGGTCCCCTGGAAGTTACGCGGGAGTTGGGGCGGTCGTGGAGTGGGTCCACTGGGTACTCTCACAGCGGCGACGTCGCCTGACGGCGTTGGGGCGGCTCGACCTGCGGCGGCCGCAGGAGGCATCGCCAAGGTGACGAATGCGCTGGCGAGTGCTCCCGCCATGACCATCCGGCGTTTGCGTGTCCGACCCATGTTCCTCTCCCGGCTACCGTGCCGCGCGCCGCCAAGGCGCAGGCTCCGAACGCAGCGATGCTCCTGCACCGTCCCCGCGTCGGAGAGAGAAAAAGCCACAGGCAGGTCACGGTTAGCTCTTGTCCCGGCGAGGGGCGCAGAAGGGGACGTTTCCCAATATTCCACCGAAACGAGGTGCCGTACCTGATCGACAACGCGGTTGTGTCATCAAGTCGCATGGAGTGTTGAAAGCGCGCGACCTCTGTGGTGATGGCGGCGGCGTGGCCCGCGCCGCTGGAGCCTGAAAGACGCCACCCGCCCTTCTAGAGCGACAAGAGCAAGAAGCAGCGCCCGAAGGATTGGGCGCGTAGCGGGCACAGTGGCCGGTGAACGAAAAAGGCCCAGTGTCAGTGACTCCTCAGCGGCTGCCCTGCCCTCCTTGTTCCTTTGCGGCTTTTGCGCGCCGCGTCTGGGGGACCGTGTGGGGTCAGGTGTGTTGGCGTTGTGCTCGTTGCTGGACCAGTTCCTCGACTGCGCTCGGCAGGGTCGTTTCGAAGTCGATCAGCTTGGCCCAGGTCGGGGTCACGACGATTCGGACCATGCCGTCGCTGTAGAGCGAGCGCACCTCCGCCTCCCACTCGACGCGCTGCTCGGGTGTCATCTCGTAGGTGGTGTTCGCCTGGAGGTACTCGTCCGGGATGCCGTCGACGTAGTCCAGTTCGGCGCGGCCCCGGATGAGCAGGATCTTGGGCGGGTGGACCTCGGTGTCGATCGTCAGCGCGACCATCGGGTTCTCTCTCAGGGCCCCGAGTTTCGGAGCGTTCTTCGCCGTGCACATGACGATCTCCGAGCCGTTCCAGGCGAACGCGATCGGGATGGCCCGCGGTGTGCCGTCCTTGGCGACGTAGGCCAGCCGGGTCAGGTCCCGGGCCAGCAGTTCCCGGCTGATCGGCCGGTTCAGAAGCTCGGTGATCTCGTTCGGTCGCATGGTTGCTCCTCCTTCAGGGCTTTCGTCTGCGGCCGGTCCATACGGCTGCTCGTGCACCGGGGACGGAGCCGGTGTCGCGTTCTCGACATCTGCAGCGGTTCGTGGTTTCGGATTTGTGGCGCTGCTCATGGTCACCCGCTGACCGAACTGGTCGGGTGATGCCGTGCAGGGTCTCTGGCTCGGTGCCCTGGAGCACCTGTTGTGCGGTCGTTCGCGAAGGTGCGTGCCGGCGGGCGCATGGCTGGGTGCTCGCGACGAGTATGAGCAGGCGGCGTCTGGGGAACCTCATCGCGACCGTGGAGCTGGAAGCACCGGGCTTGGTCTTGAGGTGCCGGCTGTGGCGGCCTGATGATGAAGGGAAGTGTTGTCCTGAGCGACGTGTTCGGGGCACGCCTCGCTCGCCGGTTCCGTGTGCCGACCCCCGAGGAGACTGATGCGACCCATCTCGATGAGCGTGGGGACCTGTCTCCTCCTGCTGGGCGTGGTCGCCGCCGTGTTCAGCCTGCAGAACGCCTACACGGCCGATAAGGCGGTGGACGCGGGTGAACCGAGGTGCGGGGAGGAAGTCCAGATCCCGGGGACCGAGTGCGTGACCTCCTACGGAGGAGGGCCCGCCATGGGCGGAGGTGTCTCCTACGAGGAGGCCAAGGAGTCCAAGGAGGACACCGCCGTCTCGAAAGCATGGGTTTTCCGCGTCGAGCTCCTCGGCACGGTCGGCATCGCCCTGTACGCCGCCGCCGTCGTGTGCCTGTCGGGTGCGTTGCGGGCCCGCCGGTTTCAGCTTCCGATGGTCTTGGCGGTCGTGCTGATACCGGCGGTCGCATACGGGTTGGCTTTCGGGCCCGCGCAGGAACGCGTACAAGAGGTCTCTCCTGTGTCGCCGGGCGTTCTCAGCTTCCTGGACTTCCCTTACTTTCCCATCGTCATCATTTCCGTCGCCGCGCTCACGACGGGCTGGGTCTGGTTCTACAGGGACGCATGGGACTTCGGTTGACCCCTTTCCGCCGGCCGCCTACGGCCGGTGGACGGCGGTGGCGGCGGCTCCGATGATGCGGGCGAGGTCTTCGGGGGTGCGGGTCTGGTCGCGGGTGGCGAGCGCGTCGTAGGTCTCGAAGGAGGTCAGCTGCCAGATCACGTCGATCGTCGCGTCGTCCGGCGGGGCGGGGAAGCGGCGGAGCAGTTCGGTCAGGGCGGTGCGGCGCATCTCGTCGCGGCGGCGCAGCAGGTGTTCCAGGTCGCTGTCGAGGAGGGCCAGGCCGCGGAGCCTGCGCAGGACCGTCCGGTCGCTCGCCCAGAACCGGCAGAACGTCCCGGCGAACTCGGCGAGGGCCGCCGGCGCGTCGGGCGCGGTGAAGGCGTCCGCCAAGCCCATGCCCGCCCGGTCGGCGAGCGTGTCGAACAGTGCCTCCAGCAGCCCGGACTTGGACCCGAAGGCGTTGTAGACGCTCTGGCGGGACACGTCGGCCGCCTTGGCGACCGCGTCCACCGACAGCCGGGGCGTCGCATCGCCCGCCAGCAGGGCGCGGGCGGCGTCCAGGATCCGCCGCCGCGTCTCCTCGGCGGCGGCCCGGCGCTTGTCGGACCGGTACTCGCGAGGGCTCATGTCCTTGACCGCTCCAGAGATTGGATTTACAGTCTGTCCAAAGAATTCTAGCAGTACCGGTATCCCGTGAGAAGGAGCAGGTCATGAGCACTGAACGTCCTCTGAGCGGCCGGGTCGCCATCGTCACCGGCGCCAGCCGCGGCATCGGCGCGGCCACCGCCCGCGCGCTGCACGAGGCCGGGGCCGCCGTCGTCCTGGCGGCCCGGGACGGCACCGCGCTGTCGGAGCTCGCGGCCGAGATCGGCGCCGCAGGCGGCCGCGCGCTGGCCGTCCCGACCGACGTGACGGACCCGGACGCGGTCGAGCGGCTCGTCCACCGCGCGGTCGAGGAGTACGGACGGCTGGACGCGGCGGTCAACAACGCGGCAGGCGGCGGCCACCCGCCCACGCCGCTCGCCGATGTCGCCGTCGCCGACTTCGACAGCGCGCTGACCGTCAACCTGCGCGGGGTCTTCCTGTGCATGAAGCATCAGATCCCCGCCATGCTCGACGCCGGCGGGGGCGCGATCGTGAACATGGCGTCCTCGGCGGGCCTGCAGGCGGTCGGCGGCCTGGCGGGTTACGTGTCGAGCAAGTTCGGCCTGATCGGGCTGACCCGCACGGCGGCGCTGGACTACGCCGAGGCCGGTGTGCGGGTCAACGCGCTGGCCCCCGGCCCGATCCACACCGAGCAGCTCGAGCGCGCCGGGGAGCAGGCGCGGCAGATGGCGGGACGGGCGATGCCCATGCGGCGGATCGGACGCCCCGAGGAGGTCGCGGCCGCCGCCGTGTGGCTGTGCTCGGACGCGGCGTCGTTCGTCACCGGCGCGGCCCTGCCGATCGACGGCGGCAAGCTCGCCGGGATGGCGCCGTTCGGCCCCGGGCCCGGCAAGCCGCCCGAGCGTCCGATGCCCTGAGCGGCGAGAGCAGCCGGGATGGGGACTCCGGAGGCGCCCTCCGGAGAGCCGCCGATGCCCTTATTTCGCGGCAAAGTATGCTCTCCGGGTCGAGCAACTGATCAGGGAGGCGGGCGGTGGCCGAACGGTACGACGCGCCCTTACCGGCACGACGAGTACCCGGCCGGTCGACCTGCCCGTCCACGCTCAGCGCGACCTCGCGAGGGTGATGGACGAATGGTCCGGCTGAACGTCGGCTTTCCGGCGGCGATGTGGGTCCTCTGGCTGGGGTGCCTTGTGCCGATGCTCGCCCTGCTGAGCGCGGTGATAGGGGCGGTCTGCTGGATGCTCCTCTCATCGGACGACAAGGCGCTCGGTGTCCTGATCCTGCTGCCGATCCTGATCCTTGACGCGTTCTGCGGCCTGATACTGGTCCAGCACTACCGCAACACGTACTGGCTCGACGGCAGGGTCCTCGTCCGGAGGGGCATCCGGGGCCGGAAACGGTACGACCTCACCGCAGCCCATGTCAGCGCGGACAGCGCCCAACCGGTGTGGACCAACTGGCGCGGCGGCGTCCTGCCCCGCCTGGTCGTGCAGGTACCCGGGCATGCGCCGGCCAAGATGTGGCTGCGCGCCCCGGCCCGCGGCGGGGCCATGCTCCCTCCCGCCCAACTGGCCGCACTCGCGCAGGCCATCGACCCGGGGTTCCAGCACCCGGTGGCCAGAAGGCTCTGGGAACTCGCCGCCGACCCCCTCGGCGGCGCCATCTGATCGCAGCGGCGGGACGGCCGCGCCGCTGCCTCGCGCCGTCCGCCATGACGACGTATCCGGCTACGGACGAAAGCGGTCGCGGCCTTTCGTGTCGTCGGCGATCAGGCGTTGCAGTGAGGCGTGGGCGGGCGGGCCCCAGGTCGGTTTGCCGCCCGGACGGCCGTGGACGCCGGCGTCCCCGATGAGCATGCCAGTGAGGGCGCGCAGCACCGCCCATCCGCGGGCCCGGCGCAAGGTCGCGGTGTCCAGGGGGCTGTCTCTTTTACACATCTAAAAAAAAAAAACATATTTAGAGATTTCTTGTATTAATTCATGAATTTTAAGTATCAT
>NZ_VCKZ01000251.1 GCF_005889745.1 Actinomadura geliboluensis
GGCGGGACGTGCTTGCCGACCACCTCGGCCTGCTCCTCCACCGCCGCCAGGCGGGCCCAGACCTGCTCGGACGGGTCGGCGCCGGGCTGCTCGTCCAGGCGGCGCTGCTGGTCGCGGAGCAGCGCGGCCTGCTCGCGCAGCAGGGTCGTCTGGTCGCGGAGCTGCTTGTTCTTGTTGTGCAGCTCCACGAACACCGACACCTTGGCGCGCAGCACCCACGGGTCGAACGGCTTGGAGATGAAGTCGACCGCGCCCGCCGCGTATCCGCGGAACGCGTAGTCGGGGTCGCTGTTCACGGCCGTGAGGAAGATGATCGGCAGGTCGCGGGTCTTCTTGCGGCGCTTGATGTCGCGGGCCGTCTCGAAGCCGTCCATGCCCGGCATGACGACGTCCAGCAGGATGACCGCGTACTCGTCGGTGAGCAGCGCCTTCAGCGCGTCCTCACCGGACCGGGCCCGGACCAGGTCCTGGTCGAGCGAGCTGAGGATGGCCTCCAGCGCGATCAGGTTCTCCTCGCGGTCGTCCACGAGCAGGATCTTCGCCTTGTCGTCCACGCGCGCCTCTCCGATTCCGGTCCCCGCCGCCGCGGGCCGCGACGGGCCCACAGGGCGACCCTACTGCCCGGGTCTCTCCTCTCCTCAGCGGACGACGGAGGGTTGCAGCCAGTTCCTCATGACGTCGAGGAGATGGTCCACGTCCACGGGCTTCGGCACGTAGTCCGACGCGCCGGAGGCGAGGCTCTTCTCCCGGTCGCCCTTCATCACCTTGGCCGTGATGACGATGATCGGCAAGTCGGCGAACTGCGGCATCTCCCTGATCGCCGCCGTCGTCGCGTACCCGTCCAGGCCCGGCATCATCACGTCCATCAGGACGACCGCCACGTCCGGGTTGCGGTGCAGCAGGTCGATCCCGGCCTGCCCGTCCTCGGCGTACAGGACCTCCATCCCGTAGCCCTCCAGCACGCTGGTGAGCGCGAACACGTTCCGGACGTCGTCGTCGACGATCAGCACCTTGCGGCCCGACAGGACGGTGTCGAGGAAGTCCGCGGGGGGCTCCTCCACCATGCCGTTCAGCGCGGCCTCGGGCTCGGTCGCCGGGGGCACCGGCTCGGCCGCCGGCCCCGCCTCGGCCTTACCGGCGGGAAGCGGGCGCACCACGGCGCCGTTGCCCTTCTCGGCGCCCGCGCCGAAGTCGACCTCCCGGCCCCCGCCGATCGCGTCCGCCTGGGGCTCCGGGCGGCGCCGGTCCTCCCGCTCGCTGTACTGGGCGGGCAGGTACAGCGTGAACACGCTGCCGCGGCCCGGCTGGCTCTCCGCGTGGATCTCCCCGCCGAGCAGCCGCGCGATGTTCCGGCTGATCGACAGGCCGAGGCCGGTGCCGCCGTAGCGGCGGCTCGTGGTCCCGTCGGCCTGCTGGAACGGCTCGAAGATCTCCTGCAGCTTGTCCGCGCTGACCCCGATCCCGGTGTCGATCACCCGGAAGGCGATCACGTCCGGGGTGTTCCACAGCGCCGGCAGCGTGAAGTCGATGTCGCCGGCCCGCTCGATCAGCAGCCGGACCTCGCCCTCCGCGGTGAACTTCACCGCGTTCGACAGCAGGTTCCGCAGCACCTGCTGCAACCGCTGCTCGTCGGTGTTCAGGGTGGCCGGGACGTCCGGCGCGACCTCCACGCCGAACTGCAGGCCCTTGTCGACCGACAGCGGCCGGAACGTCGCGTCCACGTAGTCGACCAGCGACGACACCGCCAGCCGCTGCGGGTGCGCCTCCATCTTCCCGGCCTCGACCTTCGCCAGGTCCAGGATGTCGTTGATCAGCTCCAGCAGGTCGGTGCCGGACTCGTGGATCGTCCGGGCGAACTCCACCTGCTTGCCGGTGAGGTTGCCGTCCTGGTTCTCCGACAGCAGCTTGGCCAGCACGAGCAGGCTGTTCAGCGGCGTGCGCAGCTCGTGCGACATGTTCGCCAGGAACTCCGACTTGTACCGCGAGGAGATCGCCAGCTGCTCGGCGCGCTCCTCCAGCGTCCGCCGGGCCTGCTCGATCTGGAAGTTCTGGATCTCGATCGCGCGGTTCTGCTGGGCCAGCAGCGCCGCCTTCTCCTCCAACTCGGTGTTGGAGTGCCGCAGCTCGCCCTGCTGGCGCTGCAGCTCGTCCGACCGCTCCTGGAGCTCCTGCGCGAGCCGCTGCGACTCGCCGAGCAGCGCCTCGGTCCGCGCGTTGGCGCGGATCGCGTTCAGCGTCACCCCGATCGTCTCGATCAGCTGGCTGAAGAACGCCAGGTGGACGTCGGTGAACCGGCCGAACGAGGCCAGCTCGATCGCGCCGAGCACCTCGTCCTCGAACACGATCGGCAGCACGATGATGTTGACCGGGGACGCCTCGCCGAGCCCCGACCCGATCTTGACGTAGTCGGCGGGGGCGTCCGCGATCAGCAGCGGCCGGCGCTCCTGCGCCGCCTGCCCGACCAGGCCCTCGCCCAGCGCGAACCGCACCGCACCGTCCCGGCCCCGGCGCGTCCCGTAGCCGGCGATCAGCACCAGCTCGGCCTCCTCGCCCGCGGTCTCGGCCAGGTAGAACGCGCCGTACTGGGCGCTCGCCGTCGGGGTCAGCTCCCGCATGATCAGCTCGGCGACCTGGAGCAGGTCGCGGTGGCCCTGCATGAGGCCGCCGATCCGCGCCAGGTTGGTCTTGAGCCAGTCCTGCTCCTCGTTGGCGCGGGTCGTCTCGCGCAGCGTCGCGACCATCAGGTTGACGTTGTCGGACAGCTCGGCGACCTCGCCGCGCGCCTCCACGGTGATCGTCCGGGTCAGGTCGCCGGTGGCGACCGCGCTCGCGACCTCGCCGATCGCCCGCACCTGCGTGGTCAGGTTCCCGGCCAGCTCGTTGACGCTCTCGGTCAGCCGCTTCCAGGTGCCGGACACGCCCTCGACCTCGGCCTGCCCGCCGAGCCGGCCCTCGCTGCCGACCTCGCGGGCGACGCGGGTGACCTCGGACGCGAACGACGACAGCGTGTCGACCATCGTGTTCAGCGTCGTCTTCAGCTCCAGGATCTCGCCCTGCGCGTTGACGTCGATGCGCCGGGTCAGGTCGCCGTGCGCGACGGCGGTCGCGACCTGCGCGATGTTGCGGACCTGGTAGGTCAGGTTGGACGCCATGCCGTTGACGTTGTCGGTCAGGTCCTTCCACATGCCGCCGGCGCCGGGCACGATCGCCTGGCCGCCGAGGCGGCCCTCGGTGCCGACCTCGCGGGCGACGCGGCTGACCTCGGACGCGAACGACGACAGCGTGTCGACCATCGTGTTCAGGGTGTCCTTGAGCTGCAGGATCTCGCCCTGCGCGGTCACCTCGATCTTGCGCGTCAGGTCGCCCTGCGCCACCGCGGTCGTCACCTGCGCGATCCCGCGCACCTGGTTGGTCAGGTTGTTCGCCATCGCGTTGACGTTGTCGGTGAGGTCGAGCCAGACGCCGCCGGCGCCGGGCACGACCGCCTGGCCGCCGAGGCGGCCCTCCGTGCCGACCTCGCGCGCGACGCGCGTCACCTCGGAGGCGAAGGCCGACAGCGTGTCGACCATCCCGTTCACGGTGTCCTTCAGCTCCAGGATCTCGCCCTGCGCGTCCACCGTGATCTTCTTGCCGAGGTCGCCCTCGGCGACGGCGGTGGTGACCTGCGCGATGTTGCGGACCTGGTAGGTCAGGTTGGACGCCAGGCCGTTGACGTTGTTGGTCAGGTCCTTCCAGACGCCGCTCACGCCCGGGACCCGCGCCTGGCCGCCCAGGCGGCCCTCCGTGCCGACCTCGCGGGCGACGCGGGTGACCTCGTCCGCGAACGCCGACAGCGTGTCGACCATCGTGTTCAGCGTGTTCTTGAGCTGCGCGATCTCGCCCTGCGCGTCGACCGTGATCTTCTTGCCGAGGTCGCCGTCGGCGACGGCGGTGGTGACCTGCGCGATGTTGCGGACCTGGTTGGTCAGGTTGTTCGCCATCGCGTTGACGTTGTCGGTCAGGTCCTTCCAGACGCCGCTCACGCCGCGCACGTTCGCCTGCCCGCCGAGCTGGCCCTCGGTGCCGACCTCGCGGGCGACGCGGGTGACCTCGTCGGCGAACGCCGAGAGCTGGTCGACCATCGTGTTCACGGTGAGCTTCAGCTCCTGCAGCTCACCGCTCGCCTCCACCGTCACCTTGCGGGTCAGGTCGCCCTTCACGACCGCCGTGGTGACCTCCGCGATGTCGCGGACCTGCGACGTCAGCCGCGCCGCCATCACGTTCACCGACGCCGTCACGTCCCGCCAGCGGCCCGTCATGCCGCGCGCCGGCGCCTGCCCGCCGAGCCGGCCCTCCGTGCCGACCTCGCGGGCGAACTGGGTGACCTCCCACGTGAACTGGTCGAGCAGCTCCACCATGCCGTTGACCGACTTGGCCATGCGCAGCAGCTCGCCGCGCATGGGCCGGCCGCGCACCCGCAGCTCGACCCGCTGGCTCAGGTCCCCGGCCGCGACCGCCTCCACCACCCGGCTCATCCCGGTCGCGAGGTCGGTGAGCTTGTCGATGATCGCGTTGGCGTCCTCGACGGAGGTCGCCCACGTGCCGCGCAGGCCGCCCGAGGCCAGCCGCCCGCGCAGCTTGCCCTCCCGGCCGATCTCCCGCCGGACGCGGCTGAGCCCGGAGGCCAGCTCCTGCTCGTTCTGCCGGATCTCCTCCAGGATCGCCGCGGCCTCCGCCACGGCGCCCTCGCCCGGCACGTCCAGCTCCGCCCTCGCCCTGCCGTCCCGCACGGCTACCAGCGCCTTCAGCAGCGGCTCGAGGTCGGCGTCGCTGTAGCGCGGGGTCGTGTCGCGGTACCCGCCGGGGCGGGCACGTGACGCGGTACGCGGCATTCTCTTCATCCTCCTGGCCCGCGATCGTCGAACATCCGGACACCTCGTCGAAAGCCCGGACGGAAGGGACCCTCCCGCCGGGCCTCCGGCCGGCCTCCCTGGGCCCTCTGTTCCGGCCGCACCTGTACTCTACGTCGCCGGGCGGTGCCCGGACCCGTTCGCGGGTCTGCCGTGAACGGACGTCGATGACCGTGCATCCGCGCTTGTAGTCTTCGTGTTACGGTCTGTCGTGTCGTGGCGGGGGTAGCGTTCAACGAGGCCGGACGCGTCACGGAAACCCCTTCTCGGCTCTCGTGGCCGCGCGGCCGACCCGTCTGCCACGATGGTCGGACGGGGGCAGAGACGCTTCGAGCAAGGGATGACGTTTGGATCGGCAGACGGCGTCGGCCACCTTCCCGTCCGCCGCCGCGGCGGTGGCGGACGCGCGCCGCTTCGTCCGGAAGGTGCTGGCCGACTGGGGCATGGACGAGGCCGCGGACGACGCGGTGCTGGCCACCAGCGAGCTCGCCACCAACGCGATCGCCTACGCCGGGACGTCCTTCGAGGTCTCCTGCCGGCTGGAGGACGGCGACATCAAGATCGAGGTCCGCGACCGGCACCCCACCCGGGGCATCGAGATGCCGGGCGTGACCGCCTCCAGCGGCCGCGGGCTGCCGTCGATCGCCCGGCTCGCCGCGTCCTGGGGCGTCTCCTACGACCACCGCACCAAGGGCGTCTGGTTCCGGCTGGCCCGTCCCGGCGCGCCGGCCGCCCCCGCCGAGGCCGAGACCGCCGCCCCCGCCGAGACCGCGGGCGACGGCCCCGCCGGCCGCGGCCCGCAGACCCGCGAGCGCGGCCCGCGCGACCGCGAGCAGGCCCGCGAGGCCGCCGGCGCGCAGGGCCGCGAGGGCGCCCTCAGCGGCGACGTCGGCGACATGCCCGTCGCCGGCGACCGCCTGCTGCGCTCCCCGGCCGCCGTGGAGGCCATGGAGGACGGCGTCGCCACCGCCCGCGAGATCCTCGGCGCCGAGGGCGCCGCCGTTCTGCTCACCGAGCGCGACGGCCGCATGATCATGGGCTCGTCCGCCGGCACCGCCGCGGAACTGCCGCTCGGCGAGCTGTCGGTGGCCGGGCTCGGCCCCGCCGCCCGCGCCGGATCCCCGTGGGTCGCCGCCGAGGCCGATCCGACCGCCACGGCCCTGCAGGCCCGCTCGGTGGCCGCCGCGCCGCTGGAGTCCCAGGGCCGCCTCACGGGCGTCGTGGTGGCCGTCTCGTCCGCCCCCGGCCGCTTCGACGAGGCCGACGGCGTCCGGCTCGGCCGGCTCGCCGACGAGATGTCGCTCTCCCTGGAGAAGGCACGGGTGGGGGAGTTGGAACGGTCCTGGCGGGGCTGGCTCAGCTTCGTCGCCGAGGCCAGCGACCTGCTCGCCGGAACCCTCGACCAGGAACGCACGATGGCCCTGGTCGCCCAGCTCGTCGTCCCCCGGCTGGCCACCTGGTGCGCCGTCTACACCGTCGCCGACGGCGAGCCCGACCGGCTCGCCTACGTCTGGCACGCCGACGAGAACCGCGCCGACGGGCTCCGCGAGCTGCTGGAGCACGCGGGCGCCGCGCCGCCGATGGACGGCCCCGGCCCCTGGAACGGCCTGGCCACCGCCCCCGAGGAGGTCCGCGCCGCCGCCGGCGACACCGCCGCCGACCACGTCTACGCGTTCCCGCTGATCGCCCGCGGCCGGCGCATCGGCACCATCGTCATCGGCCGCCCGCCCGGCGACCGCTTCCCGCGCAGCGCGATCGAGCTGGCCGAGGAGCTCAGCCGCCGCGCCGCCCTCGCCGTCGACAACGCGCGGCTGTTCTCCGCGCAGACCGCCATGAGCAGCGCGCTGCAGCGCAGCCTCCTGCCGCCCGGCATCCCCGAGATCCCGGGCCTGGAGGTCGCCGTCGTGTACGAGCCGGCGGGGGAGGGCAGCGAGGTCGGCGGCGACTTCTACGACGTGTTCGAGAGCGGCCCCGGCCCCGGCGGGCCCGCGTCGTCGTCCCGCTGGCGGTTCGCGATCGGCGACGTGTGCGGCACCGGCCCCGAGGCGGCCGCCGTCACCGGCCTCGCCCGGCACGCGCTGCGCATCCTCGCCGCCGAGGACATGTCCGTCCCCGCCGTGCTGGCCCGGCTCAACCGGCTCATCCTCGGCGAGGGCGAGCGGGGCCGGCTGCTCACCCTGCTGCACGGCGAGATCGCGACCCGCCGCCCCGACGGCGTGCGGATCCGGCTGACGAGCGCGGGCCATCCGCTCCCGCTCGTCCTCGACCCGGACGGCGGCGTGCGCGAGGCGGCCACGGCCCAGGCCCTGCTCGGCGTCTTCGACGGTGTGGACTTCCACACGGACACGGTCGACCTGCGCCGGGGCGAGGTGCTGCTCTGCGTGACCGACGGCGTCACCGAACGCCGTTCCGGGAGCCGGCTGCTCGGCGACGGCGACGGCCTCGAACGGCTGCTGGCCGGCTGCACCGGGCTCAGCGCGGGCGCCGTCGCCGCCCGCATTCAACGCGCCGTGCGCGATTTCGGCCCGGAGCCCTCGAACGACGACATTGCCCTCATCGTTCTACGGGCGTCATGATGGAGACCAACAATCGGTAAGGTGGGGTGGCGTGGGGCTTGCCTTGCACACGACACGACAGGACGGCCGCGCGACGATCGCCGCGCGCGGCTCCATCGACCTGCACTCTTCCGAAGAGCTGCGCACTCGGCTGACCGAGCTCGTGGACGCGGGCGAGCGGGCGGTGGTCGTCGACCTCGCGGCGGTGGACTTCTGCGACTCCTCCGGTCTGAACGTCCTCGTCCGGGCGTACAAGCACGCGCGCGCCCAGAACGCGACGCTGACCGTCACCGGCGCCTACGGCCGCGTCGAGAACGTCCTGCGCACCACGGGGCTCGACCGGTTCCTGATCGAGGGCCCGGCGGAGGAGGCGGCGGCCGATGAGCGGTGAGTGAACACGATGAAGAACGGCGAGCGGGCGGAGTGACCGACCCGATGACCGAGACCACACTGCGCGCGGCGCCGCAGACCGAGGCGGTCGAGTACGCACGGCGCCTCGCCGCCCGCACCATGCGCACCTGGGCGCTGATGGACCGCGAGGAGCTCGTCACCGCGATCGTGGCGGAACTCGTCGCCAATGCCGTCCGGCACGCGGGGACGGCCCTGGAGCTGCGGCTGCTGCGCGGCACCGGCCGCGTCCGCGTCGAGGTCCGCGACCGCGCCGCCCAGCTGCCCCGGCTGACCGTGCCCGGCCCGCTGGACGAGTCGCACCGCGGCCTGTTCATCGTCGACCGGTTCGCGAACTCCTGGGGCGCCGACCCGGTGACCGGCGGCAAGGTCGTGTGGGCCGAGGTCGACATCTGACGCGGATCTCCGCCCTGGAACGTGCCGCCGCGCGGCCCCTTCTGTGGGAGCGCGCCCATGCCGCCCGGCGACCTGGGCCCCGCCGGGCGGGGCCCAGGGGCCGCTAAGCCGACTTGCGGTACAGCTCCGCCACCATGAACGCGAGGTCGAGCGACTGGCCCCGGTTGAGCCGCGGGTCGCACGCCGTCTCGTACCGCTGGTGCAGATCGGCCTCGGCGAGGCCGTGGCCGCCGCCGACGCATTCGGTGACGTCGTCGCCGGTGAACTCGATGTGGATGCCGCCCGGGTGGGTGCCGAGCGCCCGGTGCACCTCGAAGAAGCCGGCGACCTCGTCGAGCACGTCGTCCAGCCGCCGGGTCTTGTGCCCGCTGGGCGCCTCGAACGTGTTGCCGTGCATCGGGTCGCAGATCCACGCGACGGGCGCGCCGCTCTGGTGCACCTTCTCGATCAGCGGCGGCAGCACGTCGCGGATCTTGCCGGCGCCCATCCGGGTGATGAAGCTGAGCCGGCCGGGCTCGGCGTCCGGGTTGAGCCGGTCGATCAGCGCCAGCGCGTCGTCCGCGGACGTCGTCGGGCCGAGCTTCACCCCGATCGGGTTGCGGATCCGGCGCAGGAACTCGACGTGGGCGCCGTCCAGCTGCCGGGTGCGCTCCCCGATCCACAGGAAGTGCGCGGAGACGTCGTAGGGGAGCCCGCTGAGGTGGTCGATGCGGGTCAGCGCCCGCTCGTACTCCAGCAGCAGCGCCTCGTGGCTGGAGTAGAGCTCCACCTCCTGGAACTCGCCGGGGCTCGCCCCGCACGCCTTCATGAACGTCAGGGCCCGGTCGATCTCGCCGGCGAGCTGCTCGTAGCGGCGCCCCGCCGGGCTCTGCTGGACGAAGTCGCGGTTCCAGGCGTGCACCTGGCGCAGGTCGGCGTAGCCGCCCTTGGTGAACGCCCGGCACAGGTTCAGCGTCACCGCCGCGCAGTGGTAGGCCTTCAGCAGCCGCTGCGGGTCGTTGCGGCGGGACGCGGCGTCGAACGCGAACCCGTTGACGGCGTCGCCCCGGTAGGCGGGCAGCTCCACGCCGCCGCGCACCTCCACGGGCTTGGACCGGGGCTTGGCGAACTGACCCGCCAGCCGGCCGATCTTCACGACCGGCACGCTGGCCGCGTAGGTGAGCACGACCGCCATCTGCAGCAGCGTCTTCAGCTTGTTCTTCACCGCGTCGGCGTTCGAGCCCTCGAACGTCTCGGCGCAGTCGCCGCCCTGCAGGACGAACGCCTCGCCGCGCGCCACGTCCGCGAGCTGCGCCTTCAGCTGGTCGCACTCGCCGGCGAAGACGAGGGGCGGCTGGGTCGCGAGCTCGGCGGCGACCGCGCGGACCTCGTCGGGATCGTCCCATTCGGGCTGCTGGAGGGCGGGGAGCGCGCGCCAGGCGTCGAGGTCCCCGGTGACGGCGGAGGTACTCACCCCAGAAGGCTATGGCACCGCCCGCCCCGCCCGGAACGGCGAACCGGGCGGACCCGCTCGGGGCCGCCCGGTTCGCGACGGTATGGGGGTGCCGGTGCCGTCAGGCGGCCCGGCTCCCGGCCGCCGCGTGCTCCCGGCGGGCTTCGGGCGCGCCCGCCCCGCCCGCCGCCGGCGCGCCGGTCAGCGCCCTGCGGCCGCTCAGATCCGTCTCGTTCGCCAGCTGACGCAGCCGCCGCAGCGAACGGTCGGTGATCTGCCGGACCCGGTTGTGGCTCAAGCCGTACCGGGCGCCGATCTGGGCGTAGGACAGCGGCTGGCCGCTGTCCATCCCGAACCTGGCGCGCAGGATCGCGGACTCGCGCTCCGGCAGCCGGTCGAGCAGCCGCGCCAGGCCCTCGATGTCGTCCAGCGCCAGGATCTCCGCCTCCGGCGTGACGGCCTCCGGGTCCTCCAGGAGGTCGCCCATCGGCGTCTCGCCGGCGTCGTCGACGGTCGCGTCCAGGCTCGCCGGGTCGCGCCGCCAGCGCAGCAGCTCGTCCACATGGTCGGCGTCGGCGCCGATGGTCCCGGCGAGCTCCTCGCGGGTCGGCTCCCTGCCGAGTTCACGGCCCAGCTGGCGTTCCGCGCGCCGCAGCCGGGACAGCTCCTCCTCAACGTGGACCGGCAGCCGGATCGTGCGGGCCGTGTGGCTGAGCCCGCGGCCGATCGCCTGCCTGATCCACCATGTCGCATAGGTGGAGAACTTGAAGCCCCGGCGGTAGTCGAACTTCTCCACCGCGCGCATCAGCCCCAGGTTCCCCTCTTGAATGAGGTCGATGAGGGGCAACGAGTCGGTCGGGTATTTCCGGGCGATCGAGACCACGAGCCGCAAGTTGGCCTCGACGAAGCGCTGCTTCGCGCGCAGCCCCGCCGCGGCCAGCTCCTCCAGCTCCTCGCGGGTGGCGCCCGCGGGCACCCTCCCGTCCTCGAGGAGCTGCTCGGCGTACAGGCCCCCTTCGATCGCCTTGGCCAGATCGACCTCCTCCTGCGCGTCGAGCAGGGGGGTGCGGCCGATCCGGTCGAGGTACGCCCCGACGAGATCCTTGTCGGGGACGTCGACCCTGTCGCCCTTGGTACGGGTTGCAGCCATCCTGACCCTTCTCCGGTGCGATCTCCCTAAGGGGAGAACGCTAATTACCGCTCTGTGATTCCCGGGTGGGGAATACTGCGAGGCTGTGAGCCGCTCTACGACCTGATACCCCGACTGAGGAGAAACCGACATGGCGACCGTCACACTCACCGCTGACAACTTCGACGAGGTGGCTCAGGCCGAGGGCATCGTGCTCGTCGACTTCTGGGCCGAGTGGTGCGGTCCGTGCAAGCGCTTCGCCCCGGTCTTCGAAAAGTCGGCGGCCAAGCACGAGGACATCGTGTTCGGGAAGGTCGACACCGACGCGGAGGCCGAGCTGTCGCAGCGGTTCGGCATCAGGTCCATTCCCACGCTGATGGCGATCCGGGACGGTCTCATCGTGTTCGCCGAGCCGGGCGCCGTTCCCGAGCCGGTGCTGGAGAACGTGATCGAGCAGGTCCGCGGCCTCGACATGGAGGACGTCCGCCGGCGCGCGGAGTCCTGAGCCGTCCGCCGCGGGTTGCGCCGAACCGACGCCCCGGGGTCGCCCCGGCGGCGAGTGCGCGGCACGAGGGCAAAGAACGGGGCGGCGGGGCCCGATGCCAGGCCGGCATGAACGATGATGGACGGATGCTCGCCGATGTCGTCCCATGCCTGGTGTGCCCCGTGTGCGGAGCCGACCTCGAACTGGCCGACCGCGGACTCTCCTGCCCCGGCGGGCATACCTTCAATGTCGCGCGGCAGGGGTACGCGAACCTTCTGCCGGGGAACGCCCGTCCGGGCACGGCCGACACCCCAGAGATGGTCCGCGCGCGGGACGCGTTCCTGAAGGCGGGCCATTTCACCGAGCCCGCCGACCGCCTCGCCCTCGCGGTGTCCCGCGCCGCACCGTCCTTCGTCGTCGACGCGGGCGCCGGCACCGGGTACTACCTGGGCCGGATCCTCGACCGGGCGCCCGGCGCGGTCGGCCTCGCACTGGACATCTCCAAGCACGCGGCCAAGCGCGCCGCCAAGGCCCATCCCCGCGCGGGCGCCGTCGTCGCGGACCTGTGGCGCCCCCTCCCGCTGCGCGACGGCGCGGCGGACACCGTGGTCAACGTCTTCGCGCCGCGCAACGCGGCCGAGTTCCACCGCGTGCTCCGCGACGACGGGCTCCTGTTCACCGTGACCCCGTCGCCCCGGCACCTCGGCACCCTGGTGGAGCCGCTGGGGCTCCTCACGATCGACAAGCGCAAGGCCGAGCGGATGGACGCCGCGCTCGCGGGCTACTTCAAGTTCGATTCGCGCCAGGAGATCGAGACGGAGGCCGTGCTGACCCACGACGAGATCACCACGCTCGTCGGGATGGGCCCGAGCGCGCACCACGTCCCGGCGGATCTGCTCCGCGAACGGCTGCGGCCCCTACCGGACCCGCTCACCGCCCCGCTGTCCTTCGTTCTGTCGACGTACAGGCGGCTCGTGTAGACGGCCGTCCGCGCTCTGGACGAGTTCGAGCAGCACCTGGGCCACTTCGCCGGGCTCCGTCACGTCGTGGACTTCGGCCTCCGGCATGTCTACCGCCTCGTACATGAACGAGACGAAGACGGACCGGGCCGCACCGCTCAGCAGCAGGCGCTGAAGCGCCTGGCCTGCGCGCAGCCAAGCGGCCGGGGAGTCACCACGGGTGGTGAGGACGGCGCGCCAGCCCCTCACCCCCGGAACGTCGGGGAGCGGGTGAAGGTCGGCCCCTTCCAGACGGGCCGCTTCACCCAGCTCGTGCACGACGGGCAGGGGCGGCCGAAGCCCTGATGCGGGACGGTTCCCGGGGAGGGGCTTCAACGTCGCCGCGTAGAGGAGTCGTTCGGCGCGACTCACGCGATGGCGTCCCGCCAGACGCACCGAGGCGAGGACTGATGGCCGCCCGGGGTCGGGCAGTAGCCGCACCACGGCCGCGTACCCGAGCTGAGCCGCGGCAAGGCGAAGATTGACGAGCGCGGCGCCGCTGCTGAGGTGGAGGCCGCGTCCCGCGGGGTCGTGCATGGGCCGGAACCGGTCCTGGTCGGCGTGCAGCTCGATCGCACCGGGAACGACCTTGAACCGCCAGGCGTGCACGTCATGGATGGTCGGCCCCATCGTCGCGGCGACCACGAGGCGTTCGGCGGACGCGCGGATGGCGACGGGCACATTCACGAGGTGATCCTCCTGACCTCGGCGGACTGTTCGTGCCGGGAGCCGCTGCCCGCCCCCGGACCGCAGGGCGCCGTAAAGCGGGCTGTCCGCGCACGCTACATCACTGTGACCCGACGCACGTAGTGCGTGAAAGGCGAGGTCAATGGGGCCGATGGTGTGTCCGGGTGACAAGAGGCGTGCGGGACGCGAGCACTCCGATTTGACGGTGCTCGCGGAGGACCATAATGTCTCCCGTGCCCCGAGAGACGCGGGACGCCGCAGGGCGGCCGGTCTCGGGGGAAGCCACCAGGAATAACCCGGACCCAAGTTGGGTTATTCTGAGGTGGAAGCCCCATCTGGGATGCGGGACGCCGACGAGGCGGCCGGCCCACGGGGACGGGACTCCAAAATTGGTTCGAGCGACGCTCGGGCTGGTGTAGGATACCGGAAAAGCCCAACACGGGATGCAGGACGCCGCGAGGTGGCCGGCCCGCAGGGGCAACTCCTACGGATCGACCATCGCCAGGCTCACGGCCTGGGGGTGACTCGTCGCCGCGGGGGGACCGGGACGCCTCCGACCGTCAAAAAGATCTTCCCGGATCTACTTGACAACGGGAGCGGAACAGGTAAGTTAGAAGGGTTGCCCCGGAGCCGGGGTCCGCGAGAGCGGGGTTCGGCGCGGTGGGTGTCCGTTTCTTGAGAACTCAACAGCGTGTTAAAAGCCAGTGCCTTTATCGGCTCGGTTCTCCTTCGGGGGTCCGGGTCGCCCCGTGGCCATCCTCGGTTCGAGGGTGGTGGGGATTTCTTTGAGGCAATGCGCGACTCTTCGGAGTTGTGCTTTTGCTGGGATTTTCTTCGAGGTTTGGCTGCCGGCGATTCGCCCCGCTGGTGGTCGTTTGGACCTTAATGGAGAGTTTGATCCTGGCTCAGGACGAACGCTGGCGGCGTGCTTAACACATGCAAGTCGAGCGGAAAGGCCCCTTCGGGGGTACTCGAGCGGCGAACGGGTGAGTAACTCGTGAGCAACC
>NZ_VCKZ01000719.1 GCF_005889745.1 Actinomadura geliboluensis
CAATGCCGTTAAATTAGCCTGACCGTCAGGGTGTTATCCACATATCCACAGGCGTCGCAGGTCCATGTGGAGTTCGTGAAAGCGATTGAAGCCTCGCTTGCGGAGGCATATGTTGCCGATGTGCCTGATGCTTCGATGACCGAGAGTCCTGTGTGTGAATCCCTTACGGACCGGATCGGGCTTGGGGTGCTGACCCGCCTTGTGCCTCGCGAGCTCGCCGAGGAGGTCGTGGTCTCTGTCGGCAGGAAAGAGCAGCGAAATAGTAAGCTGCCGGCGCGCGTGGTGGTCTATTTCGTTATGGCCATGACTCTTTTCTACGGTGAGAGCTACGAGGAGGTTATGCGTAAGCTCGTCGATGGGTTGCGTTATATGGGCACGTGGCGCCGCGGTTGGAGTATGCCGACTTCTGCGGCGTTGTGCCAGGCGCGTCAGCGGCTGGGTGCCGAGGTCATGCGGGAGTTGTACGAGCGTGTGGCGGTTCCGTGCGCGATGCGGTCAACGAAGGGCGCCTGGGCGGGAGGGCGCAGACTGATGGCCCTGGACGGTTTTGGCATGGAAGCCCCCGACACTCCCGAGAACGCCACCCACTTCGGTTATAAGAAGAAGAGCGAACGGTGCGCATTCCCTCACGTGAACATCGTGGGCCTGGCCGAGTCGGGAACACATGCCGTGGTCGCCGCAGAGATCGGACGCGACGGCGAGGGAGAAAGGACCCTCGCCGACCGCGTCCTCGCCTCGGGCGCGGTTGAAGGGGACATGCTGATCACGGCCGACGCGGGTCTGTACAGCTACGAGCGTCTCCGGCTGGTTCTTGATGCGGGCGCCGATGCCCTTTTCCGTGTCGGAGCGAGCCTCGATCTGCCTTTGCTGAAATGGTTTCCTGATGGCTCATATCTGTCATACATCGCAGACCCGAGCAAGAAGAGAAGGGCAACGACGAAGCTCCGTAGCGGGGAGTTGAAGATCACCGACCTTCCGGGGGAGTACGTACGCGTCGTCGACTATCAAATCCCCGACAGAAGGGACAACGGCGAGCTGATCACGCTCGTCACCAATGTCCTCGATCCGATCGGACTTACCGCAGTGGACCTCGCTGCCGCCTATCACGAGCGCTGGGAAATAGAGACACTGATCGACGAGATCAAGACACATCAGCGCGGCCCGGCGACCATCCTGCGATCACGGAAGCCGGAGATGGTCGAACAGGAGATATGGGGGCTGCTGCTCACTCATTATGGGATACGTCAACTCATGTGCGAGGCCGCAGACCAGGCCGAACTGGATCCGGATCGCCTCTCATTCGTTCGCTCCATACGAGTGGTCCGCCGCCAGGTCTCAAGCCAGGCGGCTTTTTCCCCCTCAACTCCTCAAGGAGAAGATCCAGGAGGTGTTGGACGAGATCACCGAACGACCAAATCTTGAAAGACGGCAGCGCACCTGTCCTCGCAAGCTGAAACGCGCACGGCACAACTCATACCGAGTTAAACGTGAGACGGACGAGAACATCACCCACGACTCGCCGGCCACGATCCGATTGATCTGCCCAGCAGCTTAATTTAACGGCATTG
>NZ_VCKZ01000720.1 GCF_005889745.1 Actinomadura geliboluensis
GTACGACATCCTCAAATCTCCCGCAGACCCCCCGCAAGCCGCCTAACCCCCACCACAGCCGCACGCGCGCCCTCGCGCTTCCTCCGACGATGTCTGAGGCGCGAGGTCGCACCAGGGTTCACGGGAAGGCATCCACCCACGTCCTCCACCCGCCCGAACACCACAAAACCGGGTGCTACCCGAGCACCACCGCCCCCCTGAAACACGCGCCGACCCTTCGCCCCGCAGCCGCAAGACCACATTGCCATCGGGGCGGGCAGTGTGGCCGATCGCAGAAGCGGGCCCCTCCACCACCGACGATCCCGGCCTGGACGTACCACCTGGCAAGCCTCCAAGCCTGGCGAGCGCTGAAGCCTGGGCGAGCCCTGAAGCCCGGCGAGCCACCTGGCGAGCCTCAAAGCCTGGCGAGCCTCAAAGCCTGGCGCCCCTCAAAGCCTCGCGCCCCTCAAAGGCTGGACATGCCCCCCAGCGAGCCTTGAAGCCTGGACATGTCACGTAGCGAGCCTTGAAGGCTGGACATGCCAGCTGGCGAGCATCGGCACGTTCGGGTCGTTCATCGGGTTCGGCTTCGCGTTCGGGCAGGTCCTGCCTCCGCGGCGGCGAGCACGGCGGTCATCGCCCTGTCGAACCTTTGACGGACGTCACCTACGCCTGCCTAGGGACGCACGCAGCAATACGGGCACGGCTACGTCGCCGCCGGCGTGCTTCTCGGTATAAACGTGCGGGTCGTCGCGCCGCGCCATCGGTCGCGACATATCAGCCGCCCTTCAAATGGCGAACAAATCACCGCAAAGGGGGCAAATTACCGAGGAGCGTCTCTACGCTTGCGCCTTTCGGGGCCGATAACACCGAGTGAGACTTATAACACCGTGCGGCCACCCATGCATACCAGCCCGTCCACTTCCGGAAGTGTCGGTCAGTGGCACATCATCTGCGGAGCCCGCGCGGAGTCCGCTCGCGGCATGGCCCGGAACACGCGTGCCAGCAGGCTATACCGCCGAGAATTCACGCCTTTCGCTTCACGCCGCCACATCTGCTCGACCACATCGCCCTCTCACTTACATCTAGGACATAACGCACATTTCCTCCACCATCACGCCGCAACCCGCCACCCAGGAACCTTCCGTCGAGTGTGAGCAATGTTCAACGCTCCGTAGCCGAATTGACTACGATCGGCATTCTCACGGTGACCGACGCGATCCCCCGGGGCGAAGATGAACCGCTTTCAGGCCCATCCCAGGCTGGTCGACCTGCTCGGCGACTGGCTTCGCTGCACCAGCGGCGTGCTGGGCTGTACCGCGATGGCCGGTGCGATCTCCATGGGAGCCGCCGCGTCCGCGGAGGCCGCCGCGCATCCCGAGCCGGGGGCCCGCAGATCCGCGCCGCCCATCTGCCGTCACACCGTGAGCATGGGCGACTGGCAAAAGTGCAAGGAGGCATGGCGGTCGATGTACGAGAGGTCTCGCAGAGGATCAGGCCGCGGCCGGGACTTCCCTCGCTGGGCGGACCGGCACACCTGGAAGCCCAAGTCCGGGCACAAGCCGCCCTCCCCCGTACCGGTCGAG
>NZ_VCKZ01000252.1 GCF_005889745.1 Actinomadura geliboluensis
GAGGGTGGGAGCGTGGACGATCTAGATGACTGGCCGGGGAGCGGGCTCAGCGACGAGGAACTGGACGTCGCCTACAACGTGCGGCGGAAGGCCGGGCCGGAGCTCTTCGAGCGGCATATGGCGCGGTACCGGGAGCTTTCGGAGCAGGCCGTGGACGGGCTGCCCGGCCATCCAGGGATCGTCTACGACGAGGCGAGCGGCGAGCGGCTCGATGTGTGGGGGACCGGGGACGACGGCCTGCGGCCCGTGTTCGTTTTCCTGCACGGTGGCTATTGGATGGCGCTCTCGCGGGACGTGTCGTCCTTCATGGCGCGGGCCTTGTACGAGCAGGGCGTCGCGACCGTGGTGCCTGACTACACGCTGGCGCCGAAGGCAACGCTGGACGAGATCGTCCGGCAGGTGCGGGCGGCCGTGGCGTGGGTCTATCGGCATGGACGGGAGTTCGGCCTCGATCCCGAGCGGATCGTGGTGGGCGGTAGTTCGGCGGGCGGGCATCTGACCGGGATGACGATGGTCGGCGGCTGGCAAGACGCCTTCGGGCTTCCGCGGGACGTGGTCAAGGCCGCGATGCCATTCAGCGGGCTGTTCGACATCCGGCCGATCACTCGGGTGTATGTCAACGAGTACGTGAAGCTTGATCTGGAGCGCGCTGCCGCGCTGAGCCCCGCTCTGCTGGACGCCGACTATCGGTGTCCTGCGGTCTTCGCGGTCGCGGAGGACGACGGGGATGGGTTCTTGGAGCAGTCGAGACTGTTCCAGCCGCAGTGGGGTGCCGGTGAGCTGATGATCGTGCCCGGCCGCGACCACTTCGACGTCGTGCTCGATCTCGCCGATCCGGAGTCGCTGGTGAGCACGGAGCTGATGCGCCTGATCAGGCGGTGAGCGCCGCGGCCTCGCGCTCGAGGTGGTCGAGCATCAGGCGGGCCGACGGCGTCGGGGTGCGGCCCGCGGGGAGCGTCACGCCGACCTGGCGGCGGACCGTCTCCAGCGGGACGGGCAGCGGCGCTATGTCGGCGTCGGTGCGGGCCACCAGTTCCGGTAGCGCGGCGATCATGTCGGTGTCGCGGACGAGGGTTCGGACGGTCAGGACGGACGTGCACTCGACCAGGTTGCCGGGAAGTGTCAGGCCGGAAGCGCGGAAGACCTGTTCCAGTTCGGTGCGCAAGGCCGTCTGCTCCAGGGGCAGCACCCACGGGTAGGCGAGGAGGTCGGCCAACGTGAGGTCGGGTACGGCGCGAGCCGGGTGGTCTTGGCGGGCCACCAGGAGAACTGGTTCGCCGTAGAGGGTGAGCTGGCGGAGGCCGCGCAGGTCGTCGATCGGGTTGAGGCGGCCGAGGATCAGGTCGATCTCGCCGTCCAGGAGGCGCGGCACCTGGGCGTCGAACGTCGCCTCCTGGACGATGACGGTGATGCCCGGCCGGTCCTTCTTGAGCGCGGCGATCGCCCGGGGGAGCAGGACGTTCGAGCCCGCCAGGAGAGTGCCGATCGTGACCGTGCCGACTTCGCCGTCCGCCAGGCCGGTGATGCGGTCGCCGGCGCGGCGGAGTTCGGCCAGGACGGCGCGCGCGTGCTCGATGAACGCCTCCCCGAACAGCGTCGGTGTCACGCCTCGCGGGCCTCGGGTGAACAGGTCGACGCCGAGGATGCCCTCGACTTCGCGCAGGCTGCGGGTGACGGCGGGCTGTGCCAGATGCAGGTGCTCGGCGGCCCGCAGGACGCTGCCCTGATCGGCGATGGCGACGACGAGCACCAGGTGCCGGAGCTTCAGCCGTCCGTTGAGGAGGTCGATCGCGCGCATGCCGACTTGGTATCACAGGACGGTGATAGCGGGATCCGTCAACCTCAAGCGCTGGGTATGTCTGACGGGTCCAGGTACGCCTCGGCCTGAAGCGTGAACAGCTCGGCATAGCGCCCGCCTGCGGCCATGAGCGAGTCGTGGGTGCCGTGTTCGGCGACCTGGCCGTCCGCCAGCACGTAGATGTGGTCTGCCATCCGGACGGTCGAGAACCGGTGCGAGATCAGCAGGACGGTCCGTCCGGCGAGCAACGTCCGCAGGCGGTCGAACAGCTCGTGTTCCGCACGGGCGTCCAGTGTCGCGGTCGGCTCGTCCAGGATGACGAACGGGGCGTCCCGGAAGAACGCGCGGGCCAGCGCCACCCGCTGCCACTGGCCGCCCGAAAGGTCCGTGCCACCCGCGAACTGGGGGCCGAGCAAGGTCGAATAGCCGTCCGGCAGGCCGCGCAGGAACCCGTCCGCCCCGGCCGCGCGGGCGGCCCGCGCGATGGCCTCGGCGTCGGCTGGTACCTCAGGGCGGCCCAGCGCGATGTTGTCGGACGCCGGGAGCACGTAGCGCTCGAAATCCTGAAACAGCACGGCGATCGACTCGCGCAGGCCGTCAGCAGAAGCGCCCGAGACGTCCACGCCGTCATACAGAATCCGCCCCGACTCCGGCCGGTACAGGTGCGACAGCAGCTTCGCCAGAGTCGTCTTGCCCGACCCGTTCTCGCCCACTAGCGCGACGACCTGCCCCGCCTCGATCCGCAGATCAACGCCGTCCACGGCAGGACGCGCGGCCGACGGATACGTGAACGAGAGATTCTCAGCCGTCAGCACGCCGAACGGCGGAGGCGGCAAGCCGGAGGGCCCGCGCTCCGGCGGGGTCAGGAACGAGGTGAGGTCCTGGACGAAGGGCGCCGCGTCGAAGAGCTGGTCGGTACCGGCGGCGGACATCCGAAGACGTGCGGCCAGCAGCATGACGGCGGTGGCGGCGGCGCCCGCGTCGGCCACCGGCATGCCGCCGGTCGCCGTGTACGCCAGCAGCAGCCCGAGCACCGCACCGAGCGCGATGCCGCTCACGCACCGCGCCGCCAACGTAATGCGCAGGCGGGTCCGAACCGTGCGGCGGATCTCTTCAAGACGCTCCTCGGTCCGCGCCTCCCAGCGTCCGCGCAGGTGCGGGGCCAAGCCGAACGCCCGGACCTCAGCAGCCGAGCGGCGGCTGGTCAGCACGTCCTGCAGATAGCTGCGTTCCCGCTCGGCGGGCGTGAGCCGGAACAGTGCGCCGTACAGCACCTGCCCGCTCTTCAGCCCGGCCAGCCACAGCGGCGCCCCTGCGGCCAGCGTCGCGGGGACGAGCCACGGCTCGATCGCCGCGAGCGCCAGCGCGACCCCGGCGGTGGCCATCAGCGCGCTGGTCAGCGCCCCCAGCCCCTGGACGACCTGATGCGGCCGGATCCGAGCGCTCATCGAGGCGCGCTCCAGCCGGTTGTGGAAGGCGGGACGCTCGAATTCCGCGAGGTCGACCGTGCACGCGACGTCCAGGATCCGGCCCATCGCGTACCGGTTGAGCAACTCGCTCAGCACGTCGTCCCGCGACGACGCGACCGAGACCGCGACGGCGATCAGCCCCGTCATTGCGAGGACGACTGCGCCCTGCACCAGGACGTCGGCGATATCGGCGCCGCCGAGCGCCTGGTCGAGGAGGTGCCGCCCGCCGAGGAGCGGCAGCACGAGGCCGAGGCCGGCGACGGCCTGGAGCGCCGTGATGAGGGCGTACTCCCGGGGCGCCGCCGACGCCGCGAGGCGGACGGCGCCCCAGACGAGCCGGGGCAGCCGCCGCAGGCCGACCTGCGGCGGCTGCGACCACTCGGCCGCGGTGACGGGCGGTGGATCGTCCATCAGTAGCCGATTTGCTCCACTTCACCGGTCCGGCCCGCATGGCCCTTCATCAGCAGGTCGGCGATGCGGTCGCTCATCGGCAGCCCGAGGTCGTTCTGCATCCACATGAACTGGCCGTTGGGGTTGGACTCCAGGAACACGTGCTCGCCGTCCGGGGTGACGATGAAGTCGACGGCGGCGTACACGAGCCCGAGCTCGTCCAGCAGCGCCCGGGTGCGGCGGACGACGTCCTCCGGCAGCGGCCGGTAATCGCCGTAGTTCATCTGGATGTCGGCCCGCCAGTCGACCTTGGTCCGCTCCGCGCCCTGCGAGTCGATCACCACCGGGAAGTAGCTGTCGCCGATGACGGTGAGCCGGACCTCGTACGCCTTCTCGATGTACTCCTGGAACTGGCAGATGGTGTGCCGGACGCGGGGGAGGTGCTCGTCGATCTCCTCGCCCAGCACGGCGGTGAACAGGCCGGACGGGAACGCGCCCGGGTAGTGGATCACCCCGCCGCTGAGCGACTTGTAGACGAGCTTGCCCTCGCCCTCCTGCTTCGCCAGCCGCGCGACCTCGTCCGGGTCGTTGGTCAGCAGTGTCCTCGGGACGCGCAGACCGGCCTTCTTGGCGAGTTTCAGCTGGTAGGGCTTCAGGTCGGCGACCGCGTCCAGGTCGGGTCGGTTCATCCAGAGGGCGTCGGTCGAGCGGAAGATGCCGCCGACGCCGTGCTGCGCCTCGTAGCGGGCGAACTCGCGCTCGGCCTCGCCCATGTCGTCGCCGAACTCGAACGCGGTGGGCCGCCGGTACCAGACGCCGGACAGGGCGTTGAGGTCGACCTCGCGGTCGATCTCGCCGTCGTGGTGGCGCATGACGGCCCGGTCCGCGCCGTCGAAGTCGGACGTGGCGAAGCTGAGCCGGCGGGGGAAGTAGCTGGTGTCGACCCGGAAGACCCGGGCGCCCTTGGCCGTGAGGCTTCGGACGACCGGGTCGACCGTCGGGTCGAAGTCCTGGGTGAGGATCAGGACCTCTGGCCGATCGTCGTTCACGCGTCAGGCGCACACATCGTCGAGGATCTTGTCGCCCCACGGCGGTTGGCCCGAGCCGGTGACGGTGTACGAGCTGTACCCGGCGGTGATGTCCTCACCGTTGGGGCCGACCCAGGTCTGGGTGGCGGGGTCGTAGTGCCCCGCCTGCGGGTCGGCGGCCGGGGCGCCCTCGTCGGGCGTCCCCCACGGGGTGGAGTAGGCGTAGCCGAACGGCCGCTCGTCGCCGTCCGGGGTCGGGATCGCCGCCGGGTCGAAGCCGGCGTGGTCGGGTGAGATGAACGCGCGGGTCGTGCGCAGGGCGGGCCTGGTCAGGGTTCCGGGCATGGCTGTGCCTTTCGGGACGGGGTTGCCGGACACTCGTGCGCGGGGCCGCTACGGGGAGGTGGGCTCGGTGAGCCCGATGATCCCCGGGATGTCGCCGGAGAACGACCAGGTGAGGGTGGTCGTGTCGTAGTGGCCGGCCGCGAGTCGGGTGGTGTGCTCGGGTTCGTGCTCGTCCGGGGTCTCGTAGAGGTAGGCGAGCGGGGCGGAGGGGCTGGTTCGGGTCCGGGCGCGGGACGCGGTCGGCCGGGCGCGGACGACGAGGTCGCCGCCGTCGAGTTCGGGCGGGTCGAGGCGGAGGAAGGACGGCGGGTCGAGGGGGCCGGTGCCGTGGGTCATGCTCCGGTGCCGTGGGTCATGCTCGGGGCCTCCCGAAGATCACCGGCGGTACATGATCAAAGTGACATGGGCGGCGGATCCCGGCAAGCCCGCGATCTTGGCCGCATCCGGCCACGCGGCCGGCCGGCGAATCTATATCCGATGAGTGATAGCGCTTGGGGGATTTGGTATTTGCCAGGCATAGCTCGCGGGGCAGAGGATCGGACCTGTCGAGCCATGCGGGAGGACACGGATGAAGGCTGAGCACTACGTCGGCGGCGTCTTCCGCTCGGACGGACCCGGCTTCCCGCTCGTCGATCCCGTGACCGGCACCGAGATGGGCACCGTCCCCGAGGCCACGCGCGAGGTCGTCGACGACGCCGTCACGGCGGCGCGGGCCGCGCTGAAGGGCGGGTGGGGCGCGGCCGGCGCCGAGGAGCGGGCCGCCGCGCTGCGGCGCGTCGCCGACGGCATCGACGCCCGGTTCGAGGAGTTCGTCGAGGCGGAGGTCGCCGACACCGGCAGGCCCCGCTCGTTCGCCGAGACCGTCGACGTTCCGCGCGCCGCCGGGAACTTCCGCGCGTACGCCGACCTGCTGTACGGCCGTCCCGAGCGGGCCTACGTGACGCAGATCCCCGGGTGGAGCGCGGGCACGGGCGAGGCGCTCAACTACACCGTGCGGCGGCCGCTCGGCGTCGTCGCGATCATCTCGCCGTGGAACCTCCCGCTGCTGCTGTCCACCTGGAAGATCGCCCCGGCGCTCGCGTGCGGCAACGCCGTCGTGGTCAAGCCGTCGGAGGAGACGCCGTCCACCGCGACGCTGCTCGCCCGCGTCATCGACGAGGCCGGGGTGCCGGACGGCGCGTTCAACCTGGTGCACGGGCACGGCGCCGGCGCGGCCGGCGAGTTCCTGACCAGGCACGCGGGCGTGGACGCGATCGCGTTCACCGGCGAGTCGGCGACCGGCGCCGCGATCATGCGCAACGCCGCCGAGCACGTGACGCCCGTGTCGTTCGAACTGGGCGGCAAGAACCCCGCGCTGGTCTTCGCCGACGCCGACCTCGACGCCGCCGTGGACGGGACGGTCCGCTCGTCCTTCACCCACTCCGGGCAGATCTGCCTGTGCACCGAGCGCGTCTACGTCGAGCGGCCCGTCTTCGAGGAGTTCGTGGAGCGGCTCGGCGCCCGCGCGCGCGAACTCGGCGGCTACGGGCCGATGATCTCGGCCGAGCACCGCGACAAGGTCCTGTCGTACTACCGGCTCGCCCGCGAGGAAGGCGCCACGGTCGTCGCGGGCGGCGGCGCGCCGCGGTTCGGCGACGAGCGCGACGGCGGCTTCTACGTCGAGCCGACCGTCCTCACCGGCCTCCCCGAGACCGCCCGCACCGTCCGGGAGGAGATCTTCGGGCCGGTGTGCCACGTCGCGCCGTTCGACACCGAGGACGAGGCGCTCGCGCTCGCCAACGACAGCCCCTACGGCCTCGCCTCCACCGTCTGGACCACCGACCTGTCGCGGGCGCACCGGGTGGCGCCGCGCGTCGAGACCGGGATCGTCTGGGTGAACTGCTGGAACCTGCGCGACCTGCGCACCCCGTTCGGCGGTGTCAAGGCGTCCGGAATCGGGAGGGAAGGGGGAGAGTACTCCCTGGACTTCTTCTCCGAACCCGTCAACGTCTGCATCCAGATCTGAGAGCGAGCCCCGTGACGACCACCATCGACCAAGCCGCCGACCGGCTGCTCGGCGCCTACGCCGCCGGCACGCCGTGCGCGCCCGTCCGCGACCTGATCACCACGGCCGACGACGCCTACGCCGTCCAGGACCGGCTCACCGAGCGGTGGCTGGCCGAGGGCCGCCGCCTCGCCGGACGCAAGATCGGGCTGACCTCCAAGGCCGTCCAGCGGCAGATCGGCGTGGACAGCCCCGACTTCGGGATGCTGTTCGCCGACATGGCCGTCCCGGACGGCGAGGAGATCCCCGCCGGCGCCGTCCTGCAGCCGCGCGCCGAGGCGGAGGTCGCGCTCGTGCTGGAGCACGACCTCACCCACGAGCGGCACACCGTCGCCGACGTCATCCGCGCGACCGCGTTCGCGCTGCCCGCGATCGAGGTCGTCGGCAGCCGCGTCCGCGACTGGGACATCACGCTCGCCGACACCGTCGCCGACAACGCCTCGTCCGGCATGTACGCGCTCGGCAACCGGCCCGTCCTCCTCAAGGACGTCGACCTGCGCCTGTGCGGGATGGTGATGGAGCGGCGCGGCGAGCAGGTCTCCACCGGCAACGGCGCCGCCTGCCTCGGCCACCCGCTGAACGCGGCGCTGTGGCTCGCCGACACGCTGGTGCGCGTCGGCCGCCCGCTGCGCGCCGGCGACACGGTGCTGACCGGCGCGCTCGGCCCGGTCGTCCCCGCCGCGCCCGGCGAGGTGTTCGAGGCCCGCATCGACGGGCTCGGCGACGTCCGCGTCGCCTTCGGCAAGGAGAGTGCCTGATGGTGGACGTGACCGCGCTCGCGCGGACCCTCGACGACGCCGCCCGCGACGTCCGCGCGGTCCCGAAGCTGACCGACACGACGCCGTTCGACGTCCCCGCCGCCTACGCGGTGCAGCGTGCTGGGATGGAGCTGCGCCGCCGCCGGGGCGAGCGTCCCGCCGGGATCAAGATGGGCTTCACCAGCCGCGCCAAGATGGTGCAGATGGGCGTCGACGACGTCATCTGGGGCCTGCTCACCGACCGGATGCTCGCCGGGCCCTCGGTGGACGTGTCGCGCCTCATCCACCCGCGCGTCGAGCCGGAGATCGCCTACCTGATCGGACGGGAGGTCCGCTCGGTCGCCGAGGCCGAGTCGGCCGTGGCCGGCGTCGCGGTCGGGTTCGAGATCCTCGACTCCCGCTACCGGGACTTCGAGTTCACCCTCCCGGACGTCATCGCCGACAACGCCTCGGCGGCGCGGTTCGGGTACGGGGCCTGGCACCCGCCGCGCGACCTGTCGAACGCCGGGCTCCTGCTGGAGATCGACGGGCGCCCGGTGCAGGCCGGGTCGTCCGCCGCGATCCTCGGCGACCCGGCGCGGTCGCTGCGCGCGGCGGCGCGGCTCGCGCTCGGCGCCGGGATCACCCTCGAACCCGGCTGGATCGTCCTCGCGGGCGCCGCCACGGCGGCCGTCCCGCTGCCGAAGGACGCGCACGTCCGCGTCACCGGGGCCGGCCTCGGCGCGGTCGAGGTGACCACATGATGGGCGACGCGTTCCTCGTCGACGGCAAGGCCAAGCCGCGGGGGCGGTTCCCGCACCTCAAGCGGGCCGGCGACTTCGTGTTCGTGTCCGGGACGAGCTCCCGCCGCCCGGACGGGACGTTCGTCGGGGCGAGCGCCGACCCGATGGGCGTCACCGACCTCGACATCCGGGCGCAGACCCGCGCCGTCATCGAGAACATCCGCGACCTGCTCGCCGCCGCCGGGGGAGACCTCCGCGACGTCGTCAACGTCACCGCGTACCTGGTGAGCATGAACGACTTCGGCGGCTACAACGAGGTCTACGGCGAGTACTTCGACGAGAGCGGCCCGGCCCGCACCACCGTGGCCGTCCACCAGCTCCCGCACCCGCACCTGCTCGTCGAGATCTCGTGCGTCGCGCACATCCCGCAGACAGACACGTCGCAGAGAGGCAAGGAGGCCGGGGCATGACCCTGCCGCAGCTGTCGCACGGACAACCGTTCAACTTCCAGGCATGGATCGACGAGCACCGCGACCTGCTCAAGCCGCCCGTCGGCAACGTCCAGGTGTTCGACGAGGCCGGGCTGATCATCATGGTCGTCGGCGGCCCGAACCAGCGCACCGACTTCCACGACGACCCGACCGAGGAGTTCTTCTACCAGCTCCGCGGCAACATGGTGCTGCGCGTCATGGAGGAGGAGGGCCGCCCGCCGACCGACGTGCAGATCAACGAGGGCGACGTCTTCCTGCTGCCGCCGCACGTCCGGCACTCGCCGCAGCGCCCCGAGCCCGGCTCGATCGGCCTGGTCGTGGAGATCCCCCGGCCGGAGGGGCTGACGGAGGCGTTCGAGTGGTACTGCACCGAGTGCCACCACCTCGTCCACCGCGTCGAACTGCAGGTCCGCTCCATCGTGGACGACCTGCCGCCCGTGTTCGAGGGCTTCTACGGCGGCGACCGCACGTGCCCCAACTGCGGAGCCGTCCACCCGGGCAGGACATGGCCGCGGGCCATGACCCCGACCACCGCGCCCCGGGCCTGACGGGGGCGCCGTGACGGTCATCGACGTCCACGCCCACGTCTTCCCGGAGCTCACCCGCGACGAGGGCCGCGTGCTCGCCGACGAGGGGCAGCCGTGGCTGCGCCTCGACGGCGGCGGCGCCGGCATGATGATGTCCGGGGACGAGGAGTACCGGCCGGTCGGCGCGGCCCTGTGGGACCCCGCGCGCCGCGTCGCCGACATGGACGCCGCGGGCGTGGACGTCCAGGCCGTCTCGTCCACCCCGCTGATGTTCGGGTACGCGGCCGAGCCGTCCCGCGCCGCCGACTGGTGCGACCTCGTCAACGACCGCATCCTCGCGTTCTGCGCGCACGCACCGGACCGGCTGCTGCCGCTCTGCCAGGTCCCCCTCCAGGACCCCGAGCTCGCCTGCCGGGTCGCGACGCGCGCGAAGGCGGCCGGGCACCGCGGCGTGCACATCGGCAACCACGTCGGCGACCGCAACCTCGACGACGACGGCATCACCGCGTTCCTCGCGCACTGCGCGGAACTCGGCCTGCCCGTGCTGGCGCACCCGTGGGACATGCTCGGCGCCGACCGGATGCGCGGCCACATGCTGCCGTGGCTGTCGGGGATGCCCGCCGAGACGCAGCTGAGCATCCTCGGGCTGATGCTGTCCGGCGCGTTCGAGCGGATCCCCGCGTCGCTGCGGATGTGCTTCTGCCACGGCGGCGGCAGCTTCGCGTTCCTGCTCGGCCGGGCCGACAACGCCTGGCACCGGCGCGACATCGTCCGCGCCGACTCGCCGCGCCCGCCGTCGGAGTACCTCGACCGGTTCCACGTCGACTCCGCCGTGTTCGACCCGCGCGCGCTCCGGCTGCTCGTGGACGTGATGGGCCCCGGCCACGTCATGCTCGGCACCGACTACCCGTTCCCGCTCGGCGAACTGGAGCCGGGCGCGACGATCCGCGCCTGCCCCGGGCTGGACGACGCCGACCGCGCCCGCCTGCTCGGCGGCAACGCCGCGGAGTTCTTCGCCCTCGCCGAGGCGCCCGAGCCCGCGCCCGCGCCCGCACTCGTGACCACCGAAGGAATGACGCAGTGACCCTGGAAGACGAGGCGCGGCGGCTCGACGAGACCGACCCGCTGCCCACGCTGCGCGGCGAGTTCCTCGTCCCGCCCGCGCCCGGCGGCCGGTACGAGGAGGCCGCGTACTTCGCCGGCAACTCCCTCGGCCTGCAGCCGCGGAGCGTCGCGGGACGGCTCCGCGAGGAGCTGGACGACTGGGCGCGCCTCGCCGTCGAGGCGCACACTCAGGGGCGCCGCCCGTGGGTGGACTACCACGAGCTGCTCCGCGAACCCGCCGCCCGGCTCGTCGGTGCGCTGCCGCACGAGGTCGTCGCGATGAACTCGCTCACGGTCAACCTGCACCTGCTGATGGCGAGCTTCTACCGGCCCGCCGGGACGCGCACCCGCATCCTCATCGAGGACTCGGCGTTCCCGTCCGACTCCTACGCGGTCGCGGGCCAGGCCGTCCACCACGGGCTCGACCCGGCCGCGGCGGTCGTGCGGCTGAAGCCGCGCCCCGGCGAGGACAACCTGCGCACCGAGGACGTCCTCGCCTTCCTCGAACGCGAGGGCGGCACGGTCGCGCTCGTCCTGCTCGGCGGCGTCAACTACCTGACCGGCCAGCTCATGGACATCCCCGCGATCACCAAGGCGGGCCGCGCCGCCGGCGCCGTGGTCGGCTGGGACCTCGCGCACGCCGCCGGGAACGTCCCGCTGCGCCTGCACGACTGGGACGTCGACTTCGCCGCCTGGTGCACCTACAAGTACCTGAACTCCGGTCCGGGCGCGGTCGCGGGCTGCTTCGTGCACGAGCGCCACGTCCGGGACGCCTCCGTGCCGAAGCTGTCCGGCTGGTGGGGGACCGACCCGGCCGTCCGGTTCCGGATGGACCCCGAGATCGCGCCGCCCGCGTCCGCCGACGCCTGGCAGGTGTCCAACCCGCCGATCCTCGCGCTCGCGCCCGTGCTGGCCTCCCTGGAGATCTTCGACCGGACCGGGATGGCCGCGCTGCGCGCCAAGAGCGAGCGCCTCACCGGGTACCTGGCCGGCCGGCTCGCCCCGCTCGGCGGCGTGGAGGTCATCACCCCGGCCGACCCGGCGGCGCGGGGCGCCCAGCTGTCGCTGCGCGTCCCGGACGCCGGCGGGCTCGTCCGGCGGCTCGCCGCGGCGCACGGCGTGGTCGCCGACGCCCGCGAACCCGATGTCGTCCGGCTCGCTCCCGTCCCGCTGTACTGCACGTTCCACGACTGCCACCGCGCCGCCGAGGCATTGTCGGATCTTGTTTAGGTGTGTCGGTGCATAAGTCGCGCCGGTATCGGGTAGGTTCGGACGCGTTGCACGATGGCGTCGGCCAGTCCGACGTCGAGCAGTCTCGAAAGCGTTTTTCCGGGCGACCGGCGGACGTGGGATGAGTCCGCTTGCAGCCCGGTCCGCCGTCCGGCGGGCCGGTGAGGTTACCCAGAAGGAAAAGACAGCATGGCCGAAGGCACCGTGAAGTGGTTCAACGCCGAAAAGGGCTTCGGGTTCATCGCGCCTGACGGCGGCGGCCCCGACGTGTTCGTCCACTACTCGGCGATCACCACCAGCGGGTACCGCAGCCTGGACGAGAACCAGCGCGTCGGTTTCGAGATCACGCAGGGCCAGAAGGGCCCGCAGGCCGAGGGCGTCTACCCGCTCTAAGGCTTCGCCCTTCTCGATGTAGACCCGACGAAAGGCCGGGGACGCTCGCCGTCCCCGGCCTTTCGCATGCCCGCGGCAAGGCCGGCGGGCGCTAGTGCAGCGCCTTCGCCGACGCGTCGGTCGCGGGCGCCGCGGTGCCCGGCTCGCGCGGGCGCAGCGCGCCGGCCGACAGCGTCATCACCGCGACCACGCACGTGATCATCGCGAACGCCGCCCGGTAGGACAGCGCGCCCGCCGTCCAGCCGGTCACCGCCGGCGCGGTCAGCCCGGACAGGTAGGTGATCGTCGCGACGCCGGCCACGCCCTCGCCGGGCGTCGCGCCGATGCCGGCCGCCGCCGCGAACACCAGCGGGACGACGGTGGCGATCCCGATGCCGACCAGCGCGAACCCGGCGACCGCGGCCCACGGCGCGCGGGCGGCCACCACCATGATCCCGCCGGCCACGGCGACCGAGCCGCCGCACCGGATGACCGCCGCCGGGCCGAACCGCCGCACGAGCCGGTCGCCGGCCAGCCGGGTGACCGCCATGCAGGACATGAAGACCGTGAACGCGGCGGCGGCGAGGCCGGGGCCCGCGTGCGTCACCTCGGTGAGGTAGACGGCGGACCAGTCGGCGCTCGCGCCCTCGGCGAACGTCCCGCAGAACCCGACCGCGCCGATCGCGGCGACGGCCTTGGTCGGCAGCGCGAACCGGCGCGGCGCCGGGACGCCCTCGGCGGGCCGGTCCGCGAGCAGCCCCCGCCCGGCGAGCAGGCCCGCCGCCAGCAGGACGAGCGCGACCAGCCCGAGGTGCAGCCGCGCGTCGATCCGGGCGTGCGCGGCGGCGATGCCGGCACCGCCCGCGGCGAGGCTGCCGACGCACCACAGGCCGTGCAGCCCCGACATGACCGGGCGGCCCACGGCCCGCTCCACCGCGACGCCGTGCGCGTTCATGACGACGTCCGACATGCCGGCGGTCGCGCCGTACAGCAGCATCGCCGCGAACAGCCAGGCGGGCGCGGGCGCGAGCGCGGGGAGGGCGAGCGCCGCGCACCAGGCCGCGATCAGCAGCCGGACGGTGCGGCGCTCGCCGATCCGGTGCGCCACGCGGCTCGCGGTGGGCATCGCGGTGAACGCGCCGAGGGACGGGCACAGCAGGGCCAGCCCGAGCACGGTGGGGGAGAGGTCGAGGCGGTCCTGGATCCAGGGCAGGCGCGTGGCGAGGGTGCCCGCCACGGCCCCGTGGACGGCGAAGACCGCGCCGATGGCCCGGTGGGGAGAGGTCATGGACGGAAAAACTAACAGGAAGGCTTCCTGATGAAAAGTGTATTAGGCAGGAACCCTGACTACTATGTGGGCGGTGAAGACCGCCGACCCGACCATGGCCCGCGCGATCAACGACCGGCTGGCCCTCGACCTGCTGCTCGAACGCGGCCCGCTCACCGCCCCGCAGCTGCGGACGCTGACCGGGCTGTCCCGGCCGACCGTGTCCGACCTGATCGAGCGGCTCCGGGCGGCCGGGCTCGTCGAGGTCGCGGGGGAGACCGGCGCCGAGCGGCGGGGCCCGAACGCCCGCCTCTACGGACTCGTCGCCGACCGCGCCCACATCGCCGGGGTCGACCTGCGCCGCGACGCCGTCCACGTCGCCGTCGCCGACATCGCCGGGAACGAGACCGGCACCGCGACCCGCCCCCTGC
>NZ_VCKZ01000721.1 GCF_005889745.1 Actinomadura geliboluensis
GCCCCGCCCCGTCCTCTACACTTGACGAGTCGAGTGGCGACCATCACCGCCACCCAGGGCCCCCTTCGTCTAGCGGCCTAGGACGCCGCCCTTTCAAGGCGGTAGCGCCGGTTCGAATCCGGTAGGGGGTACCACGCGCATGGCTGCAAGATCACTATCCGGCCCGCCGCCGTCCCCCATGATCGCCGCGTTGGCGGCCCGTAGTTGCGTGTCCGCCGTTTCGGGCGTGATCGTGACCTGAACGTCGACCTGGTCCCCGGCCCGTACGCATGCGTTGCGCATACGGGCCGGGGTGTTGCGGCGCGCGCGATCCTCGGGTGGCTAATCCCCCACCGTGATCCGGTAGTTCCCCGTCGCCTGATGGTGGGACCATGCCCACCTGCGCCCTGCTCGTCACCAGTCCCGGGGCGCATCCGCGTGCAGGGGACTTTGCAGGTCGTTGCCCTCGATCAGGCGGTATGCGGCGTAGCGTGGGTTGCAGCGCGTCCGCTGGTCAACGCGCTACCGACCCGCCCGCGCGATCCGCTGCGCGATCGGAGCGACATCATGAACACCACGTATACGACTCAAGGCCATACCGACATCCATCCGCGGGTTGTGCTGTCGGTCGTGCGTCGGCCTTCGTTCACCGTCGCCGCCCTGCAAGGCGATCTTGACCTGGTGACCGCGCCCGCGCTTCGCGACGGGCTGCTGGCGCTGCTTCACCCCGGGCAGCGGATGCTGGTACTGGACCTGTCACAGCTGTGGTTCTGTGACGCGGCAGGGATCTCCGCTCTGATCAGTGTGTGGCACCGTGCTCTGGCTCTGGGCGTCTCGATGCGTCTGGCCTCCCCCCGCTCGCACGTGGCGAGGATCCTGGTAGATGCCGTCCTTGAGCACGGCCTTCGGACTTACTCGACCCTGCCCCGAGCGCTCCAGCAACCGCTGCCTCCGGCGCTGGAACCCGCCGCAGTCTGACCGGGCCACGATGGTGCCGTCGCCGCGCTGGTGCCGACGTGGACCGGCTCCAGAGTGCCGACCTTGTGGCCGCCGGAGCCGAGGACGGCGCGGGTGCGCCATTCCCGGATGTCGACCATCTGGATCATCGGGACTCCCTCATCTTCTGGTGGAATCAGGCCCCCAGAACTCGTCGTCCAATTCGTCCCAGGTCGGTTGGTCCGTGGGCCGCACTCCGGGGCGGCGGGGGATCCGCCGGAGGCTTCGGCGCGGGGCGGCAGTGCCGGATACGGTGCGGCAGCGGGTCCGTCCAGGCGGGGGCGCGGCGACCTCGATCGGCTCGGGACGGTCACCGGTCCCGTGCTGGGCCCGGTCGCCGGCGGCGATGACCGCGTCGTCTTCGTTCTGAGGTTGTTCCGTCACATCGGCCCCCGGCGGCGTGAGGATCTCAGCCGCCGGTATGAGCGGTGTCCTACCGCTGACGGTTGCGCTCCCGGCTAGGACTGCTCACCGCGATCCGTACCGACGGGCGGCACGTTGACCTGCTCACCGTCCCGGCCTCCACGCTGGAAGCCGAAGCTGAGACGGTGATGGAACCGGCGTCGCCCCATTACCCTTCCCACGTC
>NZ_VCKZ01000253.1 GCF_005889745.1 Actinomadura geliboluensis
TCGGCCCTGGTGCCGCGCGCGGACGGCGAGATCGTCCTCGGCGCCACCCAGGAGGAGCTCGGCTTCGACACGCGGGTCACCGCGGGCGGCCTGTGAACGCGCCCGCCGACCCCTCCGTGAAGTGGCTGCGCCGCACGGGCGCCAAGGAACTGGAGCGCCTGCGGGGCCTGCTCCCCGCCGCCGCGGAGGGCAACCACGGCCGCGAGTACGCGGTGTCCGCCTACGACGTCGCGCAGATCCTCTACGACGACGCCGCCGAGGACCCCGAACGCGCGCTCGACCTCGCCGGAGCGATCGTGCTGGCCCGCCAGGGCCGGGCGGCACTGGCGGGCAAGACCGCGACACCCCCGCCACCGTGCTTCATCAACCCGCTGCACGGCCCGTCCTCGCAGCGCCGCAAGGTGCAACTGGGCGACGCCCGCGCCAGGCGCCGCCCCGTCTGCTCGACGTGCGCCAGCAAGAGCACAGCGGCCCTGGCCGAACGGACGCTGAAGGTCCCCGGCCCCAGCGGTCGACGCCCGCACTACGCCGTCCCCGGGGTTTGGAAGGACACCGGTTTCGGGGCCGACGGCGACCTGATCCCCCGCATCCAGGAGTATCTCGGTGTCGAGTGAACCGTCCCCGGGCGAGCGGCTCGCCGCGGCGCTGCGGCGCTCCCCCGTCTACGTCGACCCCTCGCTGGCGTCCGCGCTGCCGCAGGCCGACCGCGACCGGCTCATCGCCAAGTTCCGCAAGCTGCCCGTACCGGTGTTCGTCGTCCTCGTCCCGCTGGTCAAGGGCGGCACCTGGAGCGACGACGACCAGCTCGCGACGGTCGTGCACGCGAAACTCGGCCGGGACGGCGTCTACATCACCTTCAGCGACATCGGCGACGACCTGCGCGCCAAGGAGTTCGGCGGCGACCACCAGGCCCGCTACGCCGCCTGGGCGGTGTCCTTCGACCGCGCCTACGACGACGCGTCCGTCGCGGACCGCCTCAACCGGATCGCCGACCTCATGCTGTCGGGCGACGCGAAGAAGGAGTACGACCGCCAGTCCGCGCTGATCCAGAAACGCGCCAACCAGCGACGCTCCGAACAGGGCCTCCGCACGGACGACGACGGCTCCTCCGCGCTCCCCCTCGCACTGGGCGGCGCCGGGATCGCGGCGGCCGGGGTAGCGGGCCTGCTCCTGTGGCGCCGCCGCCGCATGGCCTCGGTCCGCCGTGACGACAGCGCGCTGCTCCTGCCCCGCACGGTCTTCTCCACGGCGAAGCGCGCCAGCGAGGACCAGCTCCGCGAGCAGGCGTCCCATGAGGTCATCGCGTTCGGCGAGCTCCTCGACACCACCGACGTGCGGGTGTCCGGGGAGCGGACCGGCGAGCTGATGACCCGGGCGCTGGACGCCTACCAGGCGGCCGGCAAGACCCTGGACCGGGCGCGCGGCGTCCCCGACCTGGCGGGCGTGCTCGTCCTGGTCGACCAGGGCCGCGACGCGCTCGCGTCCGCCCGGGCCGTCGCCGCCGGGAAGCCGGAGATCCCCCCGAGCCCGCTCTGCTTCTTCAACCCGCTGCACGGCGACGCGGGCTCCCGCATCGACTGGCGCCCCATCGGCTCCCGCCGCCGCCTCCGCGTCCACGCCTGCCGCGACTGCGCCCGCGCCGCCCGCGCGAAGGAGACCCCGGACATCCTCATGGACCGCCGGGACGGCCGCGACGTCCCCTACTTCGAGGCCGACCCGTCCAAGAGCGTCTGGGCCGAAACCGGCTACGGCCACCTGAGAGAAGACCTGGTCCCCCGAATCCTCAGAGGCGACCACACCCCCCGCTGACGCCCCAGGCCCCACACTGCGCGAGGATCGCCTGCGCCGTTGAAGGAGCCTTGTGCCACAACCTCAGCCCCGGCACGGGTCGGGCGGCCGGAGGGCGCCCCAGCGCCCGGAGGCCGCCCGACCCGCCGAGCCGGGCGACCGCAGCGACACGACGCAGACCCGCACGGTCACAAGAACCGAAACCGTGGCGTGAGGATCGACCGGCTCGCAACGGGGGTTCCAGGGGGTCGCCCCCCAGGGAAAACACAGCCCCCCTGGGTAAACAGCGCTACCCCAGCATGTCCGCCGTGAGGTTGGCCTCGGTGCCGGGGATGCCCTGGTCGGTGGCGCGTTTGTCGGCCATGGCGAGGAGGCGGCGGATGCGGCCGGCGATGGCGTCCTTGGTGAGGGGCGGGTCGGCGAGCTGGCCGAGTTCCTCCAGGGACGCCTGCTTGTGCTCCAGGCGGAGGCGGCCGGCCTTGACGAGGTGGTCGGGGGCGTCGTCGCCGAGGATCTCCAGGGCGCGGGCGACGCGGGCGCCGGCGGCGACGGCGGCGCGGGCGGAGCGGCGCAGGTTCGCGTCGTCGAAGTTCGCGAGGCGGTTGGCGGTGGCGCGGACCTCGCGGCGCATGCGGCGCTCCTCCCAGGCGAGGACGCTGTCGTGCGCGCCGAGCCGGGTGAGCAGGGCGCTGATCGCGTCGCCGTCGCGGACGACGACGCGGTCGACGCCGCGGACCTCGCGGGCCTTGGCGTGGATCTTGAGCCGGCGGGCGGCGCCGACGAGGGCGAGCGCGGCCTCGGGGCCGGGGCAGGTCACCTCCAGCGACATGGAGCGGCCGGGCTCGGTGAGGGAGCCGTGGGCGAGGAAGGCGCCGCGCCAGGCCGACTCGGCGTCGCAGGCCGCCCCCGCGACCACGTGCCGGGGCAGGCCGCGGACGGGCCGGCCGTTGTTGTCGATGAGCCCGGTCTGCCGGGCGAGCGACTCGCCGTCCCGGAACACGCGGACGACGTAGCGGTTGCCCTTGCGCAGCCCGCTGGGCGCGAGCACGACGACCTCGGAGGTGTGCCCGAACACCTCCGCGATGTCCTTGATCAGGCGCCGTGCCGCGACGCCGGTGTCGATCTCGGCCTCGATCACGATCCGCCCGCTGACCAGGTGCAGGCCGCCCGCGAACCGCAGCAGCGTCGAGACCTCGGCCTTGCGGCAGCACGGCTTCATGACCGTGAGCCTGCTCAGCTCGTCCTTGACCACACCGGTCATCGCCATCTGATGAACCCTCCCCCTATCGGACTCCCAGCAGTGTGGCCGATGCCGACCACGCGGGATGTCACTCGCTGAAAATCTGTACCAAGGCTTGGGCCAGCCGGGCGGGTTCATGACGCGGCGAGCCGTCGTCGGCGGCGACGTCGGCGAGGACCAGCCGCCCCCCGAGCGCCTGGACGGCCTTGTCGAGCGCGGCCGGGTCGTCAACCACGCCGCCGTCGGCGAGGACGACGTCGACCCGCAGGTCCGGCGCGTGCGCCTGCAGGACCTCCAGGTGGGTTTGCGGCGAGAAGTCGTCGGTCTCGCCGGGCTGCGGCGCGAGGTTCAGCGCGACGACGCGGCGGGCGCGGGCGGTGGTGAGGGCCCGGGCCAGCGCGGGCACCTTGAGGTGCGGCAGGACGCTGGTGAACCAGGAGCCGGGGCCGAACACGATCCAGTCGGCGTCCTCGACGGCGGCGAGCGCCTCGGGGCACGCGGGCGGGTCGGCGGGCACGAGCGAGATGCCGAGCACGCTGCCGGGCGTCTTCGCGCACGCCACCTGCCCTTTGACGCGGGTGACCTCGCCGGGGCGGGCCGGGTCGGCGCCGCGGACCTCGGCGACGATGTCCATCGGGACGGCCGCCATCGGCAGCACGCGGCCGTGCGCGCCGAGCAGCCGGCCGACCCAGTCGAGGCCCGCGACGGTGGAGCCGGCGGTCCCGGCGCCGCCGAGCAGCTCCCACAGCGCGACGATCAGCAGGTTGCCGACGGCGTGGTCCTTCAGGTCGCCCTCGCTGCCGAACCGGTGCTGGACGACGTCCCGCCACGTCTGGCCCCATTCGTCGTCGCCGCAGAGGGCGGCGAGCGCCATCCGCAGGTCGCCGGGCGGCAGCACGCCCAGTTCGCGGCGGAGCCGCCCGCTGGAGCCGCCGTCGTCGGCGACGGTGACGACGGCCGTCAGCCGGTCGGTGACGCGGCGCAGCGCCGACAGGGAGGCGTACAGGCCGTGGCCGCCGCCGAGCGCGACGACCTTCGGGCCCTCCGTCGAGCCAGAAGGCTTCACCGTGCCGTTTCTCTCCTCGTCCGGGACCCGCGGGTGCTCATTCGCGGCCGAGGTCACGGTGGGCGACCTGCACCTCGATGCCCTCGTCCCGCAGCCGGGCGGCGATCTGTTCCGCCATGGCCACACTACGGTGTTTTCCACCGGTGCATCCCACGGCGAGCGTCACGTAGTGCTTGCCCTCGCGCTCGTAGCCGTCGGCGAGGAGCCGCAGCACCTCGGAATAGGCGTCCAGGAACTCCTTGGCGCCGCGCTGCCCGAGCACGTAGTCGCGGACGGCGGTGTCGCGGCCGGTCTTCGGGCGCAGCTCCGGCACCCAGTGCGGGTTCGGCAGGAACCGGCAGTCGACGACGAGGTCGGCGTCGACCGGCAGGCCGTACTTGTAGCCGAACGACACCACGGTGGCGCGCAGGCTGGACTCGCCGGTGTCGTTGCCGAAGAACCCGATGATCTTGTTGCGCAGCTCGTGCACGTTGAGCCCGCTGGTGTCGATCACCAGGTCGGCCTCGGCGCGCACCTCGCGGACCAGCTCCCGCTCGCGGGCGATGCCGTCGACCAGCCGGCCGTCGCCCTGCAGCGGGTGCGGGCGGCGGACGCTCTCGAACCGGCGCACCAGGTCGGCGTCGCCGGCCTCCAGGAACACCACCCGGGGGTGGACGCCGCGCGCCTCCAGCTCGGCGATGGAGGAGTGCAGGTCCGCGGTGAAGGCGCGGCTGCGCACGTCCACCACGACCGCGATGCGGGGCACCGCGTCCTTCACCCGGCCGCCGAGGTCGGCCATCGTGGCGAGCAGCCCCGGCGGCAGGTTGTCGACCACGTACCAGTCGAGGTCCTCCAGGGACTTGGCCGCGGTGCTGCGGCCCGCCCCCGACATGCCGGTCACGATCACGATGTCCGGGATCTTCGTCTCGCTGGTCATCCCCGTCTCCCCCTGTGCTCCCCGTCGCCCGTGCCGCCCGCCGCCTCGCGCGCCGGGACGGTACCGCCGTGCAGCGCCGCGACGATGCTCTCGGCGCTGCGCATGCCGATCCCCGGGACCTCGGCGACCTGCTCGGGCGTCGCGTCCTTCAGCCGCTTGAGCGAGCCGAAGTGCTTCAGCAGCGCCGCGCGCCGCGCCGGGCCCAGACCCGGAACGTTATCGAGTTCGCTGGCCGTCATGGACTTGGACCGCCGCTGCCGGTGGAAGGTGATGGCGAAACGGTGCGCCTCGTCGCGTACCCGCTGGACGAGGAACATGCCCTCGCTGTTGCGCGGCAGGATCACCGGATCGGCCTCGCCGGGCAGCCACAGCTCCTCCAGCCGCTTGGCGATGCCGCACACCGCGATGTCGTCCACGCCCAGCTCGTCGAGGGCGCGCTGCGCGGCGGCGACCTGCGGCGGGCCGCCGTCGACGATCACCAGGTTGGGCGGGTAGGCGAACTTGCGCGGCCGGCCGGTCTCGGGATCGATCGGCTGGTGCGCTCCCTCCTCCTCGGGATCGCCCAAGTGGTCGAGCTCGCCCATCTTCTCGCTCTCGGCGAGGTAGCGGCGGAACCGGCGGCTGATCACCTCGTGGATGGAGCGGACGTCGTCCTGCCCCTCGACGGCCTTGATCGTGAACCGGCGGTACTCGCTCTTGCGGGCCAGGCCGTCCTCGAACACGACCATGGACGCGACCACGTTCGTGCCCTGCAGGTTCGACACGTCGTAGCACTCGATGCGCAGCGGCGCCTCGTCCAGCTCCAGGGCGTCCTGGATCTCCTGGAGGGCGCGGCTGCGGGTGGTGAGGTCGGACGCGCGGCGCGTCTTGTGCTGCTTCAGCGCCTCGTGGGCGTTGCGGGCCACCGTCTCCAGCAGGGCCTTCTTGTCGCCGCGCTGCGGGACGCGCAGCCGCACGGGGCCGTCGCGCTGCTCCGAGAGCAGCTCGGCCATGGCGTCCGCGTCGGGCGGCAGCGCCGGGACGAGCACCTCCCGGGGCACCGACTCGATCTCGCCGTAGATCTGGATGAGGAAGTTCTCCACCAGGTCGGCGGTGGTGACCTCCTCGACCTTGTCGACCACCCAGCCGCGCTGCCCCCGGATGCGGCCGCCGCGCACGTAGAACACCTGGACGGCCGCCTCCAGCTCGTCCTCGGCGAAGGCGATCATGTCGCAGTCGGTGCTGTCGGGCAGCACGACGGCCTGCTTCTCCAGCGCCCGCTCCAGCGCGCGGATGTCGTCGCGGAGCCGGGCGGCGCGCTCGTACTCCTGGGACGCGGCGGCCTCGCGCATGTCGCGTTCGAGGCGGCGGGTGAACCGGGAGGTGTTGCCCGCCATGAAGTCGCAGAAGTCCTCGGCGAGCAGGCGGTGCTCGGCCGGCGAGACGCGGCCGACGCACGGCGCGGAGCACTTGCCGATGTAGCCGAGCAGGCAGGGCCGGTCGAGCTGGTGCTGCCGCTTGAACACGCCGGCGCTGCACGTCCGGACGGGGAACACGCGCAGCAGCTGGTCGACCGTCTCCCGGATCGCCCACGCGTGCGAGTACGGCCCGAAGTAGCGCACGCCCTTGCGTTTCGCGCCGCGCATCACCATCACCCTCGGGAAGTCCTCGTTCAGGGTGACGGCGAGGTACGGATAGGACTTGTCGTCCCGGTAGCGGACGTTGAACCGGGGGTCGAACTCCTTGATCCAGGAGTACTCCAGCTGGAGGGCCTCGACCTCGGTGCCGACGACCGTCCAGTCGACCCGGGCGGCGGTCCGCACCATGGTCTGCGTGCGCGGGTGCAGCGCCGAGAAGTCGGCGAAGTAGGAGTTCAGCCGCGAGCGCAGGCTCTTCGCCTTGCCCACGTAGATGACCCGGCCGTGCTCGTCGCGGAAGCGGTACACCCCCGGGGACTCCGGGATGGAGCCGGGTGCGGGTCGGTAGGTCGCCGGATCTGCCACGCTCAAAAGCCTAGTGGGCGGTACCGACACGCCGTGCCCCCGTGCGCGTCCGGCCCGATCGGGGACGGTGCCGGGGTGACATAGATCTCCCTTCCGGGTCGGATGACCGCAAAGGCAGCGGAAAGAGAAGGTCGAACGAAGGTCGTCGATCGTCGGAGGAGGTCGCCGCGCACATGTCCGCACTCTGGGCGTGGGTCGTCCTGGCGGGCGTCGTCGCCACGTCCGTGGTCGTCGTGGAGGCGGGGCGCCGCCTGCTCGCCGGGCGGCTGTCGCACCGCTGGCCGGGCGCGGGCCGGGTCGCCCGCCGCGTCGCGGCGCCCGCGTTCGCGTTCGCGGCGGTCGTCAGCGCCAACGCCGCGATGCCCTACCACCTGCTGCACGGGCAGCCCGACGGCGCCGTCCGGCACGTGCTGCGGATCGCGGCCATCGGCGCCACCACCTGGCTGGTCCTGCGGATCGGGTACGCGCTGAGCGACCCGCCGCTGGAGCGGCTGATGCGGATCGAGGGCGAGCGCAACCGGCGGGCCCGGCGCGCCCGCACCCAGATGCTGCTGCTGCGCCGGATCGCGGCCGTGCTGATCGTGGTCCTCGCGGTGGGCGCGGCGCTGTTCACCTTCCCGGGCGTGCGCGCGGTCGGCGCCGGGGTGCTGGCCTCGGCGGGCGTCGCCGGGCTGGTCGTCGGCATCGCCGCCCGGCCCACCCTCGGCAACCTGCTCGCCGGGCTGCAGCTGGCGTTCAGCGACGCGCTGCGGCTGGACGACATCGTCGTCACCCAGGGCACCTGGGGGCGGGTCGAGGAGCTGACCCTGTCGTACGTGGTGCTCCGGCTCTGGGACGACCGGCGGATGATCTTCCCGGTGTCGCACTTCACCGAGCAGCCGTTCGAGAACTGGACCCGGCACTCCAGCCGCCTGCTCGGGTCGGTGGAGCTGCACGTGGACTGGACGGTGCCGGTCGAGGAGCTGCGGGCCGAGCTGTACTCGGCGCTCCAGGACAACCCGCTGTGGGACCGGCGCGAATGGGTGCTGCAGGTCGTGGAGACCCAGCCGAACGGGCTGATCACGCTGCGCGCGCTGATGAGCGCCGCCGACTCGGCGAGCACCTGGGACCTGCGCTGCGACATCCGCGAGCATCTCATCGCCTACATCCGCGACCACCACCCGGAGGCGGTCCCCCGGTTCCGGGTCGGGTCGGTCCCGGTCGCCGACGGCGCCGCACCCTCCCCCGACGGGGCGGCGCCGGACGTCCCGCCGGGCACGGAGGGCGGCGCCTCGGCCGGCGTGAACGCGCCGGACGACCCCGACGGCGGGCGGGCCGGCCCGGCCGGGGACGGCCCGCCGCCGAAGCGGCTCAGGCGAGCATGATCTTGTCGCCCTGAACGGTGACCTTCCTGGCCTCCAGCGGCTCGTCGGCGGGCGGGTTCGCCACCGAGCCGTCGGTGATCTTGAACTTGCTGCCGTGGCAGGGGCAGTTGATCGTCCCGCCGGACACCGAGCCGACGCTGCAGCCGCGGTGCGTGCAGGCGGCGGAGAAGGCCGTGAACCGGCCCTGCTCCGGCTGGCAGACGACGACCTTGGCGTCCTCGAACACCTTGCCGCCGCCGACCGGGATCTCGCCGGCGGACGCGAGCGCGGTTCCGGCCGCCCCGCCCTTGCCCGGCTCCGCCCCGGAACCGGCGTCCGAGCCGCCGGACCCGCCGCCGCCGTCACCGGACCCGCCGCACGCGGCCGCCAGCCCGGCCACACCCGCGAGCCCCGCGCCGACGAGCAGCGTCCTGCGGCTGCGCGGCTCCCCCGGCTCCTGCTCCGTCCCGTCCGCCTGCGTCTCGGACGCCTCTGCCATGCTCGCCCCTCCGGTGGGTTCCCTCGATCGATCCGTCACCGGGAAGCACGGACGGGCGCACCGGATGGTTCAAACCGGAACCAACATCAGGTGACGACGATGCCGCCGTTCTGCACCTGGACGGGGTACTCCCGCAGCGGCTTGTCCGCCGGGCCCTTCACCACCGAGCCGTCCGTGATCTTGAAATCGCTGCCGTGGCACGGGCAGTTGATCAGCCCCTGCCTCACGCTGCCCACCGTGCAGCCCTGGTGGGTGCAGACCGCCGTGAACGCCTTGAAGGTGCCCTGCGTGGGCTGCGTCACGACGACCTTCTCGTCCCCGTAGATCTTCCCCCCGCCGACCGGGACGTCCGCGGCCTTCGCGATCTCCTTGCCCTTGAGGTCCTGCGCGGACTTCACCTCGTTGCCGGAGGCGCACCCGGCGAGCGCGGCCGCGCCGACCACCCCGGCGCCGCCGTACAGCACCGCACGGCGCCCGATGTCCCCGTCCCCGGCAGCCCGGGGCGTCGCGTTCTCTGCCATGGGTCCATCTTGGTGGACGGACGCGGGCGCCTCGAACCGGCCCCGGTCTAGCCGAGGATCTTCTTGAGGAACTGCCCGGTGTGGCTGGCCTCGACCGCGGCGATGTCCTCGGGGGTGCCGGCGGCGACGACCGTGCCGCCCCGGGAGCCGCCCTCGGGGCCCATGTCGATGATCCAGTCGGCGGTCTTGATGACGTCCAGGTTGTGCTCGATCACGATCACCGTGTTGCCCTTGTCGACCAGGCCGTTCAGCACGCCGAGGAGCTTGCGGATGTCCTCGAAGTGCAGGCCGGTGGTCGGCTCGTCCAGCACGTAGATCGTGCGCCCCGTGGAGCGCTTCTGCAGCTCGGACGCCAGCTTGACGCGCTGCGCCTCGCCGCCCGACAGGGTCGGCGCGGGCTGGCCCAGCCGGACGTAGCCGAGGCCGACGTCGTTGAGCGTCTTCAGGTGCCGGTGGATCGCCTTGATCGGCTCGAAGAACTCGGTGGCCTGCTCGATCGGCATGTCGAGCACCTCGGAGATCGTCTTGCCCTTGTAGTGGACCTCCAGGGTCTCCCGGTTGTAGCGGGCGCCGTGGCAGACCTCGCACGGGACGTAGACGTCCGGCAGGAAGTTCATCTCGATCTTGATGGTGCCGTCGCCGGAGCAGTTCTCGCAGCGGCCGCCCTTGACGTTGAAGGAGAACCGGCCCGGCTGGTAGCCGCGCACCTTCGCCTCGGTGGTCTGCGCGAACAGCTTGCGGATGTGGTCGAACACGCCGGTGTAGGTCGCCGGGTTCGAGCGCGGCGTGCGCCCGATCGGCGACTGGTCGACGTGCACGACCTTGTCGAGCTGGTCGACGCCGTTGACCCGCTTGTGCTTGCCGGGGACGGTCTTCGCCCCGTTCAGCTTCTTGGCGAGCGAGTTGTAGAGGATGTCGTTGACCAGCGTCGACTTGCCCGACCCCGACACGCCGGTGACGGCGGTGAGGACGCCGAGCGGGAACGCCACGTCCACGTCGCGCAGGTTGTTCTGCTGCGCGCCCTTGACGGTGACCTCGCGGCCCTTGGCGCGCGGCCGGCGGATCTGCGGGACGGCGATCTCGCGCCGCCCGTCGAGGTAGGCGCCGGTCAGCGAGCGGTCGGACTTCTTCAGGTCCTCGACGGTGCCGGACACGACGATCTCGCCGCCGTGCTCGCCCGCGCGGGGGCCGATGTCGACGATCCAGTCGGCGGCGGCGATGGTGTCCTCGTCGTGCTCCACGACGATCAGCGTGTTGCCCATGTCGCGGAGCCGGATCAGCGTCTCCAGCAGCCGGTGGTTGTCGCGCTGGTGCAGGCCGATGGACGGCTCGTCCAGCACGTAGAGGACGCCGACCAGGCCCGACCCGATCTGCGTCGCGAGCCGGATGCGCTGCGCCTCCCCGCCGGCGAGCGTCGCCGACGCCCGGTCGAGGGTGAGGTAGTCGAGGCCGACGTCCAGCAGGAAGCCGAGCCGGGCGTTGATCTCCTTGAGCACCCGCTCGGCGATCTTCTTCTCGCGCTCGTTCAGCTCCAGCGCCAGCAGGAACTTCGCGGCCTCGCCGATCGGCAGCGCGGCGACCTCGGCGATCGACATCCCGCCCATGGTGACGGCCAGCACGACCGGCTTGAGCCGGGCGCCCTCGCACGTCGGGCAGGGGATCTCGCGCATGTAGCCCTCGAACCGCTCCCGGCTGGAGTCGCTCTCGGACTCGGCGTGCCGCCGCTGGATGTAGGGGATCACGCCCTCGTAGGCGGTGTAGTACGACCTCGTCCGGCCGTAGCGGTTCTTGTACCGCACGTGGACCTGGGTCTCGTGCCCGTTCAGGACGGCCTTGCGGGCCTTGGCGGGCAGCTTGTGCCACGGGGTGTTCAGGTCGAACCCCATGGCGTCGCCGAGGGCCGACAGCAGCCGCAGGAAGTAGTCGCTCACGTGCCCGTTCGACCACGGCTGGATGGCGCCCTCGCCGAGGGTCAGCTCCTCGTCCGGCACGACCAGCTCGGGGTCGACCTCCATGCGCGTCCCCAGCCCGGTGCAGTCGGGGCAGGCGCCGTAGGGCGAGTTGAACGAGAACGAGCGGGGCTCCAGCTCCTCGAACGACAGGTCGTCGTAGGGGCAGTAGAGGTGCTCGGAGTACATCCGCGTGCGCTGCTCGTCGTCCTCGGGGAGGTCGACGAAGTCGAGGACGATCGTGCCGCCCGCGAGCCCGAGCGCGGTCTCCACCGAGTCGGCGAGCCGCTGGCGCGCGGAGTCCTTCACCGAGAGCCGGTCGACCACGACGGAGATGTCGTGCTTCTCCTGCTTCTTGAGCTTGGGCGGCTCGTCCAGGCGGATCATCTGCCCGTCCACCAGCGCCCGGGAGTAGCCCTTGGACTGCAGCTCGCGGAACAGCTCCAGGTACTCGCCCTTGCGCCCGCGGATCACCGGCGCCAGCACCTGGAAGCGGGTGCCGGGCTCCAGCTCCAGCACCCGGTCGACGATCTGCTGCGGCGCCTGCCGGCTGATCGGCCGGCCGCACTCGGGGCAGTGCGGGTGCCCGATCCGCGCGTAGAGCAGCCGCAGGTAGTCGTACACCTCGGTGATCGTCCCGACCGTCGACCGCGGGTTCTTGCTGGTCGACTTCTGGTCGATCGACACCGCCGGGGACAGCCCCTCGATGAAGTCGACGTCGGGCTTGTCCATCTGGCCGAGGAACTGCCGGGCGTACGCCGACAGCGACTCCACGTACCGGCGCTGCCCCTCGGCGAAGATGGTGTCGAACGCCAGGCTGGACTTGCCGGACCCCGACAGACCGGTGAACACGATCATGGAGTCCCGCGGGAGGTCGAGCGAGACGTCCTTCAGGTTGTGCTCGCGTGCTCCACGCACGATGAGTCGGTCATGCACGGTGTGAATCCGGTTCCTCTTCTGGGGCGCGGCGATGGGAGAGAGACGGGCCGTCTCAAGGCTAGCCACGGGGTAGGACAGAATCCCCCGACTCTGTAACGACGGCGCCCGCCGCCGCATTTCACGAAGCTACCCGCCCGTCCCCACCGGTCCGGACGGCACACCAAACCGTACACGTGTTCGAACATCGCCCGCCACCACAACACCCGAACCCCACGCGCCCCATGAGGCACCCCACCCACAGGGGCTACTCGTCGTCCAGGGCGTAGCTGAGGTAGCGGTCGGCGGAGCGGCGGACGGCGTCCTTGCCGTCGGTGTAGACGATCTTCTTCCACCAGGCGCCGTAGACGCGGTCGAAGTCGTAGGGCTCCAGCAGGCGCAGCGCGCGCCGGACGGTGCGGGGCCGCTCCGGGATGTAGTTCGGGTAGCTGTACATGAAGCTCACCCAGTCGCGGTCGTTGACGACCTGCAGGATGTCGCCGGAGAACAGGGCGCGGGCGTCCCGCCAGTGCAGCACCTGGCCGCCGTCGAAGTGGACGCCGGCGTTGATGAGCGTGAGGCCGTCCGCCAGTTCGTGCGTGTCGCCCTCCCAGAAGACGACCGCGTCGTCGGGGCGGGCCACCCACCGGCGGTCGGCCTCGTGGATGTAGACGGGGGCGTCGAACGCGTGCGCCCACTCGATCATGGTGCCGTAGTAGTGCGGGTGGCTGATCGCGATCGCGGAGACGCCGCCGAGGTCGTTCACCCGGCGGACCAGGTCGTCGTCCAGGTAGGTGATCATGTCCCAGAGGACGTTGCCGGACGGGGCGCGCAGCAGCAGGGCGCGCTGGCCGATGGCGAAGGACGGCTCGGTGCCGATCCCGACGATGTCCGGCCCCTCCTCGGCGATCCGCGCCCGGTGGTTCTCGCGGAGCTCGGTGAGGGTCGTCCACCGCTGGCCGTCCCAGCCGACGTACTGGCGCTCGTCCTCGCAGATGGGGCAGTCGGGCCGGGGTCCGCCGTACTGGGCGCCGCAGGTCGCGCAGATCGGAAGGTCCATGATCACCACTCTGGCACGGGACGGGCGGGTGCGACAGGATGGAGCGTCGTTTCCGGCCGAGGAGGGGGCATGGACTGGCGGGGCGTGATCGGGGAGCTGGACGCGGGCACGGAGCGCATCATCGGGACGCTGGAGGGGCTCGGCGAGGCCGGGCTGCGCGGCCCGTCGGCGCTGCCGGGGTGGAGCCGGGGCCATGTCGCCACGCACATCGCCCGCAACGCCGACTCCCTGTGGAACCTGCTCGAATGGGCGCGGACGGGCGTGGAGATCCCGCAGTACCCGAGCCTGGACAAGCGCAACGCCGACCTCGACGCGGGCGCGGGGCGCGGTGGCGCCGAGCTGGTCGCGGACGTCCGCGCGACCGCCGAGCGGTTCGCCGAGCAGGCCCGGAGCCTGCCCGAGGAGGTCTGGAACGCTCCGGTGAAGGCGATGCAGGGCTGGGCGCATCCGGCCTGGTACACGGTGTACCGCCGGTGGAACGAGGTGGAGGCCCACCACGTCGACCTCGCCGCCGGGTACGGGGCCGCCGACTGGCCCGAGCCCTACGTCCGGTGGGCGGCGGCCGCGACGCTGGCGGACATGGCGGCCCTGCCGGGCAAGTCGCGCGGTGAGCTCGCCGGGTACCGGATCACCGCGACCGACTCCGGGGAGTCCGCCGACCTCGGCTGGACGGCGGGCGGGCCGGAGGC
>NZ_VCKZ01000722.1 GCF_005889745.1 Actinomadura geliboluensis
CAGAGACAGGCTCATCGACGACGAGACCTGGCAGGTCGAGACCCTCGGCAAGCTCAGTAGCTGGGGCCACCGTCCGCCGGAGATGGTTCACGGCCTGCTCGGCCAAGCCCCCTTCACCCCCTCAACACCCTCGTCTACCGTAGAGCCTGAGCGGTTCACGGGTCGGGCGCACCCTGTGGATGTAGTACGTCATGGAGGCAAGACTCTCCGTGACCGCACGACCGATCGGACAGGGTTTCTGTCCCTGTGTCAGACGAGAAGACCGATCCGACCTGCCAAATCTCGGGCATCTCGCCGCATTGCGGTCGGCCCATCTTTCGCCAGTTCGACGGTCATACGGCGCGCGTACCCGTTGTAGCGGACGGTCTCCGGCGCGGCGATGTAGGCATGGTCGAGCATGCCGAGCGTCGCGGCATCGTCACCCGCGAGCTGCCAGGCCCGGGCCGCCTCGATCAAATGCCGGCCGCGCCTGGGTTGGGATGGAATCGCAGACGCCTCGGCTCTGCGGGCCTGTTTGCGTGCCTCGCCCGCCTGCCTCAGCTCGACCGCGATCGTCACCGCGTGGGCGCCCATGATGACCTGCGAGAACGAGGTCATCGGATCGTAGTGGGACGGCGGGAGCGTCTTCGCGATCCGGTCGGCCCGGTCCCACCAGCGCCATGCGGTCCCGGCCTGCCCGGCCCGCGCCGCGGTGTAGGCGACCTCGTGGTGGAGGGCACCCCACATCGCCCGCAGCTCGGCGTCCGCGTCCACTACGTGGGGCCTGAGGAGGTCGAGGCCCTCCCGGTTGACGGCTTCGGCCGCGTCGAAATCACCCGCGTCCCGGTGCGCCTGCGCGGCCAGCCACACGGCGCCGCCGAACGCCTTGGGGTCCTCCGACTCCTCGGCTGCCATGATGCTGCGCTCGACGATGCGCCACAGCAGGTCGGCGGACGGCTGATACGCCACGTAGAACTGTGCGAGGTTGTAGATCCGCGCGAGGAGCGACAGGGCGCGCCGGCGCTGCGCGCCCTCGTAGCCGCGCACGGCCTGCTTGGCGTCGCGGATGAGTTCGGGGAGCAGCCCGCCGAGGACGGTTCGGTGGTCCGGGGAGGCGTGCCTGGCCCGCCATGCCGCGTCGAGGCGCGCCTGCAAGTGGTCCAACGGGCTCGGCGGGCCGGTCATCGCCACGGCCACGGCATTGATCGCGTCCCGAACGTCGTTGAGCGCCGGGTGGCCCGGGCCGCGGAACATGCTCATCGGGACCGGCTCTCCGCCCGTGAGCTTGCCGACGTCCCGCAGTTTGAGGGCTTCGGCGAGACTGAGCAGCGTCGGGAGCTTGGGCTGGCCGATCTCTCCCCGCTCCACGGCCTTGACCCACCGCGCGTTCCTGCCGATGAGGCCGCCGAGTACCTCACGCGACATCCCGCGCCGCTCCCGGTAGTACCGGATGCGCTGCCCCACGGTGAGGTCGGGGTCCGCGGGGTCCATACTCCGCTCGTTCAAGGCCCAGCCCTTCCTCCGAGTCGCGACGCTTACAGGCTAGGCCGGGGGGTTGGGGTTTCCCAGGGGTT
>NZ_VCKZ01000723.1 GCF_005889745.1 Actinomadura geliboluensis
CAATGCCGGGAAGTTAAGGTGACGCCGGAGGTGTCAAGGGTTCTCGGCTGGTGGCCGGACATGAGAACGGAGATCCAGTAGAACGGGTGTTCTCTCACAAACGTCCGAACAGACTGGATCTCCGTTGTCTCAGCAGTCTGACAGGTCCGTGCTGGCCTGCGCTATCAGTACGGTCACGCGGACGGTCCGGGTGGGGACGGGGGTGTTCGCGCCCGGGCATTTGGGTGAGCTGACCCAGCAGGTGCCGTTCGAGATGGTCGACGAGGTCCTGGTGGCGACCGGTGCCGTGCAGCGGCGGGTGCGGCTGCTTCCGTCCCGGGTGGTGGTGTATCTGCTGCTGGCCGGGGTGTTGTTCGCTGAGCTGGGCTATGTGCAGGTATGGGGCCGGCTGACCGCCGGGCTCGGCGGGTCGCAGCCGGCGCCGAGCGGGGCCGCTTTGGCCCAGGCGCGGCGGCGGTTGGGTGTCGCACCGCTGAAGGCGCTGTTTGAGTTGCTGCGCGGTCCGGCCGCCACGCTCGGCGGCGCAGCGCGGTGGCGGGGTCTGCTGGTGTGCGCTGTCGATGGGACCGTGATGAGTGTGGCCGACAGCCCGGCCAACCGCGTGGCCTATCCCCAGCAGCGCGGGTCGGCTTTCCCGATGCTGCGTCTGGTCGCGGTGGTGGCCTGCGGCACCCGCAGCGTCTTGGACGCGGCGTTCGGCCCGGCCTGCGGGACCGGCAACGGCGAGACCGCCTATGCGGCCCGGCTGCTGGGCGCGCTGGGTGAGCAGATGATCGTGCTGGCCGACCGGGGCTTTGCCGCCGGGTGGCTGGTCAAGCAGATCGCCGATACCGGTGCCCACCTGCTGATCCGGGTCAAGAACGGCCGGTCGGCACCCAAGTTGCCGGCCCTGCACCGCCTGCCCGACGGCTCATTCATCTCCCGGCACGGCGGGATCAAGGTCCGCGTCATCGATGCCGGCATCACCGTCTCCACCGCCGCCGGCCCATCCACCGGCAGCTACCGGCTGATCACCACACTGCTGGACCCTGTCGGCTATCCGGCCACAGACCTGGTGCGGCTCTACCACCAGCGGTGGGAGATCGAGACCGCCTACCTGGAACTGAAATCCTCCATCCTGGGCGGCCGCGTCCTGCGGGCCCGGACCCCGGCCGGCACCGACCAGGAAATCTACGCGCTGCTGATCGTCCACCAGGCACTACGCACCGCGATGGCCGACGCCACCAACAGCGACCCCCGCATCGCCCCGGACCGGGCCGGCTTCAGCATCGCCCTGGCCGCGGCCCGCGACCAGGTCATCCAGGCCGCCGGCGTGATCGCCGACACCACCATCGACCTGACCGGCCGCATCGGACGAGCCGTCTTGGACAACCTGCTGCCCGACCGACGCATGCGCACCAACGCCCGCACCGTCAAACGCGCGATCTCCAAGTACAACGCCCGCGGCCCGGCCATCGACCGAACCACCTACCAGGCCACCATCGCCATCGACATCCTCACCCCGACCAACTCGACAACAGCCGAAGACCCTTAACTTCCCGGCATTG
>NZ_VCKZ01000254.1 GCF_005889745.1 Actinomadura geliboluensis
GAGCTGTCAGGTGGGCCTGGACGGCTTCCAGGTCGTCCTCGCTGAAGACCTCGATGCCGGCGCGCTGGAGCAGGGCGGTCGTGACGCCCGTGCCGGGGTGGTGCGCGCCCGTGAAGGTGCCGTCGTAGATCCGGTGGCTGCCGCAGGAGGGGCTGCCCTCCTTGAGCAGGGCGATGCGGGCGCCGGAGCGGCGGGCGGTCTCCAGGGCGAGGCGGGCGCCGCGGAGGAACTCCTCGGTCACGTCCTCGCCGCCGCCGGTGAGGATGCGGGCCGTGCCGTCGAGGACGTCGGCTCCGTCGCCGCCGACGATCTCGGCGGGCGGGCGGGGCACGGGCAATCCGCCCGATACTTCGGGGCAGAATGGGATGAGGCGGCCTTCCGTCCGCCACTGGTGGAAGAGGTCGCCCCCGACCGGCTTGGCCGCGCCGTCGTAGCGGACGCGCCGCCCCGCCAGACACGAGCTGACCAGGATGCGTTCCATGGCGTCCAGCCTATGTCGGCCGTTTCGCGAAGGGCACCGCCGTGTTCTGCGTCACCTAGTGGATCGGTCCGCAGAGCTCGGGTAATAGTTGCAGAACATCAACTAACGAACATATGGGTGGAATGTTGGAGAACTCAGCGGGCACCGGGGACCGGGCCGCCCGCGAGCTGGAGCGGATCCGGGCGATCACCGATGAGGCGTTCGCCCATATGGACGTGGACGAGTTCCTCGACACGCTGCTCGACCGGCTGCGCCGGATCCTGAACGTCGACACCGCCGTCGTGCTGCTGCTCGACCGGCAGCGGCGCTTTCTCGTGGCGACGGCCGCGAAGGGCATAGAGGAGGAGGTCAGCCAGGCGGCGCACGTCCCGGTCGGGCAGGGGTTCGCCGGGCGCGTCGCCGCGGAGCGGCAGGCCGTCTACATCGCGGACGTGCCGACCGCGGGCGTGTTCAATCCGCTGCTCGTGCAGCGGGGGCTGCGGTCGCTGCTCGGCGTGCCGCTCATCGGCGGCGGCTCGCTCGTCGGCGTCCTGCACGTCGGAACGCTCGTCCCGCGCCGGTTCACCGAGGACGAGATCGAGCTCCTGCGGCTCGCGGCCTCGCGCGTCGCGATGGCCGTGCAGTCGCTCACGAGCCGCGCCGAGCGCGCCGGCGCGCGGGAGCTGCAGCGCAGCCTCGTGCCGGCCGCGCTCCCCGACATCCCCGGCGCCGAGCTGACCGCGCGCTACCGGCCCGGCAAGGCCAGCGTCGGCGGCGACTGGTACGACGTGTTCACGCTCCCGTCCGGCGAGATCGGCATCGTGATGGGGGACGTCGCGGGGCACGGGCTCGGCGCCGCCGTCGTGATGGGGCGGATGCGCAGCGCGCTGCGGGCGTACGCGCTGGAGAGCACCGACCCCTCCGAGGTGCTGCGCAGGCTCGACCGGAAGATGCAGCATTTCGAGCCCGACGCGACGGCGACCGTGCTGTACGCCGTGTTCGACCCCGGCCTGCGGCGGGTGCGGCTGTCGTCGGCCGGGCACTGCCCGCCCATCCTCGCGCTGCCCGGCGAGCCCGCGCAGCCCGTCGAGGCGAAGCCGGACGTCCTCATCGGCCTCGGGGACGACATGCCCCGCGAGACCATGACGCTCGCGCTCCCGCCGGGCGCGCTGCTGTGCTTCTACACCGACGGGCTGATCGAGCGGCGGGACGCGTCGCTGAACGCCGGCATCGAGCGGCTGCGCCGCGCGGTGTCGGCGGGCCCGCCCGAGGACGTCGGCGCCGCGGTGATGGCGGCGCTGATCGGCCGCGAGCAGGCCGAGGACGACGTCGCGCTGCTGATCATCCGCCGGCTGCCCGGCTGACCGTCACTTCCCGGCGCGGATCCGGCCGACGGCGAGCTGGGCGACGCGGACGGCGGCGCCCGGGTTGAGGCGGACGCCGCGCCAGGCGAGCCGGCCGTGCGCGGGCGCGACGATGAGCGCCTGGTTCTTCGCGACGCCGCGCATGATGTCGCGGGCCAGTTTCTCCGCCGTGTAGAGGCGCGGGGACGCCTTGGCGATGTCGCCGGTCGCGTCGCCGCTGAGCGCCGTCTCGGGCAGGTCCGGGTTGACGTTGTGCAGCAGCGGGGTGTCGACGAAGGACGGGCAGACGACGCTGACCTTGACGCCGCGTCCGGCGGCCTCGGCGCGCAGGCCGAGGGAGAGGCCGACGACGGCGTGCTTGGTGGCGGTGTAGGGGATGCCGATCGGCATCGGGACGAGGCCCGCCAGCGACGCGGTGTTCACGATGTGGCCGGAGCCCTGCTCCAGCATGATCGGGTAGGCGGCGTGGACGCCGTGGACGACGCCCTTGAGGTTGATGTCGATCGCGCGGTTCCAGTGGTCGAGGGTGAGCTCCTCGGCCAGCCCGCCGATCGCGATGCCGGCGTTGTTGAACACGAGGTCCAGCCGGCCGTGCTCGGCCTTGACGCCTTTGTAGAGGTCGGCGACGGCGTCGGCGTCGGTGACGTCGAGGGCGGCGGAGGACGCCTTGCCCCTGCCGAGGGTGTTCAGCTTCTCGGCGACCTTCGCCGCGCCGTCGGCGTTGACGTCGCTGACGACGACGGTGTCGCCGCGCGCCACCAGGGACGTGGCGATCGCACGGCCGATGCCGGATGCGCCTCCGGTCACGATCGCGATGCTCATTGCGCGCTCCGCTCGATGAACCGCGGGCCCGGGCCGCATGGGGGCGACCCGGTTCGCGGTGGCTAATTGGATGAGATGTTCAATTACGGGGGATTGTAGGGGGCGGGCGGTGCCCGCCGATACTCGCGCCGCTACAAGGCGGAGGCGGCCGGCTCGTCCCGGCGCCCGGTGTCCCGCTCGATCTGGAAGTCGCCGGGGTCCAGCCGGCGGGTCCGCAGCCAGAAGTTCAGCGTGGACGCCGGCCACGCGGCCCGGTTGACGCCGGCGCGGTCGAGGTACCAGCTGTCGCAGCCGCCGGCGACCCAGACGGCCCCCTCCGACTTGCGCTGCACCCACTGGTTGAACCGGTCCTGGACGGACGGCTTCACCGAGATCCGCGCGCCGCCCGCCGCGTCCAGCATCGCCAGGGCCTGCAGGACGTAGCGGACCTGCGCCTCGATGATGAAGATCATCGAGTTGTGGCCGAGCCCGGAGTTGGGCCCGAGCAGCAGGAACAGGTTCGGGAAGCCCGCGACCGCGACGCCGAGGTGCGCCTCGATGCCGTCCTTCCAGGCGTCCTGGATCTTCAGCCCGCCGCGGCCGACGATGTGCGCGCCCTCCATCGCGTCGGTGACGTGGAAGCCGGTGCCGAAGATGATCGCGTCGACCTCGTGCTCGCGGCCGTCCCGCGTGACGATCGAGTGCTCGCGGACCTCGGCGATGCCCTCGGTGGTCAGCTCCACGTTGGGCCGCATCAGCGCCGGGTAGTAGTCGCTCGACACCAGCGTCCGCTTGCAGCCCATCGTGTAGTCGGGGGTGAGCTTGCGGCGCAGGTCCCGGTCGGGGACCTGCCGGGCGAGATGCCACCGGGCGAGGGAACTGGCCGCCTTGAGCAGCCGCGGGTTCTTGAACCCGAGGACGAAGCTCTCCTGCATCAGGTAGATGCCGTTGCGGTAGCCGCGCTGGACGAGCGGGACGCGCCGGAACAGCGCCCGCTCCACCGCGGTGACCGGCCGGTCGGGCTTCGGGAGGATCCACGGCGGCGTCCGCTGGAACACCGTCAGGTGCCGGACCCGCTTCGCGATCTGCGGGACGAACTGGATCGCGGACGCGCCCGTCCCGATCACCGCGACCCGCTTGCCGGTCAGGTCGTAGGAGTGGTCCCACTGCGCGGAGTGGAACGTCGCCCCCTCGAACGAGGCGAGCCCCGGCAGGTCGGGGATGCTCGGATGGTGCAGCGGGCCCATGCCCGCGACCAGCGCCCGCCCCCGGACGACCTCGTCGCCGTTGACGGTCACCTGCCAGGTGTCGGTGGCGTCGTCGTACTCCGCCCCGGTCGCCTCGGCGTTGAACCGGATGTGCTGCGCCAGCTCGTACTTGTCGACGATGTCCTTGATGTACTGCAGCAGCTCCGCCTGCTTCGGGAACATCCGCGACCAGTCGGCCTTGGGCTCGAAGGAGTAGGAGTACAGCAGCGACATGATGTCGCACGCGCAGCCGGGGTAGGTGTTCTCCCGCCACGTCCCGCCGACCTCGTCCGCCTTCTCCAGGATGACGAAGTCGTGCACGCCGGCCTTCTTCAGCCCGATCGCCATGCCGAGGCCGGAGAAGCCCGTCCCGACGATGACGACCTTGTACGGGCCGCCCGGCCCCGCCGCCGGCGTCACCACGGCGGGGTGCTGAACCGCCGCCATGCTCAGGCGGCCTTGGCGGATTCGACGGTGCGGCGCTGCTTGGGCTCGTCCCAGATGCCGAACGCCTTCCACACCCGCTTGTTCACCGGGTCGATCACGTTCAGCTCGGCCATCAGGTCGCGGATCTTGCCGACCGAGTTCGAGATCTCCGCCTGCGACGCGTCGTTGCGGTAGGCGGCGCGGACGACGTCCTTCGGGATGTTGAAGTGCCGCACCATCGGCCCGGGCGGGGACAGCATGATCCGCGCCATCACGCCGAGCACGACGGGGGTGGCCAGGCCGAGGATCCGGCGGCGCATCGGGTGCATGTTCGGCACCCGGTGCTTGAGGTAGTGCCGGGCGAACGAGATGTGCCGGGCCTCCTCCGCGATGTGGATCTTCATGATGGTCTCTTCGAGCGGGTGCTTGATGTGCCCGCCCTTGAGGGACTTGCGCTGGACGTAGTCGATCGGGTCCTCGCCGCCGAGCACGAACACGAAGAACATCTCGGTGCTGACCAGCGGGATCCACGGCGCGGCCTGCGCGATGAGGCTGAGCGAGCGCGGCATGCCGCGGATCGGCATCTTCGTCCGGTTCACGAACTCCTGGAACATCATCCCGTGGTGACATTCCTCGGTCGTCTCGTGGTAGACGTACCGGAACTCGGGCCGGCCGTTCGGCAGCCGGTAGGCGTAGTTGAGCAGCCCGCGCTTCAGCAGGTTCTCGAACTGCAGCCCGATCTTCATCGCGGTGGCGACGCGCCACAGCCCGATCTGCGCCTGGATCTCCGGCGGCTGCGCCTGGTACCAGGCCGTCTCGCCGAGCCGGTCGAACGGCGGCAGGACCCAGCGCGGGTCGTTCTTGTCGACCGTGAACTCGGGGTCGTCCCAGGGGATGTCGGCGTAGGCCTCCCAGTGCTTGTCCACCGACGCCTTGTTCAGGCGGTCGATGACGCCGAGGTACGACTTCTTGTCCTTGACCTGCTCGCGGACCTCGTCGGCGAGTTCGGTGGGGGCTTTCGGCATGTGAGGCGCTCCCTCGGGGTGATGCGGCCGGCGCGTACCGATCGCGGGCCGGCGGTGGTGCGGGGGGTGGAGTCGTCGGAGTGGGTCACACGGATTGCCGCGCGGGCGCGTCCGGCGCGGCCGGCTCGGGTGCGTCCGGTGCGGACGCCTGTGCGGGGGTGTCGGGCATGGGCGCGCCCGACGGCGCCCCCGGCTGCGGGACGATCAGCTGCGCGACGTCCTTGACCTGGCGCAGCACCGCGGCCTGGTGGCCTTCGGCATCGTCGTCCAGTGCGTTCTGTATGGAGAGCCCGACGAACATCGCGAACAGGGCGCGCAGCATCGTCGGGGCGAAGTCGGGGGGCAGCGTGTTCTGGGGGAACAGCCGCTCGAAGGTCTCCAGGATCACCTGGAGGATCCGCTCGTTCAGGTCGATGCACAGCGGCCGCAGCTCGTCGTCGGTGCGGGCCGCCACGGCCAGCTCCATGAGGGCCTTGGCGGGACGGCCGCGGAACACCTCCCACAGCAGGTCGAGGGCGCCCGAGACGTTGCGGCGCTCCGCCGGGAGTACGGCGAACGCCGTCTCGTACGCCAGGCGCTGCGCCTCCAGGAGGTGCTCCAGCGCCGCCGCGACGAGGACCATCTTCGTCGGGTAGTGGTGCTGCTGCGCGCCGCGCGACACGCCCGCGCGGCGGGCCACTTCCGTGGTGGACGTCCCGGACCAGCCGAGGTCGACCAGGCACTCCATGGTCGCCTCCAGGAGCCGGGCCTGGGTGCGCGACCGGCGTTCCTCCTGCGTGCGGCGGCTGGAGGAGCCGTGCCGGTGTCGTCGGCGGCTGCTTACTGCCATGGCTCGAAGGTACGAGCGCGGATACAAGCAATCAAGCCTGCATGTATGTTGCCCGCATCACAATTGGACATCGCGTCTTATTGATCTTCGCGGCGGGACCGGGCGGACGCCGCGGGCGGATACCCCGGCGGAGGTAGCCGGGGCGGGGCCGGGTGCGTCCGGGGGAGCAGCGCGGGTGCCTCTCCTCGCCCGACGACGGGCGGCATGGCGCGCGGCCACGATCCCGGCATGGGAAACGCAGCAGAGGCAAGACGAACGGTCGGCGAAGTCGACGGCGGCGCCCGGACCGAGCACCTCGGCAAGGTGTACGGGTCCGGTGACATGGCGGTGCGCGCGCTCGACGACGTCACCATCGAGTTCCCGGACGGGCGGTTCACCGCCATCATGGGCCCGTCCGGCGCCGGCAAGTCCACGCTCATGCACTGCGTGGCAGGGCTGGAGGACGCGACGTCCGGCAAGGTCTACGTGGGCGGCCAGGAGCTCGGGGCGCTGTCGGACCGGCGGCTCACCAAGCTCCGCCGCGAGCGCATCGGGTTCGTGTTCCAGGCGTTCAACCTGATCCCGACCCTCACGGCGCGCGACAACATCCTGCTCCCGCTCACGCTGGCGGGGACGAGCCCGGACGGGGAGTGGCTGGACACCGTCGTCCGCGTCCTGAAGCTGGGGGACAGGCTGTCGCACCGGCCCGCGGAGATGTCGGGCGGGCAGCAGCAGCGCGTCGCGCTGGCGCGCGCGCTCGTCACCCGTCCGCAGATCGTGTTCGCGGACGAGCCGACCGGCAACCTCGACTCCCGCACCGGCGCCGAGGTCCTGGCGCTGCTCCGCAACGCCGTGGACGACCTCGGCCAGACCGTCGCGATGGTCACGCACGACCCGGTCGCCGCGGGGCACGCCGACGCGGTCGTGTTCCTCGCCGACGGCCGCATCGTCGACGTCATGGACGCCCCCACGCCCGACCGGGTGCTGGACCGCATGCGAGGGCTGGGAGACCACTCATGACCGGGCTCGTCTTCAAGGAACTGTGGGGACGCAAACGCCGACTGGTCGGCTCCCTGGTGGCGGTCTTCCTCGGCGTGACGTTCCTTACCGGGACGCTCGTCCTCGGCGACACGCTCGCGGCGAGCATCGACGGCTACTTCTCCAAGGCGTACGGCAGCACGGACGTGACCGTGCGGAACGCGACCAAGGTGAGCGACGCGCCGTGGGGCGCGCGCGGGGAGATCGACGCGTCCCTTGTGGACACGGTGCGCCAGGTGGACGGCGTCGCCAACGCCGAGCCCACCATCCAAGGGTCGGGTCAGCTGCTCGCCAAGGACGGCACCACGATCCAGTCGCGCGGCCCGCGGACGGCCGGCAACTGGGTGACCGACCCCGAACTCAACCCGTACCACCTCGTTTCCGGACGTGCCCCGCGCGCGCCCAACGAGGTCGTCGTCAACAAGATGTTCGCCGACCAGGGAGACCTCAAGGTCGGCGACCGCACGGCGGTGCTCACCCCGCAGAAGGTCCCGGTGACCGTCGTCGGCATCAGCAAGTTCGGTGACGAGGACGCGTTCGGCGAGACGTCGTTCACGGCGTTCTCGCTGGAGGGCGCCCGCCAGTACGTCGCGAAGGGGACCGACCGCGTCGGCGGCGTCGCCGTCCGCGCCGAGGACGGCGTCAGCCAGGCCGAACTGGCGTCCCGCATCAAGCCGGTCCTGCCCGCCGGGGTGGAGGCCGTCACCAACAAGGCGCAGGTCGAGGAGGGCATGAGCCTCGTCGAGAGCGGCTTCCTGCGGGTGTTCCGGATCGTGCTGGCCGCGTTCGGCGGGGTCGCGCTGCTCGTCGCCGCGTTCTCCATCCACAACACGTTCGCGATCACGATGGCGCAGCGGACCCGCGAGTCGGCGCTGCTGCGCGCCCTCGGCGCCGGGCGCCGCCAGGTCGTCGCGATCGTCGGCTTCGAGGCGCTCGTCGTCGGCGGCGCCGCCACCCTCGCCGGGCTCGTCGGCGGGCTCGGCTTCGCCGCCCTGCTCCGGTGGCTGTTCATGCAGTTCCGGATCGGGATCGCGATGGAGGGCCTCTCCGTCGCCGCCACCTCGATCCTCATCGCGGTTCCGGTCGGCCTGGTGGTCACCCTGGTCGCGGCGCTCGGGCCCGCGCTGAAGGCGTCCCGGACGCCGCCGCTGGCGGCGCTGCGCGAGGTCGCGGCCGAGGCGTCCCGGCCGACCGACACCCGGATCATCGTCGGCGGCGTCTTCGCCGCCGTCGCCGCCGGGACCGTCGTGTTCGGCGCGGTCACCGAGCAGATGGCGATGGCGGCCGCGGGCGCGGTGGTCACCGTCGCGGCGATGGTCGTGCTCGGGCCGGTCGCCGCCCGCCCGGTGGCGGCCCTCATCGGCGGCCCCGCGGCGCGGCTGCGCGGCGTCCCGGGCCGGCTCGCCCGCGACAACGCGTCCCGCAGCCCGGCCCGCACCGCCGGCGCCGCGACCGCGCTGATGATCGGCGTCGGCGTCGTCTCGCTGATGACGGTGTTCATCGGGTCGCTGGGCGCGTCCCTGGAGAACAGCGTCGCCGGATCGTTCAAGGGGTCGCTCGTCGTCAACGCCGGCAACAACGAGACCGGCGGGTTCAGCACCCGGCTCGTGCAGGACGCCGCGCGGCTGCCCGAGGTCCGGGAGATCGCCGGGGCCGGGACCGGCAGCATGCGGGTGGACGGCGACCCCTCGACCGTCAGCGTCGCCGACCCGTCCGCCCTCGGCCGCGTCCTCGACCTGGACGTCACCCAGGGCGCCATGAAGGACGCCGGTACGTTCGCGGTGTCGAAGAGCGTCGCCGACGACAAGGGCTGGCGCGCCGGTTCGCAGGTGGGCGTGACGTTCGCCGACGGCACGTCCCAGCAGCTCACCGTAGGCGCCGTCTACGAGAACACCGACCTGACCGGCGACTACCTCGTGCCGCGCACCGTATGGGACGCCCACACCAGGCAGCCCTTGGACACGAGGGCGTTCGTCGAGCTGCGCCCAGGCGCGTCGGCCGCCGCCGCTACCCGCGCCCTGACCCGGCTGAGCGCGGCGTACGGTGCTCCAGAGGTCCAGACGCGCGACGACTTCGTCGCCTCGCAGACGGAGGAGCAGCAGGGGTTCATCACCGTCGTCTACGGGATGCTGATCCTCGCCATCGTCGTCGCGCTGCTCGGCATCGCCAACACGCTGTCGCTCGCCGTCCACGAACGGACCCGCGAACTCGGGCTGCTGCGCGCGGTCGGCGCGACCCGCCCGCAGATCAGGTCGATGGTCCGCTGGGAGTCGCTGATCGTCGCGCTGTTCGGCACCGCCGGCGGGATCGGGCTCGGGCTGTTCCTCGGCTGGGGGCTGGGCAGCGCCCTCGGCAACCCGTTCGCCCCGCCCGCCGTCCAGCTGGCGGTCATCGCGCTGGTCGGAGCGGTGGCGGGGGCGCTCGCCGCGATCCGCCCCGCGCGGCGCGCGGCGCGGCTGGCGATCCTGTCCGCGATCTCCGCGCCGTGACGCGCGCCGTCCCCGTTCCTCCCGCCACGCCGGGGGGAACGGGGATTGCGGGCGCGGGCCGCGGATAAGGTAAATCCATGCAGGTCAACCAGTCGGGGAAGCTCACCAACGTCTGCTACGACATCCGCGGGCCCGTGCTCAAGCGCGCCAAGCAGCTGGAGGCCCAGGGCAACAACATCCTCAAGCTGCACATCGGCAACCCGGCCCCGTTCGGATTCGAGGCCCCGCCCGAGCTGCTCCAGGACATGGTCCGCAACCTGCCGGACGCGCACGGCTACAGCGACTCCAAGGGCATCCTCCCCGCGCGCCGCGCCATCGTGCAGCGCTTCGAGGACAACGGCGTCACCGACATCGACGTCGAGGACGTCTACCTCGGCAACGGCGTGTCCGAGCTGATCGTCATGACCCTGCAGGCGCTGCTCAACGACGGCGACGAGGTCCTCATCCCCACGCCCGACTACCCGCTGTGGACGGCCGCGGTCTCCCTCTGCGGCGGCACGCCCGTCCACTACCTGTGCGACGAGGACGACGGCTGGCAGCCGAGCCTGGACGACATCGAGGCCAAGATCGGCGACCGCACCCGCGCGATCGTCATCATCAACCCGAACAACCCGACCGGCGCCGTCTACTCGCGCGAGGTCCTCACCCGCGTCGTCGAGGTCGCCCGCCGCCGCAACCTGCTGGTCTTCGCGGACGAGATCTACGACCGGATCCTCTACGACGAGGCCGAGCACGTCCCGATCGCCTCGCTCGCCCCCGACCTGCTGTGCCTCACCTTCGGCGGGCTGTCGAAGAACTACCGGGTCGCCGGGTTCCGGTCCGGCTGGGTCGTGCTGTCCGGGCCGAAGGAGCACGCCGAGTCCTACATCGAGGGCCTGGACATCCTCGCCAACATGCGGCTGTGCCCGAACGTCCCCGGCCAGCACGCCATCCAGGCCGCGCTCGGCGGCTACCAGAGCATCGACGACCTCGTCCTGCCGACCGGCCGCCTCGGCGAGCAGCGCGACCGCGCCTGGAAGCTGCTGAACGACCTGCCCGGCGTGTCCTGCGTCAAGCCGCAGGGCGCCCTCTACGTCTTCCCCCGCCTGGACCCCGAGATGTACCCGATCGAGGACGACATGCGCTTCGCCCTCGACCTGCTCGAACAGCAGAAGCTGCTCATCGTCCAGGGCACGGGCTTCAACTGGCCGGCCACCGACCACTTCCGCGTCGTCACGCTCCAGTACGCCGACGACCTGGAGGACGCCGTCGGCCGCATCGGCGACTTCCTCGCCGGCTACCGCCGCTGAGTCACTCCGCGGCGGCCGCGTCGAGGCGGCGCAGCGCGCCGCGGACCACGTCCGGGTCGGTCGTCGCCCAGAACGGCGGCAGTGAGTTCTTCAGGAAGCCGCCGTACCTGGCCGTGGCCAGCCGCGGGTCGAGGACGGCGACGACGCCGCGGTCGTCCATCGACCGCAGCAGCCGGCCCGCGCCCTGCGCCAGCAGCAGCGCGGCGTGCGTCGCGGCGACCGCCATGAACCCGTTGCCGCCGCGCGCCGCGACCGCCCGCGACCGCGCCGACGACACCGGGTCGTCCGGGCGCGGGAACGGGATGCGGTCCATGATGACCAGCTGCAGCGACGGGCCGGGAACGTCCACGCCCTGCCAGAGCGACAGGGTGCCGAACAGGCACGTCCGCTCGTCCTCGGCGAACTGCTTCACCAGCAGGGAGGTCGAGTCCTCGCCCTGGCACAGCAGGGGGTGGGACAGGTGGTCCTTCAGCTCGTCGGCGGCCTGCCGCGCCGCCCGCATCGAGGAGAACAGGCCCAGCGTGCGCCCGCCCGCCGCCTCGATCAGCTCGGTGATCTCCGTCAGGTAGGCGTCGGCGAGGCCGTCCCGCCCCGGCTGCGGCAGGTGCCGCGCGACGTACAGGATGCCGGCCTTCCGGTGGTCGAACGGCGAACCCGCGTCGAGCCCGGACCACACGACCTCTGTCTGCTCGCCCTTCTCCGTCGCGGTCTGGGCGAGCCCTTCCGCGGCCGTCTTGGCGTCTTTCGGCGCCTTCTCGTCCAGCGGCGGCAGGCCCCACTGCCGGGCGAGCGGCTCGAACGACCCGCCGAGCGTCAGCGTCGCCGACGTCAGGATCGCGGTGCGCTGCTCGAACAGCGTCGCCCGCAGCAGGCCGCCGACCCCGATCGGCGCGACGTGCAGCGCCGGCGGGCGCTTCGGGCGTCCGTCCGGGACGAACGGCTTCTCCACCCACACCACGTCGAAGCGCTCGGCCATCTCGGGCTGGAACGCCTCCAGCATCCGCACCGCCGTGTCGTGCAGGTCTTCCAGCGACGACCGGGCGGCCTTGCGCGCGGCCATGTCGCCGGGATCCGACTCCTTCTTGTCGGGGCCGAGCGCTGTGATGCAGGCGTGCGCGGCGTCCCGCACGACCACCAGGGTGTTGCCCAGGGCGCTCGGTAGGACGTCCATACGCCCTTGGGGCAGATCCTCCAGAAGGATGCCGAGCCCCTCCGCGGCCTCTTTCAACCGGTCGGCGACGGCCTCCTCGATGAGACGCCCGCACCGCCGCGCGGCTGTCTCGACGCCGACCCCGCTCAGGTCGCCGGTGGCGACCGACGTCACCCGGTCGACGAGCTCGTGCGCCTCGTCCACCACCACCACGTCGTGCTCGGGCAGGACCTGGAACTCCTCCAGGGCGTCGATGGCCAGCAGCGCGTGGTTGGTCACCACGATGTGCGCCTCACCGGCCTCCGCCCTCGCCAGCTCGGCGAAGCACTCGGTCCCCTGCGGGCACCGCTGGGCGCCCAGGCACTCCTTCGCCGTGACGGCCACCTGCCGCCACGCCTGCTCGCTCACCCCCGGGACCAGCTCGTCCCGGTCGCCGGTGCGGGTCTCGTCCGCCCACTCGTTCAGCCGCTTGACCTGGCGGCCCAGCGTCGACAGCTGCTGCGGGTCGAACAGGCTCGGCCCGTCGTCCTCCTCGGGCACGCCCGTCTGCACCCGGTGCAGGCACAGGTAGTTGCGGCGCCCCTTCAGGATCGCGAACTTCAGCTCCGTGCCCAGCATGGGGCCGAGAGCCTCCGCCAGCCGGGGCAGGTCGCGGTCGACGAGCTGCCGCTGCAGCGCGATCGTCGCGGTCGACACCACGACCGTCGTCTGCTTCTCCACCGCGTACCGGATCGCGGGCACGAGGTACGCGAGCGACTTGCCGGTGCCGGTGCCCGCCTGCGCGGCGAGATGCTCCCCGGACTCGATCGCCCTCTCCACCGCCCGCGCCATCTCCACCTGGCCGGGGCGCTCGGCACCCCCGATGGACGCGACCGCCGCGGCGAGCAGTGTCGGCATGTCCGGAATCTGGGTATCGCTGGCGTTCAGCAGATCAGGGGCGGGCACGCCGCCCAACGCTACCGCCCCCGGCGGACACCCACGTCCGCCCCGAGGTTATCCACAGTGCACGGAATTCTCACCGGGCACTTCCGCGCCCTGCGACCGTCGACGGCATGGCACCTCTCGTGATCCGCACCGCCCATGACGCCATCGCCGCCGTCCCCTACCTGCTCGGCTTCCACCCGGCCCGCAGCCTCGTCGTGATCGGCTTCGACGGCGGTCGCGGCATATGCGCGGTACGGCTCGACTTACCGGCCGCCGACGGCGGCCGGGCGGCCGCCGTCCTCGCCGCCAACGGCTACGCCCGCTCCCTCCTCCTCGGCTACGGCCCCGCCGCCGAGGTCGAGGCGGCCGCCACCCCGATGCGGGAAGCCCTCGCCGCGGCCGGCGTCCCCGTCGCCGAGGCGATCCGCGTCGCCGCCGGCCGCTGGTGGTCGCTCACCTGCCACGACGCCTGCTGCCCGCCCGAAGGCACCCCGTACGACATCTCCGCCAGCGCCGTCGCCGCCCAGGCGACCTACGCCGGCCACGTCGCGCTGGCCGACCGCGACGAACTCGTCCGCTCCGTCCAGCCCTTCGACGGCCCCGCCCGCGCCGCCATGCGCGCCGCCACCGCCCGAGCCGAGCGGCACCGGGCCCGCACCCCTTCGGTGGAGGAGGACCTCGCCCGCCTGCTCGCCCTGCTCGACCACGCCCGCGCCAGCCCCACCGACGACGAGGCCGCCTGGCTCGGCCTCCTGCTCACCGACCTGCGCTTCCGGGACGAGGCATGGATCCGCATCGACGAGGACGCCCCCGCCGCCGACATCGCCTTCTGGCGCGACATCCTCCGCCGCGTCGAGGAGTGTATCACTTCGAGACCAAGCGGACGCGATGGTCCCGGCCGTCCTCCCGCCAGG
>NZ_VCKZ01000025.1 GCF_005889745.1 Actinomadura geliboluensis
CAGGGGGAGTGCGGGGAGTGCGGGGGAACGCCGGTGCCGGCGCGCGGCCGCCCTCGCCCGAGAGCGGCCGCACCCGGTGCCGGGCGGGTGTCACACCCGCCCGCGCGTCATCAGCAGTAGTTCTTGTTGTAGCTGTACCAGGGGCCGCAGTGGACCGTGCAGTCACCGCTCGTCGAGCAGGTGCGGCCGAAGCAGACCCCGCCCATGGTCTTGTACTGCATCCAGGAGTCCGGCGGGCAGCCGGCGTCGGCGGTGGCGGTGGGGAGCATCCCCTCGATGGCGCGGGTGACGCGCCGGGTCACGCTCTGGAGCATGGTTCCTCCTTGTGGTGGGGGTGACTGATTCCGCGCACGGGCGGGTACCGCCGAGTAAAAGGGTGGATCGCGGCGGAGGGTGCCCGTGGGGTATTCGGTAGCGGCTTTTCCGGAGCGCTAAGAAGTGACCAGTTCGGTACGCAGAGCGGCGATGCCCGCGCCCGCCGAGGTCACCATTCCATCGGCTCCGTACCAGGCATAGGTCGGGTAATTCTTGGCGCCGTACCGGCGCGACAGCTCGGCGTTCGCGTCCTCGGTGATCACGAGGTCCATCACCTCGTCCAGCGCCGCGGCCAGGTCGCTGCCGGCCGCGCCGTCCCCGTGGACGATCGCCAGCGAGACGCCCCCGCCGGCGCGCAGCCGCTCGGCGTGCCCGGCGAACAGCGGCACCGAGTCGACGCAGGCCTTGCAGGTCAGGGAGAAGATGCCGACCAGGGTCTCGCGGCCGAGCAGGGTCCGCTCGGTCACCGGGGTGCCGTCCGCGGCGCGGGCGGAGAAGGCCGGGATGCGGTCGATCATCCGGACGCCGCCGGCGGCCCGCGCGGCGGGCGGCCCGGCCGCCTCCGCCAGTTCCCGCCACCGCCGCAGCATGATCAGCAGAATCGCCAGGTTGAGCACGCTGACGATACCGACCAGTACGAGTCCCACTGATGCGAATATCACGACAGGCGTCCTTTCCCATAACCTGGGTCACCGGTCGGCCGCGGCCACTCGCCCATGATCACCTAGGAATGATCATTAAGCAATACCCGATTTCGGACGCGGCGCCGCGGCGGGGATAAATGCCCGCTGTGCCATCATCGTCGCAACGCGTTCGACGCCTGGCCGCGAGGCCCGGGCGGCCGATGGAGGGCTGACATGAACGACGCGATGCGCGCCAACACCGCCGCCTACGAGCAGACGATCCGCTCCTCCCTCGCGCTCGCCGCGACGCTCGGCGAGGACGACTGGGACCGCCCCACCGAATGCCCGGGCTGGACGGTCAAGGACCAGTTCGCCCACCTGGCGGGGGTGGAGCTGAGCATCCTCGGCGATCCCGGGCCCGAGGTCGAGCTGCCCGAGTTCGCGCACGTCCGCAACGACTTCGGGCGGGTCATGGAGGCCCAGGTGCACGCGCGGCGCCCGGTCCCGGGCCCGGCCGTGGCGGCGGAGCTGGCGGCCGCCCTCGACCGCCGGCTGGCCGAGCTCCCGTCCATCGACCCCGACCGCGTCGTCATGTGCCCGGACGGCAAGGAGGGCCCCTACTCGCGCTTCATGGAGTTCCGGGCCATGGACTGCTGGACGCACGAGCAGGACGTCCGCCGCGCGACCGGCCGCCCCGGCAACCTGGACGCCCCGGCGGCGCGCTGCTTCTGGGACCTGCTCAGCGCCGCGCTGCCGTTCCTGGTCGCCCGCCGCGCGAAGGCGGCGCCGGGCGAGTCCGTCGGGCTCACGATCTCCGGCCCGCCCGACTTCGCGGTGGCCGTCGAGGTCGACGCGGACGGCCGCGCCGCCTGGACGTCCGGGGGCCCGCACACCGCCGAGCTGGCGATGGACTGGGAGAGCTACGTCCGGCTGGCCGCCGGGCGCTGCGGCCCCGGCGACGTCTCCGTGACCGTCTCGGGCGACCGCGACCTGGCCGCGCGGCTGCTGGCGGTCATGGCCGTCACGCCCTGACGCGGCACGCTCCGGCGTCCTTGACGACACCTGCCGGTCGTCCGATATCGGCCAGAACCACACTCGGTTTTCTGCCGGGATTCGGCTGATCTGCGCTGGTCAGCGTGCCATGATGCGGCGGTCGCGGTTGGAACGTTCCGGGGGAGCCCATGACCGAGGTCCACCACTTCTCCTACGGCCTGGTCACACCGGTGGCCGCCTACCTCATGTCCTTCGTCGGCTCGCTGCTCGGGCTGCTGTGCACGGCGCGGGCGCGGGCCACCGCCGGCCGGTCCCGGGCGTCCTGGCTCGGCCTCGCGGCGCTGGCCATCGGCGGCACGGGGATCTGGGTCATGCACTTCATCGCGATGCTCGGCTTCAGCATCCCGGACACCGAGATCCGCTACGACGTGCCGCTCACCCTGCTGAGCTGCGCGACCGCGATCGCGGTCGTCGCGGTCGGGCTGTTCATCGTCGGCTTCGCGGGGGAGGGCACGCCGGTGGTCGTCACGGGCGGCGTGCTCACCGGTATCGGCGTGGCGAGCATGCACTACACCGGCATGACGGCGATGAAGATGGGCGGCGACATCGGCTACCAGCCCGGCCTCGTCGCGCTGTCGGTGGTGATCGCCCTCGTCGCGGCCACCGCGGCGCTGTGGTTCGCGCTCAAGGTGCGCGGCCTGCTGCCGACCGCCGGCGCCGCGCTGATCATGGGCGTCGCGGTGACCGGGATGCACTACGTCGGGATGGCCGCCATGCGCATCACGCTGCACGAGCACGCGCACGGCACGCCCCGGGGCGGTGTGGAGCCGACCGACTTCCTGCTGCCGCTCGTCGGCGGCGTCGGCGCGGTCGCGACCGTCCTGCTGATCATCATCGCGATGGCGCCCGGGGAGGACGAGATGCGCGTCGAGGCCCAGCTCCAGGCGCGGCTGGCGGTCCACCGGCAGCGCCCGCGGCCGAGCGCCCCCGCCGACCACGCCGGCACCGCGGACGCCGCCGAGCGGGGCCGCACCGCCGGCGAGTGGTTCGGCGGCGGCGCGCCCCCGCGCTGACGCCTCAGCGGTGGCGGACGGCGCCCGGGAAGTGCGAGGCGAGGAGGTCGGGGGACTCCTCGCGCCCGTCCAGGACCCGGTTGGTGCGGCCGACGGCGCGCCAGCCCCGGCCGGTGCGGCGCAGGCGCCAGTGGTTGGCGGTCGCGCGGCGCAGCACGAAGCCGTCCTTGTTGACGATCATGAGGGTGTAGCCGACGGCGGTGGCCTCGTCGCCGTCCACGGTGACGTGCGGCGGGCCGACGACGTGGGCGCAGCCGCCGGAGATCCAGCGCTGGTGGTTGCCGGACCGGACCATCGCCTCGATCTCGTCCGCGCCGCGCATGAGGATCTCGTCCACGTCGTAGACGCCGTCCTCCTCCCACAGGCCGGCGACCTCGGCGGCGCAGCCGCTGTCGACGAGCGGGCCGTAGGACAGGATCAGCCGGGTGATCTCCCGCTCGTCCTCCAGCGCGCGCAGGCGATTCTCCAGGGCGGCCAGGCGGTCCTCGACGGTCACGGCTTCTCCTCGAAGGTCAGCCCGTAGGCGCCGGACAGCTCGCGCAGCGCGGCGAGCTGCTCGCAGTAGTGCTCGGCGGACGAGGACGCGAACTTGACGCCCGCGATGGTCGCGCCCGCCTCGCGGAGCCGGGCCAGGGCGGTCCCGGCGGCCTCCGGGTCGCCCAGCGGGTCCAGCGGGCGGGACGGGGCGAGCACCACGTCGAACCCGGACGGGACGTCGGCGCCGGCGAGCATCTCGGCGAGCGTCTTCAGCGGCAGCCCGAACGGGACCCAGCCGTCGGCGGTCAGCGCGCGGCGCAGGGAGCGCCCCGACCGGCCGCCGATCCACAGCGGGAGCCGCTCCTGGACGGCGTGCGGCTCTACGACCAGGCCCTCGAAGGCGTAGTGCGGGCCGCGGTACTCGGGGACGCGCCGCCCGAGGGCGGCCCGGAGTGCGGCGAGCGCGTCGTCGGCGCGGGCGCCGCGCCCGGCGAAGGGCGCGCCGAGCAGGTCGAACTCCTCCTCCAGGCTGCCGACGCCGAGCCCGAGCACGAGCCGGCCGCCGCTGACCCGGTCGAGCGTCCCGTACCGCTTGGCGATGGCGAGCGGGTGGTGGTAACCGAGCACGAGGACCTGCGTGGCGAGCCGGATCCGGGACGTCCGGGCGGCGAGGTAGCCGAACGTGGCGAGCGGGTCCCAGTAGACGCCGCCGCGCTGCTCGGCCGCCTCGGCGGGGACGGCGACGTGCTCGCTGCAGGTGACGTGGTGGTAGCCGAGGCGGTCGGCCGCCTCCGCGATCCGGGCGATCTCCTCGATTCCCGCGTCCCGCTCCCATGCGGCGTTGCCGGGCGGCGGCTGCGCCACCACCGGCGTGACGATACCGACACGCATCGTTGCTCCCCTCCTCGGCAGGAAAACGTTCTATCACGGGGTTCGCGGCGCCCCGGGCGGCGGATCCCGCAGGGTGGACTTCGCTGACCTGGTCTTATGGGGGGTCTTCCCATGGCAACAAGCGGTTGCTACATTCCAGGTAACAAGAATTCATTTCAGTCATGTTCTGGGAGGTGCGATGACCGAGGCGATGATTCGCGGGGCAGCGACGCCGGAGGCCATGACGGCGGAGGGCCTCACGGGTCCGGAGCTGAGCGGCGCGCGGCGGGAGTCGCCGCCGTCGATGATCGAGCGGATGACGCTGATCCTGGACGCGTTCAACGGGCCCACCGCCCGGCTGACCCTGGAGGACGTCGCGCGCCGCACCCGGCTGCCGCGCTCGACCGCGCACCGCATCCTGGACCAGCTCGTCCGGCAGCGCTGGCTCGCGCACCACTCGTTCGGCTACGGCCTCGGCCAGCGCGCCCTCGGCCTCGGCGGGCAGGACGGCGGGCACGGCAAGATCCGCGAGGCGGCGGCGCCGCTGCTGCACGAGCTGCAGGTCACCACCGGGCTCGTCGCGCACCTGGCCGTGCTGGACGGCGCCGAGGTCTTCTACCTGGACAAGCTCGGCGGGCGCCTCGCCACCTCGGTGCCGTCGCGGGTCGGCGGGCGCGCCCCGGCGCACTGCACCGCGCTCGGCAAGGCGATGCTGGCCTGGCTGGAGCCCGAGCAGGTCGACGCGCTGCTCGGCCCGGAGATCACCCGGTTCACCAACCGGACGATCGGCGAGCTCGGCACGCTGCACCAGGAGCTGCACCGCATCCGGCAGCGCCGCGGGCTGGCGTTCGAGCGCGGCGAGTCGTTCCCCGGCATCGCCTGCGTCGCCGCCGCGATCCGCAGCGCCGAGGGCCCGGTCGCCGGCATCTCGCTGGTCGGCGACATCCGGACGCCGCTGGAGAACGTCGCCCCGCTGGTGGTCACCGCCGCCCGCGAGACCGCCCAGATCCTCTTCCCCGGCTCGGCGCCCGGCGCCGAGCGCCCGCGCGGCCGGCGCGGGATCCGCCGCGCCGGCGAGGCGCCGACCTGGTCGCCGGAGACGATGAACCGGCTGCTCGCCGTGGACGGACGCGGCGATTGGATGTGAGCGGCCCCGGAGACGGCGCCCGGCGCCGCGGTGCCGGGGGCGGGGCTCAGCCCCAGCCCCACCGGTCGCCGAGGCCCCAGGGGTCCGGGGCGATCGGCGCGTCCGGCTCGCCGACGCCGAACCGGCTGCGGAAGAACACCATCGGCCGCCGCCACGCGCCGTCCCGGACGTCGTGCCGCTCGACCTGGAGCACCCGCCCGATCACCACCTCGTGGTCGCCGGCCTCGTGCACGTCGTGGACGACGGCGTGAACGGCCAGCAGGACGTCCGGCAGCGTGGGCGCGCCCCACGCGGACACGCCCCAGTCCAGCCCCTCGAACTTGGCGCCCCGGCTGGAGCCGAAGCGCTCGCACAGGTCGCGCTGCTCCTCGCCGAGCACGTTGACGCAGAAGTGCTCCGCCGCGCGGATCCGCGGCCAGGACCGGCCGCGCTTGTCCGCGCAGAACAGGATCAGCGGCGGTTCCAGGGACACCGACGCGAACGACTGGCAGGCGAACCCGACCGGTTCGCCGCCCTCGCAGGCCGTGATCACGGTGACCCCGGTCGCGAACTCCGCCATGGCCTTCCGGAACTCCGCCGGGTCCGGCGCGGCGGCGTCGGAGGGCGTGCGGCCGTTCTCTGCGGTCAGCGCTGGCTCGGCAGGCATCTGTTCCCCTCGGGGCTCGGTGGGCGGGACGGTCCCCGTCAGCGTCCCTCGTCGTCGACGTCCAGGTTCAACAACAACATGTCCGTGAACAATGCCCTATAAGCAGCAATGTCCGATAAGCAGGGTCGGAGCGGTGCCGTTCCCGGCGCCGGTCGAGGCCGACCGTAGGCATGCCCCGGACGGCCGGCGCGCACCGATCCCGATGAGTGGAAGCGCGCGCGGAGGCGCCCCCGGACGGCCCCGCTGAGACCCGCGTCCCGCTGATCGGGATCCGCGGGGTGACCTTGCCCCGACCAGAATTACGTTCACGTCAAGCCACCGTCGAAGGACTGGGAGATCATGCCTGCGGAGCTGACCTACGAGTCGACGTTGCGCGAGCTCGCCACCGACCAGGGCGTCCTGCGCTACCACGAGGCCGGCGACGGCCCGCCGCTGCTGATGCTGCACGGGTCCGGTCCCGGCGTGACCGGCTGGCGCAACTTCCGCGGCAACCTCGCCCGGTTCGCCGAGCACTTCCGGTGCCTGGTCCTGGAGTTCCCCGGGTTCGGGGTCAGCGACCCGACCGACGAGCACCCGATGACGGCCGCTGGCGGTTCGGTGATCCGCTTCCTGGACGGCCTCGGCCTGTCCCAGGTCGACGTGATCGGCAACTCCATGGGCGGCATCATCGGCGCCCAGGTGGCGCTGGAGCACCCCGACCGCGTCGGCCGCCTCGTCACGATCGGCGGCATCGGCCGGAACGTCTTCAGCCCGTCGCCGGGCGAGGGCATCAAGCTGCTGATGGAGTTCACCGACGAGCCGAGCCGCGAGCGCCTCGTCCGCTGGCTGCACTCGATGGTTTACAACCCGCGGATTGTTACCGAGGAGATGATCGAGGAGCGCTGGCGGCAGGCCACCGACCCCGAGACCCTCGCCGCCGCGCGCCGCATGTACGGGTCGAAGGCGATGGCCGCCCGCGCCAAGGCGATGGCCGCCTCCGACGAGCCGCCCTACTGGGCGATGCTCCACAGGCTCAAGGCCAAGACCCTCATCACGTGGGGCCGGGACGACCGGGTCAGCCCGGTCGACATGGCGCTCATCCCCATGCGGACGATCCCCGACGTCCAGGTGAACATCTTCCCGAACTGCGGGCACTGGGTGATGATCGAGCAGAAGGCCGCGTGGGAGAGCGCCGTCCTCGCCTTCCTGACGACCAAGGAGCAGGGATGAGCGACGGCGTGGAGTGGGACCACGAGTACGACCTCGTCATCGTCGGCAGCGGCGGCGGCGGGATGACCGCCGCCCTCACCGCGCACGACGTCGGCATGTCCGCGCTGATCGTCGAGAAGGGCAAGCGGTTCGGCGGCTCCACCGCCGTCTCCGGCGGCGGCATCTGGATCCCGAACAACCCGACGCTGAAGGCGCGCGGCCACGACGACAGCCGCGAGTCGATCCGCGCCTACCTGGACGAGCTCACGCAGGGCCGCGTCCCTGGGGAGCGCCTGGACGCCTTCATCGACAACGGCCCCGCCGCGATGGAGCTCATCGGCAAGAGCAAGTGGATGCAGTTCTTCTGGACGAAGGGCTACGCCGACTACCACCCCGAGTACGAGGGCGGCCGCCCGCTCGGCCGGTCCATCGAGGCCAAGCCGTTCGACACCCGCAAGCTCGGCGAGGACGAGAAGTACCAGCGGCCGAACAGCATGAAGGGCCCGCTCGGCCTGTGGATCACCGCGAAGGACTACCACGACCTCGCGATGGCCAAGCGCACCTGGGCCGGCCGGCGCGCGTCGCTGGTCGCGGCGTGGCGCGTCTCGTCCAACATGGTCCGCCGTCGGCACATGTCGACCGGCGGCCGGGCCCTCGCCGCCCGGCTCCGGATGGCGCTGAAGGACGCCGGGATCCCGCTCTGGCTGAAGACCACCATGACCGAGCTGGTCACCGACGAGGACGGCCGCGTCACCGGGATCGTCGCGACCCGCGACGGTGAGACGGTCCGCATCCGCGGCCGCAAGGGCGTCCTGCTCGCGACGGGCGGGTTCGACCACAACCAGGAGATGCGCGACAAGTACCTCCCGAAGGGCGGCCAGGAGGACTTCGCGATGGGCGCCCGCGAGAACACCGGCGACGGCATCCGCGCCGGCGAGAGCGTCGGCGGCGCCCTGGACCTGATGGACGACGCCTGGTGGATGCCGGCCGTCCGGCACCCGGCCGGCGCGGTCATCCCGCTGCTGTCGGAGCGGTGCATCCCGCGGTCGGTGATCGTCGGCCAGGACGGCCGCCGGTTCACCAACGAGTCGGCCCCCTACGTCAACTTCGTGCACGACCAGCTCGAGGGCGGGCACGTCCCGTGCTGGTTCGTGATGGACGCCAAGGCCCGCGCCCGCTACCCGTTCGCGCAGATCCTGCCGGGCGCGCCGATCCCGAAGGCGTTCTACGACAAGGGCATCGCGTTCAAGGCCGACTCGCTGGAGGAGCTCGCCGGGAAGATCGGCGTCCCGGCGGACGCGCTGGCCGACACCGTCCAGAAGTTCAACGGGTACGCCCGCGCGGGCAAGGACCCCGAGTTCGGCCGCGGCGACTCCGCCTACGACCGCTACTACGGCGACCCCAACCTGAAGAACCCGAACCTGGACGTCATCGAGGGCGGCCCCTACTACGGCTTCCGGATGGAGGTCGGCGACCTCGGCACCAAGGGCGGCCTCGTGTCGGACGAGCACGCCCGCGTCCTGCGCGAGGACGGCTCCGTCATCGAGGGCCTGTACGTGACGGGCAACTCGTCGGCGTCGGTGATGGGCAACGAGTACGCCGGCCCCGGCGCGACGATCGGCCCGTCCATCGTGTTCGGCTACATCGCGGCGCGGCACGCCGCCGGAAAGGCCCCGGAACGGTCATGACGGCTCTGAAGGCGCGGGTGGTGGAGGTCGTCCGCGAGACGGCCGACGCGCACTCGCTCGTCCTCGAACCCGCCGAGGGCGACCGGGACCGGTTCGCCTACCGCCCCGGGCAGTTCCTCACGGTCCGGGTCCCGGCCGAGGACGGCTGGGCGGCGCGCTGCTACTCGCTGTGCAGCTCGCCGCTCACCGACGACCGGCTGAAGGTCACGGTCAAGCGGGTCGCCGGCGGTCTCGGGTCCAACTGGATCTGCGACAACGTCACCGCCGGCGACGTGCTGGAGGTGCTGCGCCCGGCGGGGACGTTCACCCCGGCGTCGCTCGACGAGGACCTGCTGCTCGTCGCGGGCGGCAGCGGCATCACCCCGGTGATGTCGATCCTGAAGTCGTGCCTGGCCGGCGGGACCGGCAAGGTCGCGCTGCTGTACGCGAACCGGGACGAGAAGTCGGTGATCTTCGCGGCGGAGCTGCGGGAGCTGACCGAGCGGCACCCCGACCGGCTCACCGTCGTCCACCTGCTGGAGTCGGTGCAGGGGCTGCCGACCCCGGCCGTCCTGCGGTCGCTGGCCGCGCCCTACACCGGGCGGCAGGCGTTCGTGTGCGGACCCGAGATCTTCATGGACCTCGTCACCGGCACGTTCACCGACCTCGGCGTCCGCGTCCACGTCGAGCGCTTCTTCTCGCTGGAGAACGACCCCTTCGAGGAGCCCGAGGACCCCCCGGAGGACACCGGGGACGCCGGCGAGGTCGAGGTCGAGATGGACGGGGAGACCCGCACCGTCCCCTGGGCGAAGTCGGAGCGCCTCCTCGACGCGCTGCTGCGCGCCGGCGTCGACGCCCCGTTCTCCTGCCGGGAGGGCAACTGCTCGGCCTGCGCCTGCATCCGGCTGGAGGGCGAGGTCACCCTGGACGCCAACACGGTCCTCGACGAGCAGGATCTCGCCGACGGCCTCATCCTCGCCTGTCAGGCGAGGCCGGTCACCGACCGGCTGAAGATCACCTACGACGGCTGAAACACATCACGGGAGACAGGCGATGGCGAACCGCGTGCTTGACACGATCATGGAGAGGGCGGAGCAGATCCGCGAGCTGGGCCCGGCCAACGAGGCCCTCGGCCGGCTGGACGACAAGGCCGCGTCGATCCTGCGGGAGGCCGGCGCGATCCGGCTGCTCCAGCCGAAGGAGTACGGCGGCCTGGAGGTCCACCCCCGCGAGTTCGCCGAGACGGTGATGGGGATCGCGTCCCTGGACGGCTCCACCGGCTGGATCGCCGGCATCGTCGGCGTCCACCCGTGGGAGATGGCCTACGCCGACCCGAAGGTGCGCGAGGAGATCTGGGGCGCCGACCCCGACACCTGGATCGCCTCCCCGTACGCGCCGATGGGCATCGCCCGCCCGGTCGACGGCGGCTACGTCTTCAACGGCCGCTGGCAGTTCTCCTCCGGCACCGACCACTGCGACTGGATCTTCCTCGGCGCGATGCTCGGCGACGACGAGGGCAAGATGGCGCAGCCGCCGCGGTCGCTGCACATGATCCTGCCCCGCTCCGACTACGAGATCGTCGAGGACTCGTGGGACGTCGCCGGGCTGAAGGGCACCGGCAGCAAGGACATCATCGTCAAGGACGCCTTCGTCCCGGCCTACCGGACGCTGGAGTACTCCAAGGTCGTCGACGGGTCCGCGCCGCGCGAGGCGGGGCTGACCAACCCGTCCTACCTGATGCCGTTCTCCTGCGTGTTCCCGCTCGGCATCACCTCCGCGGTGATCGGCATCGCCGAGGGCGCGCTGCACCACCACCTCGCCTACCAGCGCAACCGCGTCCAGATCACCGGCACCAAGATCAAGGACGACCCGTACGTGCTGTACGCGATCAGCGAGGCCGCCGAGGAGATCAAGGCGTCCCGGACCGCGCTGCTCGACAACTGCTCGCGGATGTACGACATGGTCGCCGCCGGGCACGTCCCGACGTTCGCCGAGCGCGCCGCCGGCCGCCGCACCCAGGTGCGCGCCGCGTGGCGGGCCTGCCAGGCGATGAACGAGATCGTCGTCCGCTCGGGCGGCAACGCGATGCGCAACGACAACCCGATCCAGCGCTTCTGGCGGGACGCGCACGTCGGCCTCGCCCACGCGATCCACGTGCCGGGCTCCGTCTACCACGTGAGCGCCCTGACGGACCTGGACATCGAGCCGCCCCAGGGCCCGATGCGCTCGATGATCTGACCGTCCTCCAGATCCCCCCGCCCCCTAGACGGCGTGCCGTGGTCGGAGCGCCTTCACGACCACGGCACGCCTTCCAATCGGGTCAGTCCAGGAGCCCGAGTTCGGCGACGAGCTTGGGCGTCCAGATGACCCGCCCAAGGAACCTCTCGGCCTCCGGGTGCGTGACCAGCCAGACGATGGCCGCGCCCGGAGCCTCCTCCGGCGTCGCCTCGAAGCCCTTGCCCTTGAGGGCGTCGATCCCGCCGCGCGCGGCGCCCGCGTCCGTGACCACGAAGCCGGGGTCGAGGTTAAACGCGCGGATCCCATGCCCCCGGTACTCGGCGTTGACCGCGCCCGCGAGCCGTCCGAACGCCGCCTTGGACGCCGAGTACGCCACGCCCCAGCCGCCCTCGCCGGGTGGCGCCGGCGGGTCGCTGGTGGCCGACCCGGAGCACAGGTTCACGATCGTCCCGCCGCCCTGCTGGACCATCGCCGGGAGGACGGCCTGGAGCAGGACGATCTGGTTCAGGTAGTTGCCTGCGGCGACCTGCTCCGCGACGTCCACGTCCAGGTCGAGGAACCGCTCGTGGGTGCCCGGGATGTGCGCCACCGCGTTGTTGACCAGGACGTCGACCCGTCCCCACGCGTCCAGCACGGTCCGCGCCGCGGCCCGGACGCTGCCGCGGTCGAGCAGGTCCATGCGCACGGGCAGGGCGCGCGCGCCCAGCGCCTCGATCTCCGCCCGCGTCCGCTCCAGGCTGCCGGGGACGGGGATCGCCGCCGCCGTGCCCTGGCGCGGCGGGATCCGGCCCTCGCCCTCCGCGACGGTCCGCGCGGTGAACGCGACGTCGTGCCCGGCGGCGGCCAGCGCGAGCGCCGTCCGCCGGCCGATTCCCCGGCTCGCCCCGGTCACCAGCGCGACCGGTCTCGTTGCTGTCATCACCGGATGATGACACCCGCCGCCCGGCCGGACCGCCGCGCGGTTCTCACTGAGCGGGAAGCCACCGGCACGCCGCCCCGCCGGTTTGGCAGGTTGAGCATGGACCGCCGTCCGCGCGGGCCGCGACACCGAAGGGATCGAGGACAGTGACGCAGATCCGAGGGCTGGGTTATCTCAAGGTCCAGACCCGCCACATCGACCGCTGGCGCGAGTTCGCCCTCGACGGGCTCGGATTCGCCGAGGGAAGCGGCCCGAATCCCGAGGGCCTGTACCTGCGCATGGACGAGCGCCGGTCGCGCCTGCAGGTGCTGCCCGGCGACAGCGACCGGGTGCTGGCCGTGGGCTGGGAGGTCCGCGACCGGTTCGCGCTGGCCGCCGTCCGCGAGGCCGTCGAGAAGTCCGGGACGGCCGTGACGGCGCTGTCGGCCGAGGAGGCCGCGGAGCGCGACGCCGAGGAGGTCATCGCGTTCACCGACCCGGGCGGCACGCCCGTCGAGGTGTTCTTCGGCCCGGTGCTCGACCACAGCCCGGTCCGCACCGGCTTCGCGCAGACGTTCGTCACCGGCCCGATGGGCATGGGCCACGTCGTCCTGCCGACGCCGAACTTCGCCGAGACCGTCACGTTCTACAACGAGGTCCTCGGGTTCCTGCCGCGCGGCGCGATGAAGGTCGGCGGCGGCGCCGTCCGCATCCGCTTCATGGGCGTCAACCAGCGGCACCACAGCCTCGCGATCTGCCCGGCCCCGCACGACGGCGACCCGGGCCTCGTCCACCTGATGGTGGAGGTCGACACCCTCGACGCGGTCGGCATCGCGCTCGACACCGTCAAGGAGAAGGGCTTCTCCATCTCCTCCACGCTCGGCCGGCACACCAACGACAAGATGGTGTCGTTCTACGTCCGGGCCCCCGGCGGCTGGGACGTCGAGTACGGCTGCGAGGGCATGCTCGTGGACGAGACGTACTACACCGCCGAGGAGATCACGAAGGACAGCTACTGGGGCCACGACTGGTCGGGGTCCGAGCCGCTGGCCGCGTTCACCCCGCGGAAGAAGGGCTGACGCCGATGGCCAAGCCCTCGGTGGAGCCGGTCGGCGCCGCGGAGGTGGAGTTCGACCACGAGTGCGACGTGCTCGTGGTCGGCTTCGGAGCGGCCGGCGCCGCCGCGGCGTACGAGGCCGCGGCGGCGGGCGCCGACGTGCTCGTCCTGGAGCGGTCGAGCGGCCCCGGCGGGACGTCCGCGCAGTCCGGCGGGGAGCTGTACCTCGGCGGCGGCACGCGGGTGCAGCAGGCGTGCGGCTTCGACGACACGCCCGACGACATGTTCGCCTTCCTCAAGGCGGCGCTCGGCCCGCACGCCGACGAGGAGAAGCTGCGGCTGTACTGCGACGGCAGCGTGGAGCACTTCGAGTGGTTCCGCGCGCGCGGCGTCCCGTTCAAGGAGAGCCTGTTCGAGGCGCCGTGCTGGATGCCGTACACCGAGGACGGCCTGATGTGGCTCGGTGAGAACGCCTGGCCGTACAACACGATCGCCCGGCCCGCGCCGCGCGGCCACCGGCCGGAGACCCCGATGTTCGCCGGCGGGATCCTGATGGAGAAGCTGATCGCGGCCGTCGCGGAGGCGGGCGCCGTCACCCACCAGGACACCTACGCCACGAACCTCGTCGTGGACGGCTCCGGCCGCGTCACGGGCGTCGTCGCGCGCAAGTTCGCCGACACGGTCGTGTACCGGGCGCGCAAGGGCGTCGTCCTCACCTCCGGCGGGTTCGTCGACAACGAGGAGATGCTCGCCGACCACGCTCCGGTGCTGCTCGGGCACGACAAGGTCAGCGACGGCAGCAGCGACGGGTCCGGCATCCGGATGGCGACCGCGCTCGGCGCCGCGACCCGCCGGATGGCCGCCGTGGAGATCGCGCTCACCGCCAACCCCGCCGTCATCTGCCGGGGCATGCTGGTGGACGGCCTCGGCCGCCGCTTCATCAACGAGGACGTCTACCCGGGCCTGTTCAGCCACCGGGCCGTCCAGCACCAGCCCGGCCCCTACTGGGCGATCATCGACGAGACCGGGCACGACGAGATCTCCGAGGCCGACATGTGGGGCGTCCGCCCCAAGCACGCGGCGGAGACCCTCGCCGAGCTGGAGGAGTCCCTCGGCCTGCCGCCCGGCTCGCTGGAGGCGACCGTCGAGACCTACAACCGGTTCGCGGAGCGGGGCGAGGACCCCTACTTCCACAAGGACCCCAAGTGGCTGCGCCCGCTGAAGGGGCCGTTCGCGGCGATCGACCCGGCGGACGGGTTCTTCGGCGCGGGCAGGCACGGCGCCGGGACGGGCGCCGCCGGGTTCACCCTCGGCGGCCTGGACACCACCGTGGACGGCGAGGTCCGCAACCACTCCGGCGAGCCGATCCCCGGCCTGTACGCGGCGGGGCGCACGGCCGCCGGCATCCACGGCGAGGGCTACATCAGCGGGACGTCCCTCGGCGACGGCACCTTCTTCGGCCGCCGCGCCGGACGGGCCGCCGCAGCATCTTCGAACTGAGAGGTATTGCATGAAGTACGCCGTCCTGCTCCCCGTCGCAGCGGGCGTGACCGCCGATCCGGCCTGGATCGGCGCGTACGTCCGGCACGCCGAGGCCTGCGGCTTCGAGTCGGTCGGCGCGGTCGAGCACGCGGTGGTGGCGAGCGGCTACTCCAGCGTCTACCCGTACGACACGTCCGGGAAGATGGAGCTCGCCGACGACCTGGACATCCCCGACCCGCTGGACCTGCTCGCGTTCCTCGCCGGGCAGACCTCCCGGATCGGGCTCGCCACCGGCGTGCTCGTCCTCCCGAACCACCACCCGGTGGTGCTGGCCAAGCGGCTCGCGACGATCGACGCGCTGTCCGGCGGGCGGCTGCGGCTGGTCGTCGGCATGGGCTGGATGCGCGAGGAGGTCGAGGCGTGCGGCGCCGACTTCGACTCGCGCGGCCGCCGCGCCGACGAGCAGCTCCAGGTGCTGCGCAAGCTGTGGGCCGACACCGCCCCCGAGGGCGCGACCCACGACGGGGAGTTCTTCCAGTTCAAGGGTGCGATGAGCTACCCGAAGCCCGTCCAGGAGGGCGGCGTGCCGATCCACGTCGGCGGCCACACCAAGGCAGCCGCGCGCCGCGCCGGCCGCTACGGCGACGGGCTCCAGCCGCTCGGCGTCGCCGGTGACGGGCTCAAGGCGCTCATCGCGCTGATGCGGGAAGAGGCCGAGAAGAATGACCGCGACCCCGACGCCCTCGAACTGACGCTCGGCCACACCTTCGCCGGGATCACCCCGGAGAAGTCGGAGAGGCTCGCGGCCCGGGGCGCGAGCCGCCTCGTCCTGCGCGGCAACCCGACCACGGACCTGAACGAGGCCAAGGACGAGCTGTCGGCCTGCGCCGAGCGCCTGGGCCTGGCATGACGCTGGGAGTCGTGGACCAGATCGCCCTCGGCGATCTGGTCGCCCGGTACGCCCTCCACGCCGACCGCCGCGAGATCGACGCGATGGCGTCCCTGTTCACCGAGGACGCCGTGCTCGTCCTGCCCGACGCCCCCGGCGACCTCGACCCGGTGCGCGCCTTCACCGGACGCGAGGAGATCACCGCGACGCTGTCGGTGCTGAACGGCATACCTGTAACGTTCCACGCCCTCGCCGGGCAGGTGTTCGACATCGGCGCCGAGCCCGGCACGGCCACCGGCGAGATCGCCTGCGTCGCCCACCACCTGACGTCCCGCGAGGACGGCAAGGTGTCCGACCTGGTCTGGCACTGCCGCTACACCGACACCTACCGCCTGGACGGCCAGACCTGGCGGATCGCCCGGCGCGAGCAGCGCATCGACTCGATCGAGACCCGTCCCGTCCGGAGGTGGCGCGGTGAGTGAGAGCCCGCGGGTCAGCGTCGTCACGGGCGGCGCGCTCGGCATCGGCGGCGCGATCTCTCGCCGCCTGGCCGCCGGCGGCGACCTGGTGATCCTGAACGACATCGACGCGGACGCCGCCGCCCGCGCCCAGGCCGCCATCGAGGAGGCGGGCGGCCGCTGCGTCACCGTCATCGGCGACATCGTCGAGGACGAGACGATCGCGAACGTCGTGGCGGCGATACCGGGCCACGTCGACGTCCTGGTCAACAACGTGGGCGACTTCCGCCCGGCCGCGCCGTCCTTCCAGGACAGCACGCCCGACCAGTGGCAGCGCCTCTACGAACTGAACCTGCTGCACGTCTTCAAGCTCACCCACGCGCTGCTCCCCGGCATGATCGAGCGGCGGTCCGGGAGCATCGTCAACAACTCTACGGTCGAGGCGTTCCGCGGCATCCCGCAGCACCCGGTGTACTCGGCGTTCAACGCGGGCGTGTCGGCGTTCACCCGCAGCCTCGCCGTGGCGGTCGGCCGGCACGGCGTCCGCGTCAACGCCATCGCCCCCGACCTGGCCAACACAGAGCAGACCCCGGTCGAGTGGATGCGGCGCGGCTACGACGAGGGCCTGGAGCACACCTGGGTCCCGCTGGCCCGCTTCGGCGAGCCCGACGACTACGCCGCCGTCGTCGCGTTCCTGGCGTCCGACGACGCCCGCTTCGTCACCGGCCACACGATCCCGGTGGACGGGGGCACGCTCGCCGCGTCGGGCTGGTTCGTCCGCGCCGACGACCAGGGCTGGACGAACCGCCCCCACCGCGCCTAGCGACGCCAACGCATCAACCAGGCTCTTCCCCGTCGGCCTGGCGCTCGTACTCGTCCCACTGGCTCCCTTCGAGCCGCCGTCGTCCTGAATCTCCACCCGCGGCCGCGCGGACAACGAGAGCAGGGTCACCCGCTGGCGCTGTGCCGGACTGCGTTGGTGGCGACCTCGCAGACCAGCAGGTCCACATCGTCCAGGACACCGCCCGAGCACACCCGCTCGGTGTACACCTTGTCCCACACGATCACTGGGTCACCCCGGCGATCAGTCCGGCCGCCACCGGCGCCGACCGCGCCGGCGTCCGGTGAGCGGCGTCCCACAAGTACGACCACCCCCCCGGTCTTGGACGACGAGCACCGCCACCGACCGCCGCCGCGATACCACCGGCACCGCCAACACGGGCTCGGCTCGCCCGTGCATGTACAACACCGAGCCCCGCCCGAGGCCGCGCAGGCTCACCATCAGCCACGGCGCGTCGTTGGCGGGCGCGAAGTCATGCGGGAGCAGCTTCCTAGAGGAAGAAGCTGACATTTCCAGGTGTAATCGGGTGTTCACGCACCTTCGTGCCGACGCGCTCGGCCCGAGCGCATCCGCTTCCTTGATCGCGGCGGTGAGAGACGGGCATCAAGGAGGAGCAGGATGACCACATCACACCGCACTCAGTGGCGGAAGAGCAGCCGTAGCAGCGGCAACGGTCAGTGTGTCGAGGTCGCCGACCTCTCGGTGGGAATCGGCGTGCGGGACAGCAAGGCCCCTGCCACTGGGCGCCTGAACTTGACCCCCGAGGCCTGGGCGGTCTTCCTGACGCAGGTGAAGACCGGGTACTACGACCGTTGAACCGTCTGCGCCGCTAGCTTCTCTGATGTCCGTCTGCGGGGAGTTTCGTCTGCGGGCACCGGAGATCCGCTCGGGCGGTAAGTCATCCCCATCCTCTAGTTCCCGCAGTGATCGCCCTTGTGCGGCCATCGGCCTTGCGGGTCATTCTTCTGTTCCATTGCGGTGAGCGCTTGTCGTGGTGTTCGCACGGACGCTTGACGGCGGGGGCGGCGGCACGGAGGATCGATCCAGTCGCATGCAAGCCGACGCATGCGCTGGTGCCGGAGGTCAGCATGGCTCTGGAGTTCTACGGCAAGGACGACACCAGCAAGAACCAGGGCTCGCCGGCCGTCTTCCTGGACCGTGCGAGGGGGGAACTCGTGATCCAGGGGTGGACGGAGACCGATGCAGCCGTGCTGGCTGAGATCTCGTCCTACAGCCGCACAGCCGAGAACGAGTCCTCGGTGCGAGTTCCTGCGCGCATGAAGCCGATGATATTGAAGGCCTTGGAGGCGCTCGATGGGGACGCCGCTGACCAACGAGAAGTTTGAAGACCTTCTCGCCGCAGCGACCAGCTCCGCCGTCCACCTTGAGTTGCGTGACGCCTACATGGCGGATGCTGCTTTCGTGGAGTGGCTTGAAACCGGAACCGTGTCCACCGATGCCAACGATGAGTGGTGGATATCGACGGTCGGGAAGGCGGTTTTGAGAGGGGTTGATGTCCGACGGGCGCGGATTGTTTCCGAGCCGCTCTCTGATTACGCTCGCTGGCTCTGGGAATGTACGGCGTCGGTTAACTTGACGGCGGGGGAGCGGGTGCGGTGGCTGCCTCGCCATCGGACCGCCGGCCTGCTGACGCCGCCAAGCGACTTCTGGGTCTTCGACTCTGCCGTCCTTGTATGGAATCACTTCGCCGGGGACGGAGAATGGGCCGGTAACGAAGTGACCCGCGATAAATCCTTGGTCGCACAGTGCTCCACCGCTTTCACGGCCGTGTGGCAGCGGGCGACCGACCACGGTGAGTACCGGCCCTCCTGACGTCCATCCATGTCGATCCCCCCGTCATCATCCATCCAGCGGGCCCGTGAGGCACTGGCCGTCCGGCTGCGGGAGATCCGTCTGGATTCCGGTCTATCGGCCCGGGAGGTGGCGGCCGCGTGCGGCTGGCACGAGTCGAAATGCAGTCGAATGCAGAGCGGTCGGCAGGCCGTTACAGACTCCGACATCAGGGCATGGTGCGCGGCATGCGGAGCAGATGAACGGGTCGCGGCCGAACTGGTGTCGATCAATCGCCAACTCGACTCGGCTTATGTGGAGTGGCGGCGCATGCAGCGTGGCGGCCTGAAGCGCCTGCAGGATGCCGTGATGCCACTGTGGGAGCAAACCGCGAGTTTCAGGATCTACGAGCCGGGTGTTGTGCCCGGCTTTCTGCAGACCGAAGGCTACGCCGGGGCAGTGCTCGCCAGGATAGCCGACTTCTTCTCGCTTCCCGGTGAAGGTGACGAGGCGGCCAAAGCGAGAATCGATCGACAACGGCTGCTCTATGACGGGGGCCGCCGTTTTGCGGTCGTCATCGAGGAGTCGGTGTTGCGCACAAGCTTTGGCGGCGTTGACGTGATGGCCGGACAACTGGGCCATCTGCTCGACATCATGACTCTTCCGTCTGTATCACTCGGCATTATTCCGTTCTCTGTTTTTCGCGCCATGTGGCCGGTCGAGGGTTTTTGGATCCTGGATGAGGAGCAGGTCGTCATCGAGACCGTCTCCGCGAAGATCACAGTGCGGCAGGCCGGCGAACTCGACCTTTACCGGAGAACCTTCTCCGAACTCTCCTCGATGGCGGTTCACGGTCGGGCCGCACGCAGTCTGATCACGGCGGCGATCGCTGCTCTCTGAGTCCGTGTGCAAGTTCACGCAAGTCTCTGGCGTGGTCGATGAGCGGCTTTCTAGCGTCCTTGCCATGAGCTTCGGCGCACCGGACGGCCGGAGAGTCACCGTCCGCCGGTCGCAGATGAGGAGAAGGCCATGTCCGTCATGACCGCGCGTCCAGGTCCGGCTGCCACCGACCCCAAGAGACTGATCAGCGCCGACCTGTTCGGTCGGCTGGTGACCCGCATCGTCCGCGAAGAGCACGTCAGCACCGAGGAGGCCGAGCGGGTTCTGCACCAGGCGTTGGCCTTCTTGATGGCGTGCGCTCTCAATCCCGGCGCCGGGCTGGCCCCGTCCAAGTCCGTGGACGTCGGATGGCACGCCTTCGTCCTCCACACCCGCGAGTACGCCGACTTCTGCCACCGCGTCGCGGGCCGATTCATCCACCACACGCCCGACGACCGGAGCGAGACCGGCAGTGGAGGAGCCTCCATCAGGGCTACCGTGGCCGCCATGGAACAGGCTGGGCTGCACGTCGACCCCGACCTGTGGGAGACGGCCGGTGACTGCAGCCAGTGTTACCAGGGCTGCCACGACTCCCCGAAGGCGGGATGAGTGTGGGGAACCCTCAGTGGGAGGGGCTTCCCGGTGGGGTGCGGGCGGCCGTGGAGGAGCGGTTCGGGACGGTGCTCAAGGCTGAGGTCGCGGAGCGCGGGATCATGCCGGGGGTGGCTGCGAGGCTTCATGTGGAGGGCGCCGGCAGTGTCTTCCTCAAGGGGATTGCGGCCGACGAGCCCGCCGCTCGTCTCTATGCGCGTGAGCAGGCGGCGAACCTCGCGCTCGCGTCGGCCGTTCCGGCCCCTCGGATGCTGTGGTGTGCCGATGTCGGGCGTTGGATCCTGCTGGTGTTCGAGTTCATCGGCGGCGCGCGGAGCGCTGATCTGGCGCCCGGGTCTCCGGATCTGCCCAACGTGATCGATGCCCTGTCGCGACTCGGAGGGCCGGGCGGGGAACTGCCCTGCGTCTCGGTCAACCTGGATGTTCTGCGGAAGACGGCGGCTGCTCTGTTGGGCGAGAACCTGTGCGGGCGACGGCGGGGCATGTACGCGGAGGCTCTTGAAGGGTTGTCCGTGGAGTCACTGCAGGGGGAGACCCTGCTGCACTATGACCTGCACAGCGGGAACCTGCTCATCGCCGGTCAGGGGATTTATGTCATCGACTGGTCGTTCGCATGTCGGGGGCAGGCTTGGATCGATGCCGCGCTGCTCGTCCCCCGGCTGATCGAGGCTGGACACAGCCCCGCCCAGGCGGAAGCGCTTGTCGCCGCACACCCTGCTTGGAGGGCGGCTCCAGCTGATGCGGTCACTGGGCTGGGAGCGCTGTGGACGATGTTCCGCGAGTACAAGGCCATGCACGGGCCGGAGGAAGCACGCGGCTTTCGCGCTAAAGCGGCGCAGGCGGGTCGTGCCTGGGTCGTCTACCGGATGGCGTGACGGAGGGCGGGGACGCGCGAAGGTCGATGCGGGGGTGTCGTTAGACCAGGTGGCAGGCCACGTGGTGGCCGTCGGCGGTTTGGCGTAGTTTCGGTTCTTCCTCGGCGCAGCGGTCGGTGGCGAGGGGGCAGCGGGTGCGGAAGCGGCAGCCGGTCGGCGGGGCGATCGGGGACGGTAGTTCCGACTGCTCCTGCTCCGCCGCGTCCTGTGGGGCGTCCGGTACCGAGGCGAGGAGCAGTCGCGTGTAGGGGTGCAGCGCCGACCCGGCCAGCGCGCCGGACGGGACGACCTCGCAGACCTTCCCCAGGTACATCACCATGATCCGGTCGCTGACGTTCTTCACCACGGCGAGGTCGTGCGCGATGAAGATCATGCTGAGGCCGAGCCGCTCCCGCGTCGCCTCCAGCAGGTTGAGGATCTGCGCCTGCACCGACACGTCCAGGCTGGACACCGGCTCGTCGCAGATCAGCACCTGCGGGTCGAGCAGCAGCGCGCGGGCGATGCAGACGCGCTGGCACTGCCCGCCGGACAGCTCGTGCGGGCGGCGGTCCCAGACGGTCGCCGGGTCGAGGCCGACCGCCTCCAGCGCCGCCTCGATCGCGGCCCGGTCCGGCTTGCCGCCCCACACCACGGGCCCCTCGGCGACGAGGTCGGCGACCTTGCGGCGCGGGTTCAGCGCGGCGACCGGGTTCTGCAGGATCATCTGCATCCGGCGGCGGCGCTCGCGCAGCGCGGCGCGGCCGAGGCCGGTCAGCTCGGTGCCGTTCAGCTTCACCGAGCCGGCGGTGGGCGGCGGGAGCTGCATCACGGCGCGGCCCGCGCTGGACTTGCCGCAGCCCGACTCGCCGAGGATGCCGAGCGTCTCGCCGTCCAGCAGGTCGAAGCTGATGCCGGAGACGGCGTGCACGGTCCGGCCGCGTCCCGCCGGGAACTCGACGACGAGGTCCTCGACGGACAGGACGCGCTCGCCGTCGCGCAGGTGGGTGGTTCCGGTGCCGGCCATCAGGCGCCTCCGATGCTGACGGGGTGGTGGCAGGCGACGGCGTGGCCGCCGTCCGCGACGAGGTCGGGGGCCGTGTCGCAGGCCGCCGTCGCGTACCGGCAGCGGGGCGCGAACCGGCAGCCGGGCGGCGGCGCCGCCATGTTCGGCGGGGCGCCGTCGATCGCCTGGAGCGGGGAGTGCGGCGGGTCGGCGAGGCGCGGCACGGACGCCAGCAGCGCCTCGGTGTAGGGGTGGCGGGGGCCGCCGAACAGCGCCTCGGCCGGGGCCAGCTCCGCGAGCCGTCCCGCGTACATCACCGCGACCCGGTCGGCGCGCCCGGCGACGACCGCGAGGTTGTGGCTGATCAGCACGATCGCCGTGCCGAGCTCGGCCTGGAGCCGGCCGAGCAGGTCGAGGATCTGCTTCTGCACGGTGACGTCCAGCGCGGTCGTCGGCTCGTCCGCGATCAGCAGCGACGGCTCGCCGGCCAGCGCGACCGCGATCACGACGCGCTGCCGCATGCCGCCGGACAGCTCGTGCGGGTACTGGCCGAGGCGGCGGCGCGGCTCGGGGATGCCGACCAGCCGCAGCAGCTCCTCGGCCCGGTCGCGCGCGGCGGCGCGGGACAGGCCCCGCATGCCCTCGGTGAGGTGCCGGCCGACCTTCTTGACGGGGTTGAGCGCGGTCGACGGGTCCTGGAAGACCATCCCGACCTCCGACCTCCACAGCCGCCGGCGCCCGGCGGCCGAGAGCGCGTGCACGTCCTTGCCGGCGAGCACGACCTTGCCCGACACCGTCATCGTCGGGCCGGAGGTGTAGAGGCCCATGACGGTCCGGCCGAGCACCGACTTGCCGGAGCCCGACTCGCCGACGATGCCGAACATCTCTCCGGGGCGGACGGTGAAGGACACGCCGTCCACCGCCTTGAGCGGGCCCCGGGCGGTGCGGATCTCGGTGCGCAGGTCCTCGACCGTGAGAAGGGGGCTGTCGTTCATAACCGCTCCTAGAGCTTCGCCTGGCGGGGGTCCCAGCGCTTGCGGGCCTTCTCGCCGATGAGGTTGAACGCGAAGACGGTCAGGAAGAGCGTGATGCCGGGCACCAGCACGATGTGCGGGTACCGGGTGAAGGCGTCGTTCTCCTCGCCCTCGGCGATCATGTTGCCCCAGGACGGCGCGGGCGGCTGGACGCCGAGGCCGAGGAAGCTCAGCGACGCCTCGGCGACGATCAGCACCGACACCATCACCATGCCGTAGGACGCGAGCGGCAGCAGCACGTTCGGCAGCAGCTCCCGCGTCATGATCCGCCACCGGGAGGCGCCGATCGCCTCCGCCGCCGTGACGAACTCGCGCTGCGCGAACGCCAGCGTGCTCGCCCGCGCCATCCGGATCATGCTGGGGATCGCCAGCAGCGACAGCGCGACGGAGATGTTGCGCAGGTTCGGCTCCAGCACGGTGCCGAGCGCGATGAGCAGGATCAGCGGCGGCACGGCGAGCAGCGCGTTCGTCAGCACCCCGACGCCCGCGTCGGTGGCGCGCCCGAAGTAGCCGGCGACGATCCCGACCGTCCCGCCGACGACGATGCCGATCGCGACCGCGCCGAGCGACACCACGAGCGACGACCGCGCCCCGTACACGACGCGGGACAGCTGGTCGAGGCCGAAGTTGTTGGTGCCGAGCGGGTGCGAGGTGGACAGGTCGGGGACGGCCATGCCGGGCGTCCCGAGCGTCTTGACGATGTCCTGGTGCTCGCCGAGCGGCAGCGCCGGCGCCAGGACCGCCGCCCCGACCAGCAGGACGAGCCACACCGCGCACAGCCAGAACATGAGGTCGAAGGAGGCGCCGAACAGGTCCCGCCCGGCCGCGTTCAGGCCGGCGTAGGCGGCGGCGAGGCCCGCGACGACCGCGGCGGCCTGCGTCCAGCCGTCGCCCGCGAGGACCGTCACCGACAGCCCGAACACGGCGAGCCCTGCGGCGGCCAGGGCCCCGCCCCACCAGCGGCCCGCCGGCCGCGACGCGGCCGGCGCTACGGAGATGTCAGACATGTGCCCGCCTGATTCGTGGGTCGAGCCGGCCGTAGGACAGATCGATCAGCGCGTTCACCAGCACGTAGATCAGCGCGATCACGAGCACCGCGCCCTGCACCATCGGCACGTCGCCGGCGTCCGCCGCGCCGATGATCAGCGTGCCCATGCCGGGCAGCGCGAACAGGTACTCCACGATCACCGTGCTGCCGATGAGCCGGCCCAGGCTGATCCCCATCAGCGTGATCAGCGAGAACGACGAGGGGCGCAGCGCGTCCCTGACCAGCACGTGGACCGGCGTCATCCCCTTCGCCTTCGCCGACAGGATGAAGTCCTCCTGCAGCGTCGTGATGAGGTCGCCGCGCAGCACGCGGGTGAACGTCGCCGTCTCCATCAGCGCGATCGTCAGCGCCGGGAGGAACGCGTGGTAGAGGTTGTCGCCGATCCCGTCGCCGAGCCGCGCCCACTCCAGCCGGGGGAACCAGCCGAGCCGCTCGGCGAACAGCGCGATCAGCAGCATGCCGGCGAGGAAGCTCGGCACCGACAGGATCCCGAACGTCCCGGCGCTGACGATCCGGTCGACCAGGCCGCCGGCCCGGTACGCCGACCACATCGCCAGCGGCACCGCCAGCAGCAGCGCCATCAGCATCGCGAGGACCGCCAGCTCGGCGCTCACCGGCAGCGCCGCCGCGACCCGGTCGGCGACCTCGCCGTTCGGCGGGACGAACGAGGTGCCGAGGTCGCCGGTCAGCGCGTCCCCGAGCCACGTCCCGTACCGGACGGGCAGCGGGTCGGTCAGCCCCATCGCCTCCCGCTGCGCCGCGTACTCCGCCGCCGTGTGGCCCTCGCCGAGCACCACCACCGCGGGGTCGCCCGGCATCAGGTCCACCAGCGCGAACGTGCCCATGCTCACGATCAGCAGGACCAGCACCAGCTCGACGAGCCGCCGCACAAGATCACGCGCCATCTCGTCCCCCTAGCCCTTCGCGAGCCATGCGTCGTCCAGCAGGACCATGCTGTTGACGGTGCCGACGACGCCGTGGACGTCGTCCGTCCAGGCGACGAGTTCGGGTTGCGGGCCGAACACCAGCGCGGGGACGTCCTCGTTCCACTGCTCCTGGACGCGGCCCATGACGGCGCGCTGGTCCTCCAGCGACGCGGCGCCCCGCAGTTCCTCGATCAGCGCGGACATCTTCGGCGTCGTCGGCATCCCGACCGTGAGGTTGCCCTTGCCGTGCAGCGTCGCGTACATGCGGCCGAACGGGCCCGCCTCGCGCCAGCTGATGCCCCAGCCGGACACGTCGTAGCCCTTGCGGACCGACACCTTCGTGATCTGGTCGGCGATCGAGCGGACCAGGTCGAGTTCGACGTCGAAGCCGACGTTCTCCAGCATCGCCTTGGCGGCGAGGGCCGTCGTGCGGGACGCGGGGTCCTGCGCGTCCAGCCAGGTGACCTTGCCGTCGTAGCCGTCGGCCTTCGCCTGCTTGAGCAGCTCCCGGGCCTTGTCCGGGTCGTAGGGGAGCGGCTTGACGCCGGTGTGCCAGACCGAGAACTCGGGGAAGAGCGCGTTGCTCGCGAGGCCCGTCCCCGGATAGGCGCGCCGGTAGATGACCTCGGGCTGCATCGCGTAGTGCATGGCCTTGCGGACGCGCGGGTCGGCGCCCGGATGCCCGGGGGTCGCGTTGATGACGGCGACGTTGCCGAGCGCGACCATGCTCAGGTAGCCGTGCTTGCCGTCCTTCAGCGCCTTCTGGACGACGACCGGGTCCCGCAGGAACGCCGACTGGATCCGCTCGGTGTTCAGAGTGTCGAGCGCGGCGTTCGGGTCGTCGACGTAGACCATCCGGACGCGGTCCAGGTGCGGCTTGCCGTCCCAGTAGCCGGCCCGCGCCTTCAGGACGGTCTCTTCCTTCGGCTTGTAGCTCTCGAACGTGAACGCGCCCGCGCCGACCGGGGTGAACTTCCCCTTCGCGTCGGACGACTTCGCGACGATCATCCCGGGCCCGGTGGTGAGCATGAACGGGAACGTCGGCCACTTGTGGGCGAGCTTGAACACCACGGTCAGGTCGTCGGGGGTCTCGACGGCCGTGACGTTGTTCTTCCAGAGCGCCGCTTCGTCGGCGCCCTTCTTGACGTAGCGCTCGATGCTCCACTTGACGGCCTGCGCGTCCAGCGGCGTCCCGTCGCTGAACGTGACACCGTCGCGGAGGCTGAGCGTGAACTCGGTGGCGTCGCCGTTCGCCTTCAGGTCCTTGGCGAGTTGCGGGTGGAGTTCGCCGGTCTTGCCGTCCCAGCGCATGAGCACGTCGTAGATGGCGGCCATCTCGACGCCGCCCGTCGATCCCGCGACGATCGTCTCGGCGGGGTCGAGCAGCCCGGCCTCGGCGTAGGCCGCGAACGTCATCGTGCCGCCCTCGGCGGGCCGCCCGCCCCCGGCGTCGCCGATCATGCCGACCCTGTACTCGGCGGGCTTCCCGGCGCCGGCGTCCCGGCCCTCGCCGCCGCTCTGCCACGCGCACGCCGACGCCATCACCGCGACGGCGAGGAGCCCGGCGGCGCGGCGGCTCTTCCCGGAAGTCTTCACGGTCCTCCTGCTGCCTTTATGTCGGGCCGGAACGACATAAACAGGGCAGTCCGCATCGGGTGCACCCCCGGTCCCGCTGAGTGGGATCTGGATCACAGTCGGTGCCCGCGGTGGCCACCGTGGTCGGCGTGGAACAGGAGAAGACCGCCGTCCTGGGCGACGACCGCCCGGGCCGCGAGACCGCGTTCGCGGAGCTGGTCGCGGCCCGCGCCGGCGACGACCGCACGGCCCTGGCCTTCGAGGACGCGTCCTGGACGTGGCGTGAGGTCGTCGCCGAGTCCCGGCGCCGCGCGGGGCTCGTCCGCGGGCTGCGCGGCCACGCCGGGCTGTTCCTGGAGAACGGCCCCGAGCACCTGTTCTGGCTGCTCGGCCTGGCGCTCGCCGGGATCCCGGTCGTCGAGCTGAACCCGACCCGCCGGGGCGCCGAACTGGCCCGCGACATCGCGCACACCGACTGCGGGCTGCTGGTCACCGAGACGTCCCGCGCGCCACTGCTGGACGGCCTCGCCGACATTCGGACGCTCACCGTCGACACCCCCGGCTACCGCGACGCCCTGGCCGCCGCCGAGCCCGCGCCGCCCGTCACCGTCTCCCCGGAGACGATCTTCTCGCTGGTCTTCACCTCCGGCACGACCTCGGCGCCCAAGGCCGTCATCTGCTCGCAGGGCAGGCTCGGCCGGATCGCCGTCCAGCAGCGCGACCGCCGCGCGCTCACCCGCGACGACGTCTTCTACGTCGTCATGCCGATGTTCCACTCGAACGCCCTGATGGCCGGGATCGCGCCCGCCGTCGCGACGGGCGGCCGCATCGTGCTGCGCCGCAAGTTCTCCGCCTCGGGCTTCCTGCCGGACGTCCGCCGCCACGGCGTCACGTTCTTCAACTACGTCGGCAAGCCCCTCAACTACATCCTGGCCACCCCGGAGCGGCCGGACGACGCCGACAACCCGCTGCGCATCGCGTTCGGCAACGAGGCGAACGAGCGCGACATCGCCGAGTTCGCGCGCCGCTTCGGCTGCAGGGTCATCGACTCCTACGGGTCCAGCGAGGGCGAGATCCGGCTGAACCGCGTCCCGGGCACGCCCCGGGGCTCGCTGGGCGTCGCCGAGGCCGGGACCCTCGTCATCGACCCGGACACGCTCCAGGAATGCCCGCGCGCCAAGTTCGACGAGAACGGCACGCTGCTCAACGCCGCGGAGGCCATCGGCGAGATCGTCGACACCAACGGCGCCGGCAAGTTCGAGGGCTACTACAACAACCCGGAGGCGACGGCGCGGCGCGTCCGCAACGGCTGGACCTGGTCGGGCGACCTCGCCTACCGCGACGAGGACGGCTACTGGTACTTCGCCGGCCGCGACGACGAATGGCTGCGCGTGGACGGCGAGAACTTCGCCGCCGCCCCCGTCGAACGCCTCCTGGCCCGCTACGAGCCCTTCACCGACGTCGCCGTCTACGCCGTCCCGGACGCGCACGTGGGCGACCAGGTGATGGCCGCCGTGACGCTCGCCGAGGGCCGCACCTTCGACCCCGCGTCCTTCACCGCCTTCCTGGCGGCCCAACCGGACCTGGGCACGAAGTGGACGCCCCGCTACATCCGCCTCGTGGACGCCCTGCCCCGCACCCCCACCAACAAGGTCATCAAACGCACCCTCCGCGACGCGGCCTGGAACACCCCCGACCCCGTCTACGAGTACCGCGACGGCACCTACGAACTGACCTGAGAGGCCCCTCCCGTCCGGCGAGCATCCGCTCGCCCTTGTGGAAGCGGCGGTTCGCGGGGGAGGTCGCGGCGGTGCGGCGCGTCGGCGGCGTCCACACCGTGCAGGTGGTGGACGCCCGCGCCGACGCCGATCCGCCCTGGCTCGTCACCGGGCACGGCGCGTTCTCCGCCCGGCGGTCGCGGGACTCGGCGCCGGCCTGGCCGAGGGCCTGAGGGCGATCCACGAGCCCGATCGATGCCCTCGGCTACCGCGTCGTCAACGAGGACCCCGACCTGGACGGAGTTCCTCGACCGCTGCTCCGCGCTCGTCCAGGACGAGGACGCCACGCTGCCGGAGCCCGTCGGCTCGCTTGAGAACACGCGGCGCCGCGAGGTGGCCGCCTACCGCGACCTGGAGGCGTCCGGCCGGTTCGGCATGACCCGTGTCGAGGACGACGGCTGACCACGGACCTGTGCCGCCGGTCAGGTCAGCAGGACGACCTTGCCGCGGCCGTGGCCGGTGGCGACCTCGCGGTGCGCGTCGGCGGCACGCTCCAGCGGGAAGGACGCCCGCACGTGGATGCACAGGCGGCCCTCGTCGTAGAAGCGCGCGGCCTCGGCGATGCGGAGCACCGACCGCTTCGTGGGCGGGATCGTCCGCACGCCGAGGTCGGCGGCGCGCGCGTGGTCGACCAGCGTGAAGATGCGGGTCCGGTCCTTGACCAGGTCGAGCGACACGTCCAGGGCATCGCCGCCGGCGCCGTCCAGGGCGGCGTCCGCGCCGTCCGGCGCCAGGGCGCGCACGCGCTCCTCCAGCCCGTCCCCGTAGGTGACGGGGATCGCGCCGAGCGAGCGGAGGTAGTCGTGGTTGGCCTCGCGGGCGGTCCCGATGACCGTCGCGCCGGCGATGCGGGCGAGCTGGACGGCGACCGTCCCGACACCGCCCGCCGCAGCGTGGACGAGCAGGGTGTCGCCCTCCCCGATCGCCATCTCCTCCAGCGCGATGTGCGGAGTCATGACGGCGGCCGGGAAGCCGCCCGCCACGTCCCACGGCATGCTCGCGGGCTTGGCCGTCACCGCGTCGGCCGGGACGACGACGTACTCGGCGTAGGCGGTGAGACGGCAGAAGCCCAGCACCTCCTCGCCCGGCCGGACGGTGGCGACGCCCGCGCCCACCTCGTCCACCACGCCCGCGAACTCGTTGCCGGGGACGCGCGGAAAGCCCTCCGGCGTCCCGGGCGGCGTCCATCCCTCCCGGATGGCCAGGTCGTAGGGCTGCACCCCGGCGGCCCGCACCCGGACCCGCACCTCGCCCGGTCCCGGCTCGGGCGCCGGCAGCTCCAGCGGCCTCAGCACGTCCGGCCCGCCCGGCTCGTCGAATCCCATCGCCTTCATGACGTCCCCCTTCATCAGTGATCAGGGACGACGCTAAGACCTCAACCGATCTTGAGGTCAAGCCGTGCGGGAGCGGAGCAGTCGCGGCCAGCAGGACGGGCGGCGGATACCGGTGAGCAGGACGGGAAGCGGATCGGAGTAGGAGGCGCGGGCCCGGATCGTCCCGTCGGCGAGCGCGAACCGGTCGCAGACCCGAAAACGGACGGGCTTTCGCCCGAGGGTCGCGGCGCAGTCCGACTCGATGAACACGGTGCCGCCCTGCACCGCGCTGGTCCGGACGGTCAGGTCCATGTCGGGGAACAGGGCGAACAGCCGCCGGAACATGCGCTCGACCTCGGCGAGCCCGTGCGCGTCGGGGAACATCGGCTGGGTGAAGACCGCCTCGCCGTGGATGAGCGGCCGGAAATGGCCGAGGAACGCGTCCGGCTTGGGCAGCGCCCAGCCCTCGGCGAAGACGGCGGGGAACTCGTCCGGCGTCATCGGGCCGCCCTTCGCGAGAGGAAGCCGGCGAGCAGTCCGGTGAGCCGCTCGGGCCGGTCGTGCGGGACGAACGTGCCGGAGCCCGCGACCGTCTCCAGCTCTTCATGACTGACAGTCGAAAACTGACTCATGGTCGAAGACTGTAATCTGGTCGGCATGTCCGTCAAGAGCCGCCGTGCCGAATACAGGGAACTCACCCGGGGCGCGGTGCTCCAGGCCGCGCGGGAGCTGTTCACCGAGCGGGGCTTCGCGACCGCCACGATCGACGACGTCGCCGAGGCGGCGCGCGTCGGCAAGGGGTCGGTGTACTACCACTTCACCGACAAGGCCCACCTGTTCGAGGCGGTGTTCACCGAGGGCCAGCACCGGCTGGTGGAGGCGGTCGCCGCGGCGGCGGCCCGGCACGACACCCCGTGGGAGCGGCTCATGGCCGCCCTGGACGCCTACATGGACGGGACGGTCGCCGATGCCGCGCACCGCTCCCTGCTGCAGCAGGCCCCGGCGGCGCTGGGCGTCGAACGGTGCCGGGAGCTCGACGCGGAACTGGGGCTGTCCGCCGTCCGCGCGCTCCTGAAGGATCTGGCGGCGGCCGGCGAACTCGCGGTCGACGCGATCGACATGCTCACGCGCCTGCTGTTCAGCGCGCTGTGCGAGGCGGCCATGACCGCCGGGGCCGCCCCCGACCCGGCCCGGGCCCGGGACGAGGCGGCCGGCGTGCTCCGAGCGATCATGGCCGGGCTGCGGCGGGGCTGACCCTCACTCCGGCCCGCCGGCGAAGGCGGCGATGAGCGCCCACACCTGGTCCGGCTGCTCCTCCTGGGCGAAATGGCCCGCGTCCTCGATGATCGCGGTCGTCAGGTTCTCGATTCCGGCCTTGCGGAAGCCGGCCGCGTAGCCCGGCATGGCGCCGTGCTCGCCGTCGCCTCGCAGGTAGAGGACGGGTGTCGTGGTCGGCTCGGTGAGCGCGGCGTTGTCCCCGGCGTCCTTTGCGAAGGCCCGGTAGAGGTCGAAACCGGCCGTCAGCGCGGTGTCGCTCTCGTAGGCGGCGACGTGGGCGGCGCGCGACTCGGGGGTGATCCTGGACGGGTCCACCGACAGCACGTCGTAGAAGTAGTCGAAGTACTCGGCCTGCCGCCCGCGCACGAGGGTCTCGGGCAGGGAGGGGACCGAGTTCAGCCCGAAGTGCCAGATGTACGGGTTCCGCAGGACGTCGCTCCACGGGTCGACCCCGGGGATCACCGTGTTCATGATGACCGCGCGGGCCACGGGATACCGGCGCAGGTACGCGTAGGCGACCATTCCCCCGGCGTCGTGCCCGACCAGTGTGAGATCGGTCAGGGACAGTTGCTCGACCAGGGCGTGCACCACGGACGCCAGCCCCGCCTTCGACCCGTCCGCGCCGCCCGTCGAGCCGCCGATGCCGGGCAGGTCGAGGGCGATGACGCGCGCGTCGGGCGGGGCGGCGTCCATCAGGGGCTTCCACGTCCGCCACGACTCGGGCCAGCCGTGCAGGAACAGGTAGGGCCGCCCGGACGGGTCTCCCGACTCCTCGACATGCAGCGACCGGCCGTCCACCGAGATAATAGACATGATTCATGTCTATCAGAGCACATGCATCATGTCGAATATGATGGACGCCGTGGACGGCCCTCGCTACGAACGTGGAACCGGGTTCCTGCTGGCCCGCGTGGGGTCGCTCACGGCCCGCTCATGGACGGCCTTCCTGGCCGCCCATGACCTGACGCAAGGCCAGTACGCGGTCCTCTTCACCCTCGACGAACGCGGCTCGACGGGCCAGCGGCGACTCGCCGAACTCGTCGCCGTGGACGCGCGCAACATCGTCGCCGTCCTCGACCCGCTGTCCCGCAGGCGCCTCATCGAGCGCCGGACCGACGCCACCGACCGCCGGCGCCGCCTCATCGCGCTCACCGAGGAGGGGACGGCCCTCGTCCGGGACCTCGCGAGCAGAGCGGCCCAGGAGCAGGAGGACTTCCTGGAACCCCTGGGCCGCGATGACCGCCTGCAGCTGAACCGGCTGCTCAAACGCCTCTACGAGGCGCACGTCGAAGGTGGTTAGGACGGGTCGGGCAGCATCCGCTTCATCGCCTCGTGGGCGCCGAGGACCTTGCGGTCGCGGGGGAAGCCCGCCCGCTTCCGCGCCGCCTCGTAGTTGCCGCCCGCGACCCAGACCGGGCCGTCCTTCAGGTGCTCCAGGCCCTCGCGGGCGATGTCGTCGGGCTCGGCGACGTTCAGGCCCGGCATGTCCATGTTGAGGCCGGCGCGTTCCATCGCCGGGGTGCGGGTCACGCCGAGGACGAGCTCCAGGACGTCCACCCCGTGCTCGCGCATCTCCAGCCACAGGCCCTCGGCGAAGACGCGGCCGAACGCCTTGACGGCGGAGTAGATGCTGATCTGCGCCTGCCCCATGTACCCGGCGAGGGAGCCGACGAGCAGCAGGCCGCCGCGGCCCCGCTCCTTCATCAGGGCGCCGAAGTGGTGGGTGAACGCGAGCTGCGCGGTGATGTTCAGGTCGATGACGCCCTGGAAGCGCTCCAGGTCGCCGGTGACGAACTCGTGGCCGTAGCTGTTCGCGCCCGCGTTGAAGATCATCAGGCCGACGTCCAGGCCGTCGGTGACCTCGCGGACCTTCTTCAGCGGGTCGGGGGAGATCAGGTCCAGCTCCACCGTGCGGACCTCCACCCCCTTCGCCCGGACCGCGGCGGCGGTCTCCGCCAGCGGGCCCGGCTTGCGGGCGATCAGCACGAGGTTCAGGCCCGCGTCGGCGAGGCGGTGTGCGAACGCGGCGCCGACCCCCTCCGAGCCGCCGGCGATGACGGCCCACGGGCCATAGGTGTCGATCATTGCTCTCCGTCCAGGTCCGGGGTCCAGGCGACGCCGTTGACGTGCGCGCCGCCGTCCGCGAACAGGGTGTTGCCGGTCAGGTAGCGGGCGTCCTCGGACGCGAGGAACACCGCCACCGGCGCGATGTCGGTCTCCGGGTCGCCGAGGCGGCCCATCGGGTTGGCGCGGTCGGCCGCGGCCTCGATCTCCGGGTGCTCGGACGCCATCCGCCGGAACGCCGCGCTCTTGGCGCCCGGGCAGATCGCGTTGACGACGACGCCCGTCGGCGCCCACTCGCGGGCGGCGGTGCGCGTCAGCGTCCGGAGGGCCTCCTTGGCCGAGTTGTACTCCAGGGTCCCCATGTGGGCGTTGACCCCGTTCAGCGAGCACATGTTGATGACGCGCCCCCACCCGCGCGCCTTCATGTGGGGGAACGCGGCCTGCATCGCCCACAGCGGGCCGTAGTAGCCCATCGCGAAGCCGCGGGCGAGCTGCTCGTCGGTCTTGGTCTCGACGCGGCTCACCGTGCCGGCGCCCCAGGCGTTGTTGACCAGGACGTCGACCGAGCCCCACGCCTCGACGGCCGCCGCGACCATGCCGTGGACCTGCGCCTTGTCGGTCACGTCCGTCCGGACGAACCGCGCCTCGGCGCCGAACTCCGCGGCCAGTTCGCGCGCCACCGCCGCGCCGCTGCCGGCGTTCAGCTCCGCCACCAGGACGCGGGCGCCCTCGGCGGCGAAGCGGCGCGCCACGCCGCGTCCGATGCCGTCGCCCGCGCCCGTCACGACCGCGACGCGGCCGGCCAGCCGTCCGGTCACTCGACCACCTGGACGGCGCCGGTCAGCGCCGCCTCCTGGATCGCCGAGCGCAGCGCCGGGCAGGTCTCGTGCGGGTCCTCGGCGAGGTTCACGCACGCGGCCCGCGCGGCGGCGTTCCACTGGATGCTCGTCTGCTCCCAGCTCGACTTGCGCACCAGCACCTCCGCGGCGCAGCGGCGGCAGGAGACGGGCACCAGCGGGCCGTCCAGGAGGCGCTCGTCCTGGCGTGTCGTCACGCCGAGGCCCCCTCGGCGTCCAGGCGCGCGAGGTTCTCCTCGACCTCCTTCTTCCACGACTCCACCGGACGGGTCGTGTCGATCTCGAACTCGAACCGGTCGGTCATCTCCGGCTTGACGTCGGCGACGTCCACGTAGAACTGCTCGTACCAGCGGCGCAGCTGGTAGACGGGGCCGTCCTCCTCGCACAGCAGCGGGTTGTCGATGCGGGTCTTGTTCTTCCAGATCTCGACGTCCTGCTGGAAGCCGATCAGGATGAACTCCGACAGCTTCTGCGCGGTCGCCTCGGCCGCCTCCGGCGGGAGGGCGTCGCTGTGCTGGACGATGATCCCCGAGTGCAGCGAGAACGAGTTCTCGTCGATCGGGTAGTGGCAGTTGATCAGGACCGAGTTCAGGTCGTACCCCTCGTAGTGGTACGTCAGCTCGTCGATCATGAAGGAGGGGCCGTGGTAGGACGCCACGGAGGTGTTGCCGAGCATCCGCGGCCCGCCGCCGCCGGAGCCCTCGCGCCTGCGGCGGGAGTCCTCCCGGGTCACGCCCTTCATGATCTGCGTGGCGGTCTGGCCCTCGAAGATGTTCTTGAAGTACGTCGGGAACGACTGGTGGATGTAGAAGAAGTGGGCCATGTCGACCACGTTGTCGATGACCTCGCGGGCGTTGGTGTGGACCACCTGCTCCGTCCAGCGCCAGTCGGTCCAGTCGTCGCGGGTCGCGCCCTCGATCACCGGGATCGTGACGTCCGCCGGGGGCTGGTTGCCCTCCGGGTCGTTCCAGACGAACAGCAGCTTGTCCTGCTCCATCGTCGGCCACGCGGCGGTGCGGGCGCGCAGCGGGACGCGGCGCGAGTACGGGATCTTCTTGCAGCGCCCGTCGCCGCCCCAGCGCCAGTCGTGGAAGGGGCAGGCGATCTCGTTGCCCTTGACGGTGCCCTGGGACAGGTCGCCGCCCATGTGCCGGCAGTAGCCGTCCAGGACGTTGGTCTTCCCGTCCTCACCGGTGAACACGACGAGCTTCTGGCCGAACGCGTGGACCGTGTGGGGCTTGCCGTCCTTGAAGGTCTCGGCCAGCCCGAGGCAGTGCCATCCCCGGGCGAAACGGCGGGAGATCGCCTCCGCCTCGATGGCGCGGACGGCGTCCGACTCGGTTGCGGTCACGTGGATCATCCCTTCGGCGATGGCTGGGTAAATCGAACGTTAGGTCGCAGGTCACCGTCCCGGCCGGTGAGTCCCGGTGGCCGGGACGCCCGCCCTCGCGGCGGCACGGCAGCATGGTCTCCTGCAGAAGCCGTATCAGGAAGACGGGAGCAGGGATGAGCAACGAGGTCCTGGACGCCGTGCGCGAGCTGCTGCCGGGCATCGCCGAGCGGGCCCGGTCCGTGGACGAGAAGGGGGGCATCCCCGCCGAGACGATCCGCGAGCTGACCGCCGCCGGGGTGTTCCGGATGCTGCAGCCCGCCCGGTACGGCGGCGCCGAGGGCGACCCGGTGGCCTTCTACGAGGTGGTCCGGGAGATCTCCGGCGCGTGCGGGTCGACCGGCTGGGTCGCCGCGATCCTCGGCGTCCACTCCTGGCACCTCGGCCTGTTCGCCGACGAGGCGCAGCGCGAGGTGTGGGGGGCCGGGCCCGACACCCTCGTCTCCTCGTCCTACGCGCCGATCGGCCGGCTCACCCCGGTCGACGGCGGCTACGAGCTGACCGGCCGCTGGTCGTTCTCGTCCGGCGTCGAGTTCGTCTCGTGGGCGCTGCTCGGCGCGCTCGTCGTCGGCGCGGAGGGCCGCCCGGTCGACTTCATGACGGTGCTCGTCCCGAAGCAGGACTACGAGATCCGCGAGGTCTGGGACTCGATGGGCCTGCGCGGCACCGCCAGCGACGACATCGTGGTGGAGCGGGCGTTCGTGCCGTCCCACCGGGCCATGCGCAACTTCGAGCAGGCGCAGCTGCGCAACCCGGGCCGCAAGGTCAACACCGGCCCGCTGTACCGGATGCCGTTCGGGACGATCTTCACCAGCACCGTCGCGGCCAGCGTGATCGGCATGGCGGCCGGCTGCCACGACCACTACGTGGCGAGGATGCGCGACCGTATCCGGCTCAGCCTCGGCGGCGGCCGCTTCGTCGAGGACCCGCATGCCCAGGTCGCGGTCGCGCGCGCCGCGTCGGAGATCGACGCCGCGATCCTGCAGACCGACCGGAACGTCCGGGAGATCCACGAGTACGCGGCCCGCAACGAGAAGATCCCGATGGAGCTGCGGCTGCGCGCCCGCCGCGACCAGGTCCGCGGCACCGAGCGCGCGATCGAGGCGATCGACATCCTGTTCAAGACCGCCGGCGGCAACTCGCTGCACCGCGGCAACGTCATCGAGCGCGCCTGGCGGGACGCCCACGCCGGCAGCGTCCACGTGGCCAACGACGTCGAGCACGCCCTGTCCATGTGGGGCCGCGGCGTCTTCGGCCTCAAGGTCGAGGACAACCTGGTCTAGATCCGGCGCACGCCACCGGTGGCGGCGTGCGCCGGACGCCCGTTAGGGAGAGGCGGGTCAGGAGCCGCCGCGCCGGTCGTGCAGGTGCCGGAGCGCCCGCTTGAACGCCCGCGCGTGCGCGGCCTCGTCCCCGGCGATCTCCGTGAAGAGCCGCGCGGCCTTCCGGTCGCCCTCGGCCCGCGCGGTGCGGGCGAAGCCCGGATACATCTTCGTGGCCTCGTAGGTCTCCCCGGCGATGCTCCGGCGCAGGTTGTCCGCGGTGTTGTGGACGAACCCGGCGAGTACGGCCTCGCCGGCGAAGTGCTCGGTCAGCTCCACCGCGGCGGCGCGCTGGAACAGCCGGGCCAGCTTCGGGTTGCGGGCCTTCGCGTGCTCGGCGTACAGGGTGTACTTCGCGTTCGCGAACGCCTCGCCGCGCATCGCGGTCTCCAGGTTGCGCAGCGTCCGCTTCGACCGGACCTTCGGCCGGCCCGCGACGACCCGGACGGGGTCGGCCTTCTGCCCGGCGGGGATGTGCCCGCCGTGGTGCGTGATCGCGTTGAGCGCCTTCGCGAAATCGCGGGCGTGCCGCCGCTCGTCGCCGGCGATCTCGGTGAACAGGCGGGCCGCGTCGTGGTCCCCGTCCGCCCGCGCCTCGCGGGCGAAGCGCGGGTACATGCGCGTCGCCTCCTCCCGCTCGCCCTTGATGCTCTCGCGCAGGTTCGCCGCGTCACCGTGGACGAAGTGGATGAGGCGCGCCTCCTTGGTGAAGTGGTCGTGGAGTTCGGTACGCGCGGCGTCGGTGAACAGGCGGCGCGGCTCGCCCAGATGCTCGTGACCGGCCTGTCCGGCGTAGAAGTGGTAGCTCGCGTGCGCCATGGCCTCACCGTGCATCGCGGTGAGCGTGTTCTGCCGGGTCTTGGGGTGGTTCTCCGCGGCGGACGCCACTTCCGGCGGGAGCGCCGTCCCGATCAGTACCGCCGCCGCGCAGGCGACGCCGGCGCAGGTCCGGGTGAGCCCCGATGTGGTCATGCTCGGTCCTCCTCGATCGTGTGCGCGACGGCAGACCACCGCATACACAGTGAATGCGTTCGACCACATTGTGTTACCGGTGCCGGTCGCCCGCGCTACCCGAGGAGGATCGGGATTCGGTCAAACCGCCGTGAGGGCGCGCATCATGCGCGCCCTCACATGCTGCTTCCGTCTGGATGCCCGTGCTGGTCAGCAGGTGGTGGGCGGGGTTTCGCCGTTCTGGACGGACTTGGCGAACCGCAGGGCCGCGTCGAAGGACGCCGGGATGGCGCCCCGGTGGTCGGCTCCCTCGAACGGCCGGTAGGCGATGCTCCCGTAGCGCTTGCAGAGGTCGCCGACGATGTTCTGCGTCGCGGCGGGGGAGACCTCGCGGTCGGCGGTGCCCTGGACGACCAGCGTCGGGACCTTGATGGTCAGGCCGAGCGCCTCCTGCGAGTCGTAGTACCGCTCGAAACGCGTGAGGTCGGCGTCCGGGCGGAACACGTTGTCCAGCGCCAGGTTCTTGCTGAGCTGCTTGAGCTGGAGCAGGCACGCGTCCGTGCGGCCGGCCTTGGCGACGGCGGCGGCGTCGCCGGTCAGCAGGTCCTCGGGGACGAACGCCGGGTCGGCCGCGTTCGCCCCGTTCAGCAGGACGAACAGGAACGGCAGCGCGATCTCGGCGCCGGGGTACTGCGCCTTGACGTACTGCGCGGTCTGGCTCATCAGGGAGCCCGGCGCGATCGCCACAGCGCCCTTCAGCCGCACGTCGCGGGGCTTCTGCGCGGCCGCCGCCGTGTAGAGCGTCGCCTGGCCGCCCTGGCTGTGCCCGGCCACGTACCAGTCGCGTCCGATGCGGTGGTCGGCCTTGCGGGCGGCCCGGACGATGTCGGTGACGGTGTTGGCCTCGCTGGCGCCGTGCATGTACGGGTGCCCGCCGGGCGTGCCGAGGCCCTCGTAGTCGGTCTGGACGACCGCGAACCCGTTCGCGACCCACTTGTCCAGGTACTGCTCGGTGACCGACAGGTAGTCGTGCGCCGGGCCGTCCGCGGTGTCGGCGGACGGCGCGCACCGGTCGGCGGTGCCGGTGGTGCCGTGCGCCCAGCTCAGCACCGGCCAGCCGCCGGGCGGCGGGGTGCCCTTCGGCACGGCGACCGTGCCCGACACCGTGATCGGCTTCCCGCCCACGCCCTCGGAGACGTAGGTGACGAAGCGGTTCGCGGACGCGCTCGGCAGCGCCGCGGCGTTCGCCAGCGGGCGGCTGCTCAGCAGCTTGCCGCGCTGTGCGGGCGCCGCCTGCGCGGGGACGGCGGCGATCCCGGCCGCCGCCGCGCAGGTGACGGCCGCGACCGCGACCCTTCCCATGATCTTCACGTGTGGTCCCTCCTGATGTGCTGGACGGCGCGGTAGGCGAACGCCATGGCCGACCCGATCGGAACGCCCGGCCCCGGGTAGACGGGGCCGGTGAACGAGGCACTGGTGTTGCCGGCGGCGTAGAGGCCGGGGATGGGGCGGCCCTCGCCGTCCAGGACGCGGGCGTCGGCGTCGGTGCGCAGCCCGCCCTTCGTCCCGAGGTCGCTCAGCACGACCTCCGCCGCGAAGTACGGGGCCTGGTCGACGGCGACGACGCACGGCCTCCCGCCGGAGAAGTACAGGTCGTAGGGGTCCTCGCCGCGGTGGAAGTCGTCGTCGGCGCCCTGGGCGGCGAAGCCGTTGAAGCGCTCGACGGTCGCGGTCAGCGCGTCGGCGGGCAGGCCGGTCTTCGCGGCGAGGTCGCCGATCGAGCCGGCCTGGACCCAGCGGCCGGACGCCACCTGCTCGTCGGCCGCCAGCGGCGGGACGGAGATCGCGGGCAGCCCGTCCGACCGTGCGTCGAAGATCAGGTGGAACGGTCCTTCGGCGGCGGCCATCTTCCGGCCCATCTGGTCGTAGGGGAGCGACTCGTTGGCGAAGCGGCGGCCCGAGCCGTCCACGATCAGCCCGCCCCGGAACCCGAGCGTGAACGCGGGCCGCCCGTCGGCGGTGAGCAGGCCGGGGCAGAACCACGCCTGGTCGAGCAGGCCGGTGGCCGCGCCGATCCGCACGGCCGCCTCGATCGCGTCGCCGGTGTTCGCGCCGTCCGGGGCCATCGTCCAGCCGGCGCCGCCCGGCACGCCGCGCGCCGCCCGCAGGTCGGCGGACGCCTCGAACCCGCCCGCCGCCAGCAGCACGCCCCGCGCGGCGCGGATCCTCCGGCCGCCCGCCTCGACGCCCGCGACCCGGCCGTCCTCGACGATCAGGCCGGTCAGCGGGGTCTCGGTCAGGACGGACCCGTTCCCGGTCGCGCTGATCGGG
>NZ_VCKZ01000255.1 GCF_005889745.1 Actinomadura geliboluensis
GTTGAGGCGTTCGGCTTTTCCGTTGGTCCACGGACAGCGGGGTTTGGATAGCGGGGCCGGGTGAACTTCTGCCGGGCGCCCAGTTCGGTGCAGGCCTGTTGGAAGGCGGCCGGGTGGCGGTGGTTGCGGGGGTTGTCGGTCGGCACCCGGTGGATGCGGGTGATGCCGTGGGCGGTGAAGGACGCCGCCGCCCGGGTCGGGAACGCCGCGCAGGTGGTGCCCTTGTCATCAGGCAGCACCTCGGCGTAGGCCGGGTGGGTGTGGTCGTCGATGGCGGTGTGGACGTGGTCGTACCCGATACCGCGGCCGCAGACGGCCTCACTGCGGCCGTGCGCCCGCCGGGCGCCGCCGTCGGGGATCCGGCCGAGCTTCTTGACGTCGAGGTGGATCATCGCGCCCGGCTCGGGGTGTTCGTAGCGGCGGCCACTGTGGCGGGTCGCGCGGTTCTGGTGCCCGGTGACCGGGGCGCGGGCGGCCGGCACCGGGACGCGGTGACGGCGCAGGATCCGGGTCACTGTGCGGGCCGGGACCCCGGTGGCCGCCGCGATGTGGTCGGGGCCGGGCCGCAGTTCGAGGCGGGCCGCCAGCACCCTCTCCTCGGTCCGGGCCGCAGTCTTGGACGGGGACGTGCGGGGGCCGCTGCGCCGGTCGGCCGGCCCGTCCCATCCCTGACGCCGGTATCGACCCACCCACCGATGCGCGCACTACCGCGACACCCCCAGCCCGACCGCGACGTGCGCGACCGGGCGGCCATCGAACACGACACGGCGAACCAGCAGACATCTGCCGTGAAACGTCAAACGGGCGTTAGCACGGCTCACTGAGACCACCGGGTGCTGGTGAAGCCTGCAAACTCCACACGCCCGGAGGTCTTCTTGCTGATCAAACACCTACCGGTCAGGTATCACCAAGATCATGGCCAAGTACACCTAGCGCGCCGGACAGCCCTCGGCTCGTGCTGGTGCGACAGCCGGGCTCAGAGCGTGGACCTGTCCACCAGCGGCCCAAGACCAGCGCTGCGGGCGATCACGGCGAATGTGCCCTTGGGCCCACATGTGGGTGCAGCAGCCTGCAACAGAGACGACGTTGGCCCAGCACGGCAGACGGCCCCCGGTCCGTGTTGGTGGACGGGCCGGGCGCGCCGCCGATCACACGGTGTTGGCCCAGCACGGCGGATGGCCTCGGCCCTTGCTGGTGTGGCGGCCGGGCTCAGAGCGTGGGCCTGCCCACCAATGCGGCCCAAGACCAGCACTGCAGGCGGTCGGGGCCGACGTGCCGTCGGGTTCGCGTGGGGTGGAGCGGTCGGGTGCGAGCGCGCGCCTGTGGTCACGCGGCCTTGTGCCTGCGCGGTAGGTGGTCAGGATTAGCCCACGGCCCCAGACCCGCGCCGACGAGACAGGGGGTCTGGGGTGGGGTGTGGTCATGCGGCCTAAGGCCAGGGCGGTAGGCCATCAGGCTGGGGTGGGCGATCCCGGGTCTGTGTTGGTGGGACGGCCGGGTGTGGGTCCTGTCGATCATGCGGCTTGTGCCCAAGGTGGTGGGCGGCCGGGTTCGGGAAGGGCTCTGATTCCGGGTGGGTGGAGGCGGTAGGTGTAGCGGCCGTCCGGTGTCTTGGTGATGTGGATGCGGTCTGGGTTGGTGTGTTTGTAGCGGTTGTGCCAGCCGCAGGTGAGGGCGAGTTGGTCGATGTCGGTGGGGCTACGGCCGAGGGCCCAGCCGTTGACGTGGTCGACTTCGCACAGTGTCCCGGGTACTTCGCAGTCCTGGACGGCGCAGGTGGAGTACAGGGTCTCCAGGACCTGGCGTTGCGGGGCGGTGGCGAACCGGACCCGATGCCCCAGGTACAGCGGGGTGTTACCCCGACCGAGCAGGAGCGGAGACACCCCTGCGCTGAGCGCGATGCGGCGGGCTTGGGCGGCGGGGATGGGAGTGCCGTCGGTGAGGCGTGCCGGGGTGGTGCCGCCGGTGAGGGTGTCCAGGTCGCAGATGACGGTGACCTTGGTGGCCTTGTGCCCGCCCGACAGGACGGTGGTGAGTGCGGCGGCGGTGCGTTCGGACAGGTCGCGGTGGTCGTCGGTTCCGGCGGGTTTGGCCAGCGGCCCGAGGGTGCCGTCCCAGATGGCGGCGTCTTCGGCGTTCAGCCAGCCCTTGATGTAGCGGCCACCGTCCAGCGAACGCGTCGAATCGACCCACGACCGCTCATAACCGCGTTGGGCGTCCTCGGGGGCCTGCTCGGTGCCGTCGCGTTCGGCGATGACGTCTCGGATCCGCTTGCCGAAGCTGGCGACTTTCCCGGCGGAGAAGCCCTGGTCGACCATGCCCAGCAGGATGGCTTCGGCTTTGCCGCAGTCATCGTCGTCGAGTCGGGCGGTCGCGTCGGCGATGGTGGCGGCATATCCGGCCGACAGGTCACCGGCGGTCCACCGCTCGGTCATCTCGGGCAGGCGGTGGCGCTGGCGGGCCAGGGTGAGCCGTTCCTTGGCGCGGGACTCGCGCATGCCCAGGCGGGACCGCAGCCAGGATCGAGTGGAGGGGAATCCCCACCGCTGCACCTCCCGCGCGCCGTCCACCACGCCGATAAACCTGGCGAGGGCGGCTTCATTTAGGTCGGTGGCGGTGGCGAGGGTTTCGGTGAGTTCCATGCACGCCGCCGCCGAATCGGGGGCGGGGCGGGAGGCGAGTTCGGCGGCGATCGCCGATGCCGCGTTCACCAATTCCATGGTGGACGCGGCATCGAGGTCGACCGCGATTGAACTCATACCCTTATGATATCCGGCCGGACGCTACTTCGCCCTTCCGAGTCGAAATTCCTCCATGATTCTTTTGGGCTTCCTTGATTGTTTTCTCGAAAGGCTCATTTCGGGCATTTCGATTTGAAGTTCTGCACTTGTGTGTTGTGTGTTTCTGGTTGGGGTGGGGGCGGCGCGTCGGGCAGAGGGCAGGCGGAGCCTGCCCGACGAAAGCTGCACTCAGGGGCCGCAGAGGCTCCGAAGTCAAGGGTGGGACGGAGTCCCATCGCGAAGCGACGCCGAAGGCGCCCTTGACTTTGGAGGGGCGGCCCCGTACGCAGCGCCGCCCCCACCACAATTCCCGGCACCAGAAGAGACCGAGTCGTCCAAACGTTGATCGATGGCGCAGCCTTCGACCTCTAAACGTCGATGAAGTCCTGCGTGAAGCGAAGCTTGCTACGTCCTGTCGCCAACGGCCAGCTGTGAACGGCAATGAACTCGTCCCGCCGAATATGGGGGTGAAGTTCGGAGAGTCGTTCGAGCAAACATGGCTGCGACGCCCTTGCCGTTGCACTTCCGCGAGCGTTCCTCCATAGCGTTGCGGGACCTGCATCTTGCCCGTCCTGGATGGACTGCTCATCGAGGTCTCGTTCAACTGCGTGGAGCGGGGCGCGGCGCCGTCTGCGCTTAGCGGATCAGCCACGCGCCAGAACCTTCCGGTGTGACTGGGCGCGAGCGAGCCGCGCTGAACCCGCGGTCCGGAGTCGGGCGAGCTTGGCGATGAGCCGGCATCCATGTCAGCCCGGCGGCTCGCGGTCAGCGGCCCGTCGTGCCGTCCACGAGCTCGCGGAGGATGTCGGCGTGGCCCGCGTGGCGGCCAGTCTCCTCGATCATGTGGGTCAGGGCCCAGCGGACGCTCGGGGCGGGACGTCCCGGGCGGGGGCGCGGGAGCGGTGCGGCGAGGTCGGTGCAGCCGTCCAGCACCTCGTTCGCGCGGTCGACCGCCTCCCGGTAGCCGGCGACGACCTCGGGCACACCGGCAACCGTCTTGAACGTCGCCTGCCAGTCGGTGACCTCGTCGCCTAGGAAGAGCGAGCGCTCCACGTGCGTCAGATGGTTGAGCAGGCCGATCAGGTTCGTCCCCGACGGCACCATGGCCGTCCGCACCTGCGGTTCTGGGGCTCCGTCGACCTTCGCGGCGATCGAGGCGCGGAGGTAGTCGAGGAATCCGCGCAGGACTTCGGCCTCGCTGCTTCCCGTCCGGGGCGGCGGGGTGTCGCGGCGGCGCCTGCGGCCGGTCGTGGACGGCATGGTGACTCCCTCTCATCGAGGACGCGCGGCGGCCGGACGGTCACCGCGCTTTCAGCCTTCCCAACCAGCCACGATCAGGCGTGGAGTCTTGCCATTCCAGCAAAGCCCTCAGGAGCACTGAAGCCCCGGAGGCAGTCAGAGATCGGGTCCTTACATGGGACGAGCCCTGGCCGGATCCGGCCAGGGCTCGTCGATGCGAAGTCGGGTCAGATGAGGCCGAGCTTGCGGACGGCGTCGCGCTCCTCGGAGAGCTCGTTGACGGACGCGTCGATCCGGGCGCGGGAGAAGTCGTCGATCTCCAGGCCCTGGACGATCTCCCACTTGCCGTCCTTGGTGGTGACCGGGAAGGACGAGATGAGGCCCTCGGGGACGCCGTAGGAGCCGTCCGACACGACCGCCATGGAGGTCCAGTCGCCGTCGGCGGTGCCGTTCACCCAGGTGTGGACGTGGTCGATCGCGGCGGACGCGGCGGACGCCGCCGAGGACGCGCCGCGCGCCTCGATGATCGCGGCGCCGCGCTTGGCGACGGTCGGGATGAAGTCGTTCTCCAGCCACGCCTGGTCGTTGACCGTCGCGGCGGCGTTCTTCCCGCCGATCTCGGCGTGGAAGATGTCCGGGTACTGGGTGGCGGAGTGGTTGCCCCAGATCGTCATCTTCTTGATGTCGGCGACGGACACGCCGGCCTTCTTGGAGAGCTGGGCGAGCGCGCGGTTGTGGTCGAGGCGCGTCATCGCGGTGAAGCGCTCGGCGGGGACGTCCGGCGCGTGCGACTGCGCGATCAGGGCGTTGGTGTTGGCCGGGTTGCCGACCACCAGGACCTTCACGTCGTCGGCGGCGCCCGCGTTGATGGCCTCGCCCTGCGGCTTGAAGATGCCGCCGTTGGCCTCCAGCAGGTCGCCGCGCTCCATGCCCTTCGTGCGCGGGCGGGCGCCGACGAGCAGGGCGACGTTCGCGCCCTCGAACGCCTTGGTCGCGTCGTCGAAGATGTCGATGCCGGACAGCAGCGGGAACGCGCAGTCGTCCAGCTCCATCGCGGTGCCCTCGGCGGCCTTCACCGCCTGCGGGATCTCCAGCAGGCGCAGGCGGACGGGGACGTCCGCGCCGAGGAGGTGCCCGGACGCGATGCGGAACAGCAGCGCGTAGCCGATCTGGCCCGCGGCGCCGGTAACGGTGACGGTGACTGGGGTGCGCGTCATTGTCCTTCTTCTCCTGCAGTGACCTGACGGGGCTCAGGCGGCCATCCTTCGTACCCGACCGCCGAAGCCGCGCCGCCGCGGTTTCTCTCGCCGTCGAGATAGTTCCGGCCTCAGGCTATCGCGCGTCCCCTACCCGCCGGCGCGCAGGTGCACCCCCGGCATGCCTCCCGCGCGAAAGGCCGCCCCGGACGGATCCGGGACGGCCTTCATCCCCGCATGGGCGGGGAGCGACTCCGCACTCGGTCTAACGGAGAGCGATCATTCAATCGCTAGACGTTGACCTTCTTCTGGAGGTTCGTGTCGAGGGCCTCCAGGAACTGCTGCGTCGTCAGCCACGGCGTGTCGTTCCCGACCAGGAGGGCCAGGTCCTTGGTCATCTGGCCGTGCTCGACGGTCTCGATGCAGACCTCTTCGAGGGAGCGCGCGAAGCCGATGAGCTCCTTGTTGCCGTCGAGCTTGCCGCGGTGCTCGAGGCCGCGGGTCCAGGCGAAGATGGACGCGATCGGGTTGGTCGACGTCGGCTTGCCCTGCTGGTGCTGGCGGTAGTGCCGGGTCACCGTGCCGTGCGCGGCCTCGGCCTCGACGGTCTTGCCGTCCGGGGTCATGAGGACGGACGTCATGAGGCCGAGGGAGCCGAAGCCCTGGGCGAGGGTGTCGGACTGGACGTCGCCGTCGTAGTTCTTGGCGGCCCAGACGAACCCGCCCTCCCACTTGAGCGCCGCGGCGACCATGTCGTCGATGAGGCGGTGCTCGTAGGTGAGGCCCTTGGCCTCGAACTCGGCCTTGAACTCGGTCTCGTAGATCTCCTGGAAGAGGTCCTTGAACCGGCCGTCGTAGGCCTTGAGGATCGTGTTCTTCGTGGACATGTACAGCGGCATCTCGCGGTTGAGCGCGTACCGCATGCTCGTCCGGGCGAAGTCGCGGATCGAGTCGTCGTAGTTGTACATGCCCATGGCCACGCCGCCGCCGGGGAAGTCCGCGATCTCGAACTCCATCGGCTCGCCCTCGTCGGACGGGGTGTAGGTGATCGTCACCTTGCCGGGGCCGGGGACGACGAAGTCGGTGGCCTTGTACTGGTCGCCGTGGGCGTGGCGGCCGATGATGATCGGCTTGGTCCAGCCGGGCACCAGGCGCGGGATGTTGGAGACCACGATCGGCTCGCGGAAGATCACGCCGCCCAGGATGTTGCGGATCGTCCCGTTCGGGGACCGCCACATCTTCTTCAGGCCGAACTCCTCGACGCGCGCCTCGTCGGGGGTGATGGTGGCGCACTTGACGCCGACGCCGTGCTCCTTGATGGCGTTCGCGGCGTCGATGGTGACCTGGTCGTCCGTGGCGTCACGGTGCTCGATCCCCAGGTCGTAGTACTTCAGGTCCACATCGAGGTAGGGCAGGATCAGCTGGTCCTTGATGAATTTCCAGATGATCCGCGTCATTTCGTCGCCGTCGAGTTCGACGACCGGGCCCGTTACTTTGATCTTGGGCATGCTGTTGCTGTCCCTTTCCTACACCTGGCCAGCTGGCGAGGCCTTCCCATCCTCGGCGGGCATGGCGGTGTCTCGGGCCGCCGGGATCGCCGGACGAAAAGGACTCAAGTCCTTGTAAGGCTCAACTGGCTAGGCTAGCCGAGCCGGTCATGCGGTCTAGACCTGGCCTGGCTCGGCAGCCCTCCACCTGCGCGGACGCGTCAGGACGGCGGCCCGTTCCCGGGCGGGGCACCGCCGGGCGGGCCGGACGCGGCGGAGGCGGACGCGGCGGAGGCGGACGCGGCGCGGCGGCCGGCGATGAGCAGGCGCAGGCCGCGGGCCGCGGCGGTGAGCGCGATCACGATGCCGAACGCGCCCGCGAGGGACAGGCCGGTCTTGTTCATCGGCGGGACGCTCAGCGAGACGAACGCCACCATCTCCCCCATGATCACGAGCGTCCAGCAGTCGACGGAGCGGCTGCGGACGGCGAGCGGGCCGAGCTGCGACTCGGGCAGCAGCAGCCGGGCGAGGGCGCCGATGAGCAGGGCGGCGGCCATCAGGCCGGAGCCCTTGCGGAAGTAGTTGAAGGCGCACAGCGTCAGGCCGGCGCCGACCCCGCTGAGCACGAGCAGGTACGGCAGCTGCGCCAGCCAGTGCGGCGCGGCGCCCCCGCGGCGCGGCGCGCGCCGCCGGCGCCGGTGCACCTGAGTGCTCATGGCCCTCACGGTATCGCCGATCGCGCCCGGGGACGACATCGCGTGAGCCACTGGAACGCCTTCGCGTGAGCCACTGGACGCCTTCGCGGGAGCCGCTGGACGCCTTCGCGCCGGCACCGGACGGCACCGCACCGGCACCGCGCCGGCACCGCACCGATGCCGCACCAACGCCGAACCGGTGCCATCGACGACTCCTTCGCGGGCGCCGCCTGGGTGGAACGGTCCGTCTTGTCGTCCGAAGCGGGGAAAAGGGGTGGGACGGATGGTGCCCGGGTGATGCCCGAGAGGCCGGAATCCCTTGCGCCATCGGTGCTACTCGCCAGTAGGAGGGTGTGACGGCACGGCGCCCGGGTAACCCGGCAGACAGGGGTCGCTAACTAGCTGGGAGGACTGCCGTGGAGGGGCCGTTCATGCGGATCGAGGACAGCGGGCTGGTGATGCCGCTGCGCCCCGACGTTACGACGGTCGGGAGAGGGAGAGGAGTCGACGTACGCCTCGACGACCCGAGTGTGTCCCGTTTGCACGCAGAAATCGTCCGACGCGGTCCGTACGTCTACGTGGTGGACATGGGCCTGTCCCGCAACGGGACGCGCGTCAACGGCCGGCCGATCGCCCGTCGTGTGCTGGAGGACGGTGACGTCGTGAGCTTCGGCACGGCGCGCTGCCGGTTGGGGGGCATCCCCCGTGAGGAGGTCGACCCGGACGTCGAACTGCGGCGCGCCGTCGCGCCCGAGCTCACCCGCCGCGAGGTCGACGTGCTGACCTCGCTGTGCCGACCCGCCCTGTCCGACGAGGCGTTCGTGGCCCCCGCCACGGCGCGCGACATCGCCGGCGAGCTGGTCGTCACGGAGGCGGCCGTCAAGCAGCACCTGCTGCGCCTCTACCAGAAGTTCCGCATCCCCGAGGGCGCCAACCGGCGCACGCGGCTCGCCAACGAGGTCATCGCGATGGGCCTCGTCCGCCCGCTGCCGCCGGTGCACGTCCCGCACCAGGGGCGCCCCCCGGTGGACGGCCGGGTCCCCGGGGTCCGGGCCACCGGGGAGACGCGCCGGCCCGGCGCGCCGGGGCACGGCCACGGGCCGGGCCGTCCGGCGCCCAGCACGGCGGGACGGAGGGCCAGTTGAGCTGAGCCCGCGGTCGCCCTCCCGGCAGCGCGCATTATGAGGGCGATCGCTTGACCCCCTGCCGGGCCGCGCAGGTGACGGCGCGGCCACGGCCGGGAAACGTGCGGAGGGCCGCCGCCTCGGTGCTGGGGCGGCGGCCCTTGCGGTGCCCGGAAGAGTGCGTCAGAGGCTCTGCTCGGCGGCCTCGACGACGTTCGCGAGCAGCATGGCGCGCGTCATCGGGCCGACGCCGCCGGGGTTGGGCGCGACCCAGCCGGCGACGTCGCGGACGTCGGCGGCGACGTCCCCGGCGAGCTTGCCGTCCACCCGGGAGACGCCCACGTCGAGGACGGCCGCGCCCGGCTTCACCATGTCGGCGGTGATCAGGCCGGGGACGCCGGCGGCGGCCACGACGATGTCGGCCTTGCGGGTGTGCGCGGCGAGGTCGCGGGTGGCGGTGTGGCAGAGCGTCACGGTGGCGTTCTCGGTGCGGCGGGTCAGCAGCAGGCCGAGCGACCGCCCGACCGTGATGCCGCGGCCGACGACGGTGACCTCGGCGCCCTTGATCGGGACGTCGAAGCGGCGCAGCAGCTCGATGATGCCCTTCGGCGTGCAGGGCAGCGGGCCCGGCTGCATCAGCACGAGCCGCCCCAGGTTCGTCGGGTGCAGGCCGTCGGCGTCCTTGGCCGGGTCGATGCGCTCCAGCACGCGCTGCTCGTCCAGGCCCTTCGGCAGCGGGAGCTGGACGATGTAGCCGGTGCAGGCCGGGTCGGCGTTCAGCTCGGCGACGGCCCGCTCCACGTCGTCCTGGGTGGCGGTGGCGGGCAGGTCGCGGCGGATGCTCTCGATGCCGACCTCGGCGCAGTCGCGGTGCTTCATGTTGACGTAGGAGTGGCTGCCCGGGTCGTCGCCGACCAGCACGGTGCCGAGCCCGACGGACACGCCGCGGTCGCGGAGCGCCTCGACGCGCACCTTGAGGTTCGAGCGGATCTCGGCGGCCGTGGCCTTGCCGTCCAGAATCTGTGCCGTCATGCGTTCCTCCGCGTGGATCTCGCCGTAGGGCCCGCGGGACCGGGCCCGGCTCACGGTCCCGTCCACCCAGGCGCGCGGTGTCCGGACTGTCGTTCGCTCCCCGGTGGTGATCCACCTTGACTGCGCCAGTCGCGTGAAAACCCATGGTAACGGTCGAGTGGCACGTGGAAATCGGCGCCGAGTGGCCCTGCCGGTGCCCCTTCCCCGGCTTCTACGGTCGTGCACATGAGCGACGCATGGTTCGAACGGCCCGTCCTGACCGGGCAGTACGTGCGGCTGGAGCCGCTGTCCCCGGCGCACGCCGAGGGACTGTTCGAGGCGTCGAAGGACCCGGAGGTGTGGGCCTGGCTGAGCGAGCGGCAGCCGACGACGGCCGGGGAGATGGGCGTGCTCGTCGAAAGGGCCCTGGCCGACTGCGAGCGCCGCGTCCGGCTCCCCTGGGCCCAGATCGACACCGCGACCGGAGAGGTCGCCGGGACGACGTCGTACTACGAGGCCACCCCGTCCCACCGGGGGCTGTGCATCGGCCACACCTGGCTCGGCGCGCGCTGGCAGCGGACGGGGGTCAACACGGAGGCGAAGCTGCTCCTGCTCGGGCGGGCGTTCGACGAGCTGGGCGCGATCAGGGTCGGCTGGCACACGCACGTCCGGAACGCGCGGTCGCGGGCGGCGATCGAACGGCTCGGCGCGGCGTTCGAGGGCGTCCACCGCAAGCACCGGATCCGGCCGGACGGGTCGGTCCGCGACACCGCCGTGTACGGGATGACGGACGACGACTGGCCCGCCGCGGCGGCCGCGCTCAGGGCGAGGCTGCGCTAGCGAAGCGCCGACGGCCGCGCTCAAGGCGAGGCTGCGCTAGCGACGCGCCGGCGGCTGCGCCAGTCCTTCGAGCGCCGGCGGCCGCGCTAGTCCTCCGAGCGCTGGCGCCAGGCGAGGACGCGGTCGGTGCCGTGCCAGCCGAGCTGGGCGGCCAGCAGGGCGGCCAGGAACGCGGCGGCCAGCCCGATCATCTGCCGGGAGTCCATCAGCAGCGATTCGACCAGGTACACCGAGCGCAGTATCGCGGCGAGCAGCACGTCCATCGCGCCTCCAACACGGAATGCCCGCGCCGGGGGTCATGGGAGGGTGTGGGCGCGGTCCGGGCCGAGGCTACCCGCCGGAAAAAGTAAAGAAGACGGCGGTAAACCCGGTGCGGCACGTGTTCCGCGCCACACCGGGCGAACCGCCGGTCACCGGAGGCGTCAGTGGAAGAAGTGCCGAACGCCGGTGAAGTACAGGCTGATGCCCGCCTTCTCCGCCGCTTCGATGACCTTGTCGTCGTTGACGGACCCGCCGGGCTCGACGATCGCCTTCACGCCCGCCTCGGTCAGCACCTCCAGGCCGTCCGGGAACGGGAAGAACGCGTCGGACGCGCCCACCGCGGACGCGGCGCGCTCCGCGCCGGCCCGCGCGACCGCGAGCTTGGCGGAGTCGACCCGGTTGACCTGGCCCATGCCGACGCCGACGGTCGCGCCGTCCGCGGCCAGCAGGATCGCGTTGGACTTGACCGAGCGGATCGCCCGCCACGCGAACGCCAGGTCGCGCAGCGTCGCCTCGTCCACGGCCGCGCCGGTCTTCAGCTCCCAGGTGGACGGGTCGTCGCCGGGCGCGTCCACGGCGTCGACGCCCTGCACCAGCAGGCCGCCGTCGATGCGCCGGTGCTCGACCGCGCCGGCCGGGGCGTCCGGGCAGACCAGCAGCCGGACGTTCTTGAACCGGTCCTTCAGGACGGTGACGGCCTCGTCGTCGAAGGACGGGGCGATCACGACCTCGGCGAAGCTCTCGGTGACCTGCCGGGCCATCGCGGCGGTGACCGGGCGGTTCGCCGCGATCACGCCGCCGTAGGCGGACACCGGGTCGCAGGCGTGCGCCTTGCGGTGCGCCTCGGCGATGTCGGCGCCGACCGCGATGCCGCACGGGTTGGCGTGCTTGATGATCGCGACGCAGGGCTCGGTGAAGTCGTAGGCGGCGCGGCGGGCGGCGTCGGTGTCCACGTAGTTGTTGTAGGACATCTCCTTGCCGTACAGCTGCTCCGCGCCCGCCAGGCCGGTCTCGCCCGGGGAGCGGTACAGGGCGGCGCGCTGGTGCGGGTTCTCGCCGTACCGGAGGGTGTTCGAGCGCTCCCAGGTGGCGCCGAGGAAGTCGGGCCAGCCGGTGCCGGCGGCGGTCTCGTCGGGGGCGTAGGCGCTCGCGAACCAGGAGGCCACGGCCACGTCGTAGGACGCGGTGTGCGCGAACGCCAGCGCGGCGAGGCGGCGCCGCTCCTCCAGGGTGAAGCCGCCGGCCTTCACCGCGTCCAGGACCGTCCCGTAGGCGGACGGGTCGACGACGACGGAGACGCTCGCGTGGTTCTTCGCGGCGGCGCGGACCATGGTCGGGCCGCCGATGTCGATCTGCTCGACGCACTCGTCCGGCTTCGCGCCCGAGTTGACGGTGTCGGCGAACGGGTACAGGTTCGCGACCACCAGGTCGAACGGCTCCACGGCGAGGTCGTCGAGCTGCTGGAGGTGGTCCTCCTTGCGGCGGTCGGCGAGCAGCCCCGCGTGGATCCTGGGGTGCAGGGTCTTGACCCGGCCGTCCAGGCACTCGGGGAAGCCGGTGAGCTTCTCCACCTTCATCACCGGGACGCCGGCGGCGGAGATCCGGCCGGCCGTCGACCCGGTCGAGACGAGCTCCACCCCCGCCTCGTGGAGGCCGCGGGCCAGCTCCTCCAGCCCGGTCTTGTCGTACACGCTGATCAGCGCGCGCTTAATCGCCACCCGACTCACCGGCCGAGCTCCCCTCATGGTCGTCGGAAGATTCACCACAGGTCCTGCACTTCATCGAGACCCGCCTGCCGCGCGCGGTCCAGCCGTCGCGGGCGAGGCGTCCGACGACGTCGACGAGGAGCCGGCGCTCCACCCGCTTGATGCGCTCGTGCAGGGAGTCTTCGTCGTCATGCCAGCCCACGGGGACGGTCTCCTGGGCGATGACGGGTCCGGTGTCCACGCCTTCGTCGACGAAGTGAACGGTACAGCCCGTGACCTTCACGCCGTAGGCCAGGGCGTCCCGTACGGCGTGCGCGCCGGGGAACGAGGGCAGCAGCGCGGGATGGGTGTTGACCGTGCGGCCGCCGAACCGGGCCAGGAAGCGGGGGCCGAGGATCTTCATGAAGCCGGCGGAGACGACGAGGTCGGGCTCGTGCGCGGCGACGGCCGCGGTCAGCGCCGCGTCCCACTCCTCGCGGGACGGGAAATCCGGAACGCAGACCGTAAAAGTGGGCAAACCCACACGTTCCGCTCGCTCGGTTCCGGCGATACCGGGGCGGTCCGCCCCCACGGCCACGACTTCGGCACCGTAGGCTGGATCCGCGCACGCGTCGAGCAGCGCTTGTAGGTTGGTCCCCGCGCCGGAGACGAGGACGACGAGCCGGGCGGACACCATGACTCCCCGGTGAACGTTGACGGGATGTGCGGCCACCACGAAGCCTATCGGGCCGGTTCGGCGCCGCTTCACCGCAGATCCGCCCGAATCGGTCGGCGGATCCCCACCCCACGGGCCAGGAGGAGACGAAGAGTGAGCGAGCAGCAGGGCCGCGAGGCCCGTCCCGAGGACCGCCCGGACGGGCGGCCGGCGGGAGAGCCGCCCGCGGGGCCGTCGCAGGCGCGGCAGGCCGGCGTGCGGGCCCTGTGGCTCGGCGGCATCGCGCTGCTGACCGCGCTGTTCTTCTACCCGCTCGGCCTGGTGCTCGGCGTCGCCGCGCTCGTCGTCGGGATCAAGGCCCGCCGGCAGGCCCGCGCGAACCGCGACACCGTGCCCGGCGCCCTCCCCGGCATGGTGATGGGCGCCATCGGCCTCGGCATGTCGCTGGTGATGGTCGCGATGGCGGTCTTCCTGCGGACGGAGTTCAGCGGCTACTGGGACTGCGTCAACGCCGCCAACACCCACACCGACCGGCAGGTGTGCCAGGACGAGTACTACCCGAAGATCGAGAAGAAGCTCGACCTGCCGCCCGGCTGGATGGAGGAGTACGGGCACCTGCTCTGAGCGCCCCCTACAGCCCGAGGCGCCGCCGCTAGTCGTCCAGCTCGGGCTCCTCGCGCAGGACGTAGATGGCGCCGCCCCGGTTCTCGGTGCGGTTCGGGTCGGCGCGGGGCGGCGGGACGGCGCGGCGCGGCTCCGCGGGCTCGGGTTCCGGCTCGGGCTCGTCCACGAGGTGGCCCTCGACGACGATCGTGCCGTCGCCCGACGGCTCCGCAGGTTCGGGGGCGGGGGCGGGCGCGGGCCGCTCCTCGGCCAGGTCCGGCAGCGGGTCGGCGCGCCGCCGGACCTGGCCGAGG